>JANPKP010000267.1:0-15876 GCA_031426095.1 Gemmataceae bacterium
CCACACGCCCCGGCGCCGGCCCCCCGGCCGCCCCGCCCGGCCGACCACGCCGACCGCCGCCGGCCCGCCCCGCCGCACGCCGACGGCCAACCGTTCGAGAGCGGGTTCGACGCCGAGACGAACTCCCGGTACGAGGAGATCAAGAAGGGGAACACGTACATCACCGAGCTGCAGCACATGACCATCGTGCAGCTCCAGCAGGCGGCGAAGGACGAGAACATCCCCCGCGAGGAGGTGGCCGGGCTCAAGAAGCAGGACCTCATCTTCCGCATCCTCAAGGAGCGGGTGAAGGCCAACGGCCTGATGTTCGGCGAGGGCACCCTCGAAGTCCTGCCCGACGGGTTCGGGTTCCTCCGCAGCCCCGACTACAACTACCTCCCGTGCCCGGACGACATCTACATCTCGCCGAGCCAGATCCGCCGGTTCGGCCTCCGCACCGGGTCGATGGTGTCGGGCCAGATCCGTCCGCCGAAGGAGAACGAGCGGTACTTCGCGCTGCTGCGGGTCGAGGCCGTCAACTACTTCGAGCCCGACCTGCTGACCTCGAAGGTCGTGTTCGACGACCTGACGCCGCTCCACCCGGAGAAGCGGCTGCGGCTCGAAGGCGAGGGCGGCGACATGGACATGCGGGTGATGGACCTCGTCACCCCCATCGGCAAGGGCCAGCGGGGGCTGATCGTGGCCCCGCCGCGGACCGGCAAGACGGTCCTCCTCCAGAAGATGGCCAACGCGATCATCAAGAACCACCCCGAGTGCTACGTCATCGTCCTGCTAATCGACGAGCGGCCGGAGGAGGTGACGGACATGAGCCGGACGGTGGTCGGGCCAAAGGTGGAGGTGGTGAGCAGCACGTTCGACGAGCCGCCCGAGCGGCACGTCCAGGTGAGCGAGATGGTAATCGAGAAGGCCAAGCGGCTGGTCGAGTACGGGGTCGACGTGGTCATCCTCCTCGACTCCATCACCCGGCTGGCCCGGGCGTACAACACGGTGTCGCCGGGGTCCGGCAAGCTCCTGTCCGGGGGCCTGGACGCGACCGCCCTGTACAAGCCGAAGCGGTTCCTCGGGGCCGCCCGGAACGTGGCCGAGGGGGGCTCGCTGACCATCCTGGCGACGGCCCTGGTGGACACCGGGAGCAAGATGGACGAGGTCATCTTCGAGGAGTTCAAGGGGACGGGGAACATGGAGGTCCACCTCGACCGTCGGATGGTCGACCGGCGGGTCTACCCGGCCATCGACGTACTCCGCAGCGGCACCCGTAAGGAGGAGTTGCTGCGGGACGCCGAGGAGCTGCGGCTGGTGTTCATCCTCCACAAGGTGCTGGCCGACATGAACCCGGTGGAGGCGATGGACCTGCTCCTCAAGCAGATGGGCAAGCACAAGACGAACGCCGACTTCCTGGCGAGTGCGATGCTGTCATAGTGGTTTGAGCGAAAGCGGAGAATAGATGCGAATGCCATTTTGCGGCTGATCCATGCAGCTTTGAGGTTGGTGCATGAGTACTAATCGAGATATTGCCCGTGACCGACAACGGACTGTTGAAGTAATTTTGGGTGGTTCACGCATCGACGAAAATGACCCAAAGAAGAACTGGCTAGGGCACAAGTTCGGTGAGGGCCAAGCGAAGATTGATGAGTTGATGCTGGGCGGGGCGACGTGGGATCAGATGTTGGAAGCGAGGGGGGCTGTTGAACGAGTAATGACACATTATCCAGATTTCCACGGGTTGAAGGTAATCGAGAAGGGTGGATTGTATAGTTTCGACAAAAATGATCTCGGCGTTCCAAGTGTCGGGCACGAGTCTACACCGGAGTTTCCTATAGGCTTCGGAGAGGTCAAGAAATTTTTAGAGGGAGGGGCGAGTCAAAGCCTAGAGAATGCCTACGAGCGAAATCAAGAAGCTAGAGAGGAGTGCATTCGGCACTATGGGACAAAGTGCAGTGTGTGCGCAAAATCGCTTTCAGACATCTATGGACCGATAGCAGACGGCTTTGTGCACGTTCATCACGTACGTCTAATTTCCACAATGGGTGGAGAGTATGTGGTGAATCCGGTTGAGGATTTGCGGCCAGTTTGCCCTAACTGCCACGCCATTATCCATCTAGGTGGGAAATGTCGCAGTATTGCGGAAGTTAAGCGACTTTACAGAGATAAATTGTAATCCTCTACCCACTTGGTTGATAGGCGTAGTTATGGTTTACGAAGGCGACTTCGCCCCCCCGGCCGGCCGGTTCGCCATCGTGGCGGCCCGGTTCAACGCGATCGTGGTCGACCCGCTCACCGCCGGGGCGGCCGACGCCCTCCGCCGGCACGGGGTCGGGGACGACCGCGTGGACGTGGTCAAGGTGCCGGGGGCCTACGAGATCCCGGCCGTCGCCCTCCGGCTCGGGAAGTCGGGGAAGTACGCGGCCGTGATCTGCCTCGGGTGCGTCATCAAGGGCGACACCGACCACTACGACCACGTCGCCGGGGCGGCCACGAACGGCATCGCCCACGCGGCGTTGAACTGCGGCGTGCCGATCGTCTTCGGCGTGCTGACGTGCGACACCCTCGACCAGGCGATCAACCGGGCCGGGGCGAAGGCCGGGAACAAAGGGTTCGAGGCCGCCGTGACGGCCGTCGAGATGGTCAACCTGCTCAAGACGTTGCCGGGGTGACGGCGGGCCTGCCCCGCAACCCGGCCCGAATCTCCTCCACCCGGGCCAGCATCCGCCGGCCGGCCGCCTCCTGCGAGAGCAGGGCCGCCACCTCGTCCCGCCCCTTCGCACCCAAAGCCGCCGCTTCCTCGCGGTTCGCCGCCACCCACCGCATCCGCTCGGCCGCGTGGCCGACCGACGGCTCGGCCCACGCCGCCCCGGCCGGGTACGGGCCGTGTTCGCGGTCGAGCGTCGCCCGCCGATAATCGACCAGCAGGCTGTTCGCCGGCGTCATGAAGTCGAGCGGGGCCGAGTAGTTCGTGCCGACGGTCGGCTTGCCCATCAGCATCGCCTCGGCGAGCGTGAACCCGAAGCCCTCCGAGCGGTGGAGCGACACGTAGGCGTCGCACGTCGCCATCAGGGCCAGCGCCTCGGCCCGCGGCATGACGCGGTCGATGACCGTCACCCCGGCCGCGTCGGCGGCCGCCATCAGCCGGTCGCGGTCGGCCGGGCGGGCGGTCGCGCGGGACACCTTGATGGCGAGGTGGGTCCGGTCGCCGGTGCCGAACGCCTCGCGGAAGGCGGCGATCAGGCCGAGCGGGTTCTTCCGCTCCATCACGCTCCCCATGTCGAACATGAAGAGGAACAAGAGGCGGTCGTCCGGCAGGCCGAAGTGCGAGCGCGGCAGCGGGGCGAACGCCGGCAACGCCACGGCCGGCAGGAGCGTGTGGACCGGCCGGTCGCCGACCACCTTGCGGACGGCTTCGGTGCAGAACGTCGACGGCGTCCAGACCTCGTCAATGACGCCTGCGTGGTCGATCGCCTCGCGGGGGAACGCTTCCAACTCCCAGAGCCAGTTGACGACGCGGTACGCCCCCGGCCGGGGGTGGAGGCCGGTGCGCTGGTAATGCCGATCGACCCACTCGCCGGCCCCGACGGTGTGGATCGAGACGGGGAACAGCTCGGGGGCGGTGTAGTCGTCGGCGTCCCGCCAGTCGCGGGGGTAGCAGACGGGGAAGTCGCGGAGGGCGGTGCGATACCCGGCCCGCCGGAACGCGGCCGCCTTCTGCACGATCTCCTCTTGCAGCCCCGAGTCGTAGCGGAAGTAGCCGAGGAGGTTCACCCCCGGCTCGGCGGCGAGGCCGGATCGCACGTCGGCGGCGAGCCGGGCGAGCCACGCGGCCGGTGGGCGGGGGACGGTTCGCTGACCGCTGAGGAACGCGACGAGCGGACCTGGGTCGCTCGCCTCCGCGGCGCGGACGGCGGCTTCCGGCACGAGCTTCGGGTGGGCGTGTTGGAGGAGCAAAACCTGATCCCACGGCCCGAAGGCGTCGGTGAGCGAAGCCCCGCGCAGCCAGCGGCCGCAGCGGTCGGGGAAGGTTTCGGCGACGTGCTTTCTTAGAGCCTCCCAGCCGAACACGGTCAGCCCGTGCGGCACCGCCCGCTGCCAGTCGGTGGTGACGCGGAAGGTGGCGGCCAGCCCGCACGCGGGGTCGACGGCGAGGGCGAAGAGGAACCACAACACGTCGTCGGCGGTGAAGCCGACCTCGGCCCGGCCGTTGAGGAGGAGCCAGTGGGCGTAGTCGCCGCGGCCGGCCGGGGTGAGGCCGAGCGGGTGGGCCGCCCGCACGTCGGCCCGCCCCTCGTAGACGCGGGCCACGCGGTCGAACGGCCGTTCCGCGAACGCCGCCCGGACGTTCGCCACGCCCGCGGTCGTCAGCCCGAAGCGGGCCGGCCCCCCGGCGGCGAGCCAGCGGGCGAACGGCCCGTCTTCGCCGGCCGTGAGCCCGTCGGGGAACTGGCGGCGAACCGCGGGTGACGTGGCCCACAGCCCGAGGACGAAGCGGGCCGCGCCGGCGGGGCCGTCGCCGGCCTGCGTGGCGTCGGCGGTCGGGGCGGGGAGGTCGAACGGGGCGAGGAGGCCGGCGAGTTCGCGGGGCGAGTGCGGGTCGAAGTACGTGCGGGCCGTCTCGCCGCGCCACCAGTCGAGGAGCTTGCGGAAGAGGCGGAGGACGACGCGGCCGGCGGCGATCAGCGGTTCGGGGCTCAGGAGAACCGGCGTCATGGGTGGGCCTCGCGGGTGCGGTCGAGGTGGCGGAGGCGGGCGGCCATTCTGGCCCCGGCGGCGGCGGGGGCGAGCCGCTCGCGGAGGTCGATCTGCGCCCGCCGGCCGCGTTCGCGGGCGTCGTCCGGGCGGTCGTGGATCGCGCGGAGGAGGGCGGCCGCGTGGGCGACGTCCGGGTCGGCCCACCGCCGGCCGACGCGGTACTGCCCGGCGTCGGGGCCGACCGCGGCGAGGGTGTGATCGACCAGGTACGCGGTGTCGTCGGTCATGAAGTCGAGGTTGCCGGAATAGCGGGTGCCGAGCGTCGGCTTGCCGAAAAGCATCGCTTCCGCCATGCCGAGGCCGAGCCCTTCGGCCCGGTGCAGGGAGGCGTAACAATCGCAAGACGCGAGCAGGGCGAGGGCGTCGGCCCGCGGCAGGTGGGCGTCGAGGAGCGTGCCGTTCACGCCCCGCACCGCGTCCGCGAGCTTCGCCAACTCGGCGGGCCGCGACGAGCCGTTCGACACCTTGATGGCGAGGTGGACGCGGTCGTTCGGGCGGAACGCTTCGCGGAAGGCGGCGACCACCGCGAGCGGGTTCTTGCGGGCCATCACGCTGCCCATGTCGAACGCGAACAGGACGAGGAAGCGGCCGTCCGGCAGCCCGAAGAACGAGCGCGGCCGCGGCTCGAACGGCGAGAGTTCGACCCCCGGGAGCATCGGCACCACCGGCCGGTCGGGCACGCGGCGGCGGAGGGCGTCGGCGACGAACGTGGTGGGGGCCCAGAGTTCGTCGAAGGCCCGCAGGTGGGCGGCCCAGGCGGCGGGGAAGTCGTCCAGCTCCCAGTACAGGTAGCCGACGCGGCGGACGCCGGGGGCGGGGTGGAGGCCGGCGGCGGGCAGGTAGTCGACGAGGAACGAGTTGACGGCCAGGACCGCGACGGAAGTGGGGTGGACCTCCTGCGAATGGCACGGGCCGCGCTCGGCGAGGTCGCCGGGGAACAGGAGCGGCGGCAAGTCGCGGCGGGCCGTCCGCACGCCGGCGAGCGACAACGCGGCGTCACAGTCGCGGGCTGCCTGCCGCAGCCCGGACGGGTGGCGGAAGTGGGCGAGCAGGTTCACCCCGGGCGTCGTCGGCAAGCCGGCGGCGAGGTCGGCCGCGAGCCGCGTCCGCCACTCGGCCGGCGGTCGCGGGAGGTCGGTGCGGCGGTCGAGCCATGCCCCCACGGCGGCGGGGTCGTGTGCCGGGAAGTCTCGCGTTTGATCGGGGCACGCCCGGCGGAAGAGCGTCAGTTCGTCCCACGGGCGGTAAACGGGCGGTAATCGCAATTCGCGGAACCAGCGGCCGCGGGCCCCGTGTTCGGCCGCAAGGTGGGCGAGGAGCGTCGGCCAGCCGAACACCGTCAGCCCGTGCGGGACGGCCGCCTGCCATCGCGCGTTCACGAGGAACGACGGCACGATCCCGCGGTCGGGCCGCTCGTCGAGTTCGACCAGGCCCCACAGCACTTCTTCGGCGGACAGCCCGAGTTCGGCGGCCCCGTGGGTGAGCAGCCAGCGGAGGAGGTGGCCCCGGTGTTGCGGCGTCAGCCCGAGCGGGAACAGCTCGCGGAGGTCGGGGCGGTAGTCGTAGACTCGCTTGCAGCGCTCGCCGAAGTGGGATGCGAAGAGTGTGCGGATACGCTCGCCGTCGGTCGGCGGAAGGCCGCCGATGAGCCACTTGACGAACGGCCCGTCGGCACCGGCCGAGAGGGCGTTCGGGAAGCGGCGGCGGCCGCGGCGGCTGCCGAGGAGCGTACCAAGAACAATGCGAGCGGGGTCGTCGGCGAGCGTTGGGGGAGCGACCAACGGGCGGATGCCGCAGTCGGCGAAGATGCGGTTGAGCCGCGGGAGGTCGTGCCGTTCGAGGGAGCCGTCCGGCTCGCGGAACGCCGCCGCGAGCCGGCGGAGGCCGGTTCGGAGCGGGGCGAACGGGGCCAGGTGGTGCAGCTTCATCGTCACGCCGCCCGTTGCGAACTACGACCCGGTGACGCCGTCCGGGGTGCCCGCCCGGCCGCCGCGAGGACGACCGCCTCGTACTGGTCGAGCATGCCGTCGTGGGTCAGGTGGGCGTCGAACGCCGCCCGCGACTCGCGGCCCATGTCGGCCCGCAGGGCGTCGTCGGCGAGGAGGCGGTCGAGGTGGGCGGCGAGGGCGGGGGCGTCGCCGAACGGGAAGCGGAGCGCGTTCGCCCCCCACGCCACCTGCTCGCGGACGCCGCAGCACGGTGTCGAGACGACCGGCAGGCCGAACGCCTCGGCTTCCAGCACCGAGAGGCTGTACGCCTCCAGGTGCGAGCAGTTCACGAACAGGTCGGCCGAGCGGTAGTGCGGCCGCACGTCGCCGGTCTCGGGCACGAGGCGGACCACGCCTTCGAGCCCGCGGCGGCGGATCAGGTCGCGGACGTAGGCGGTGTACGGGACCGAATCGCGGGCCCCGACGAGGTGGCAGACGAAGTCACTTCGCGTCCGCCGCAGGAGGGCGGCCGCCTCCACGAGCGTGTGCTGCCCCTTCCGCTCGCAGACGGTGCCGACGGCGAGGACCACCCGCTTCCCGGCCGGCGTGCCCACATCGCGGGCCGCCGCCTCGCGCGGCGTGCGGCGCAGGTAGGCATCGAATGCGGCCGCATCGACGCCGTTGTGAATGACGCGGACGTTGCGTCGCGCGTCGAAGCGGGCGTACCGCTCGGCCGCGCCGTGCGACACGGGCACCACCCGCGTCGCCAGGGCGAACGCGGCCGCGATCCGCCGCACCGTGAACGGCGGGAAGAGGGCCGCGAGCTGGGCTTCGTTGTAGCTCTCGTGCAGCACCCACACGGACGGCACGCCGGCCGCCGCGGCCGCCTCCACGAGCGGGAAGGCGAGGAGCGTGTTCGCCAGCACGAGGTCGGGCTTCTCGGCGCGGAGCAGGCCGCGGGCGAAGCGGCGGAAGCGGGCGTACTCGCGGGCCGCCCAGAGGCCGTCCACGAACCGCTTCGGCGACGGGCCGGGGTCGGCGACGACGGGCACGCCGGCGGCCCGGACGGCGGAGCCGGCCGGCCCCCCGAGCGGCGACCAGACGGCCGGCGCGATCGCGCCACGAGCCGCGAGGCCGGTGACGACGTCCACGAGGCAGCGGGGGGCACCCTCGGCCGCGTTCAGCGTGTGCGACACGCCGAGGACGCGGGGCGTCGAAGTCTTTACCCCTTGAACCACGGCGGCCGGCCCGTCGGCCGCCGGCCGGAAGGCGTCCCACGTCGAGCAGTTCGCGTTGTGGTACGGGTCGGCCGGACGGCCCCACGCGGCCCGCAACGCCAACAATTCTGTCGGCCGGGCGGCGGGGCGGGTTTCGGCCGGCACGCGGACTTCGGCCCCGGCGACGGCCACGCAACGGAGGCCGAGGCCGCGAACGCGAAGGCCGTAGTCGGCGGCCCAGAGGGAGCGGGGGAAGCGGCGGGCGTCGAAGCCGCCGAGGCGGTCGAAGGTGGACCGCCGGGTGAGCACGCACGCCCCGCCGGCGGTGCCGACGTTCCGGCTCGTCTCGGCGAGGAAATAGTAGCTCACCGCTTCAGCCGGCAGGCCCGCGAAGCTGTCGGTCGGGCCGCCGTCGTCACGCAGTCCGAGGACCGGGCCGGCCGACACCACCGCGCCGGTCGGGCCGACGAGCCGGGCGGTCGCCGCCCCGACGCCGTCGAGCGAGCCGTGGGCCACGAGCCGCGACAGCCACCGGGCGTCGGTCGGCTCGGCACCGGTTTCGAGGAAGAGGACGAACTCCTCGGTTCGCCCGGCGGCCACGCGGTTGAGTGCGTCGGCGTCTGACGCGGACGTGTGAACGGTGAAGGGTCGGTAGGCCGTCCGCTCGCGGACGGCTTCGAGTGTCAGGCCCGCCGCGTCGGCCGGGCCGTGGACCACGACGGCGACCGACGGCCCCTCGTCCGGCCCGTCGAGTTGCTGGATCGGCAGGTTCAGCCGCTCGGCCACAGGCGGGGCGTAGAGCGTGCCGGCCACCCCGCGGCGCTGCAACGCTTCCGCCACCGCCCGCCGGCTGGCGGTGTGGACGTAGCCCTTCACGCCCGCCGCCGACGCCGTGGACGACGGCAGCGAGCGCCAGTGGTAGAGGACACGCGGGACGTGGTGGACGCGGTCCGTGTGTTCCGTCGCCCGCAAAAGCACGTCGTGGTCCTGGGCCCCCTCGAAGCCGGGGCGGAAGCGGCCGATCTGCTCGAAGAGCGTCCGCCGCAAGGCGGTGAGGTGGTTGACGTAGTTGTAACCGAGTAGCAGTTCCGGCGACCAATCGGGTTTGAACTGCGGGTCGTACCGCCGGCCGGCGGCGTCCACCTTGTCCTCGTCGCTGTAAATCACGTCGGCGGTCGGGTGGTCCTGGAGGAGCCGGGCGAACTCCCAGTGGGCGTGCGGGGCCAGCTCGTCGTCGTTGTCCATGAGGCAGACGAACTCACCCGTGGCGAGGTCGGCGGCCGTGTTCGTGGCGGCGCAGATGTGGCCGTTCGCGGGGCGGCGGGCGAGCTTGATGCGGGGGTCGGCCGGGAGGGCGGCGAGGGCCTTCACGGTGGCCGGGTCGGTGGACGCGTCGTCGGCGAGGCAGAGTTCCCAGTGCGGGTAGAGTTGCCCCCGCACCGACTCGACGGCCTTGCGGAGCCACTTCGGCTCGACGTTGTAGACCGGCATCAGGACGCTGAACGTGGGCCGGTGGCGGAAGCGGGCGGTCGCGGCGGTCATCGCCTCCCAGGCCGCGGGGGTGAGGGCCGTGCTCTCGACGTAAGCGTCGTGCGTCGTCCGCGGGGGGAAGCGGCGGGCGAGGAGCTTGCCTCGGACGCGCTCGCGGAAGTACGCGGCCTTCTCGGCGAGGCGGTCGAAGCGGGCGGCCCACCGGCGGGGCGAAAGGACCTCTCCGGACGCCATGGAGCGGACCGTGCGGGCGAGCAGACTCGGCGTGGCCGGCTGTTCTTGTGGCCCCGGCTTCCGAGCCGGGGGTGGTGTGTCAGCCCCGGCTCGGAAGCCGGGGCCACGATAGACAATGACTTCGCTTTGAGGGCTAACGACAGCGACGTCTACGCGACTGACGTTCGGCTCGTGCGGAAGTTGCAACCCGGCCCCGAGACGGACGCACCCCGGCGGCACGTCGTCGGCGGCCACGGGGCCGACCGGCCAGCGGCTCGCGGTCGCGCCGTCGTAGCGGACTTCGAGCGAGAGGCCGGCCGCCGGGGCAGGGGCGTCCCACGACACGCTCACCTGGAGGAGCGGCAGGCCGGAGAGGGGTTCCACGACGCGATCGACGCGGACGCGGGCGGCGTCGGGGCGGGGGAGCGGGTCGGGTGGCGGGGCGGCGTCCATGCCGGCGTCCGTGGGACGGCCACCCACAGGGAAGGGGGGCGGGGCCGCACTCTAACCCGCCGAGCCGCCGGGGCTCAAGGGCAAGTCGCCGCCGGTCCGGCGGCGGTCAGAGCCGCTCGTAAAGGACGCTGAAGAACTGGTCGAGACGCTGCTTCGAGCCGTCGCCGCTCTCGAACCCTTCCCGGAGGTAACGCTCCCGCTGCTGGGACGTGCCGTGGGTGAAGGCGTCCGGCCGCACCCGGCCCTTCGTCAGGGCGTCGTCGCCGATCTGGTGGGCGGCGTTGAGCGCCTGTTTGATGTCGTTGCCGTCGAGCTTGAACTTGTTCTTGGCGTGGTACGCCCACACGCCGGCCAGGTAGTCGGCCTGGAGTTCGAGCCGCACCGAGTACTGGTTCTCCTCCCGCCCGCCCCGCTTCGAGTCCGTCAGCTTCGAGTACCCGAGCTGGTTCTGGATGTGGTGGCCGACCTCGTGGGCCACCACGTAGGCCCGCGGGAAGTCGCCGGGGATTTTGAACCGCTGCTCCATCTCCTTGAAGAACGACAGGTCGATGTACACGAAGCTGTCGCCGGGGCAGTAGAACGGGCCGACGGACGCGTCCGCCCGCCCGCACGCCGACTGCACGGACCCGGAGAACATCACCAGCTTGGGCCGCTTGTACGGCCGGTTGTAGAGCTTCGGGAACTGGTCGCCCCACACGTCCTCGGTGCTGGCCAACACCACGCTCGTGAACTTGGCCGCCTTCTCCTCGGCCGGGTCTTTCGGGCCGCTCGCGGCCGGACCCCCCTTCTGCTGGTTCTGCAACAGGGGCCGGGGGTCGAACCCGAAGATCAGCCCGAGGACGACGACGGCGACCGACCCGATGCCGCCGAGGGCCAGCCCGGCCCCGCCCATGCCGCGGCGGTCCTCGACGTTCTCACTCTCGCGGTTGCCCGAGATGTCCATGAGGCGGCCTCCGTCGCGCGGGGTGGCGGGGGGTCAGGTGGCGGGGGAGTTAGGCGGTCGGCACGTCGAGGGCGTGGGCCCTCAGGGCGTCCAGGTCGACCCACTCGAGGGAGCCCATGTGGGTCGCCTCCAGGTGGACCCGGGGGGCCATGCCGGCATCGTAGGCCTCCTGCCAGCGGGCGGCGCACAGGCACCAGCGGTCGCCCGGCTTGAGGCCCGGGAAGCCGAACATCGGGACCGGCGTGCTCAGGTCGTTCCCCTTGCTCTTGCTGAACGCCAGGAACTCGGCCGTGAGTTCGACGCACACCGTGTGGACGCCCTCGTCGTCGGCCCCGGTGTCGCAACACCCGGTCCGGTAGAACCCGGTCATCGGGCTGGTCGAGCAGGTCTTGAGCGTGCCGCCGAGGACGTTCTTGGCCGAGGGCATGGCGGAACCCGTTCGCGGAAGGGGGCGTGTCGTTACCCCCATCTTAGGGAGAAGGCCGCCCCGCGGTGTCACCACTTGAGCTTGCCCTGTTCGACCAGGATTTTGATCCGCAGGCAGGTGGCCTCGAAGTTGTCCGGGTCGGCCCGCAGCGCCTCGTCCAGGCAGCGGACCGCCTCGTCCCGCTCGCCGCGGCCGTGGTAGTGGTACCGCCCGAGGCCGAGCCAGG
Organism: Gemmataceae bacterium; assembly: GCA_031426095.1. GTDB lineage: Bacteria > Planctomycetota > Planctomycetia > Gemmatales > Gemmataceae > JANPKP01. The sequence goes on from JANPKP010000267.1 coordinate 11,639, forward strand.
CGTACGCGTTGTCCGGGTCGACGGCCACGGAGTGGGCCCACAGCGTGCCGCCGTCCCGCCAGTGGGCGAGCTGCCGCTCGGCGACGACGCCGGCCGCCGCCGCCACCGCCGCGGCCACGACGCCGCGAGCCGCCGGCGGCACCCGCAGCCGGGCGAGGAGGTCGGCCGCCCCCCACACGAGGGCCGCCAGCAGGCCGACGTGCGGGAGGTAGACGTAGCGGTCGGCCCGTGCGGCGTGGCCGACGTGGACGAGGCCGATGACCGGCACGAGCGTGCCGAGGAACCAGAGCCAACCCACGAGGAGGTACGGGGCCGGCCGCCGCAGCCGCCACGCCCCGAGCGTTAGCGCGACGACGAAGGTGGCCGCGAGGACCGGCTGCCACTCGGGCCGGTCGCGGACGAGCGGGTAGTAGACCGACAGCCCGGCCGGCCACGCCGTCTGCCCCAGGTACGCGGCGACCGCCACCGCCGCCCCGCCGGCCCGGTCGGCGGCCGACACCTCGTGCAGCCCGCGGACCGCCCCGCCCCACGTCTGGGCGTAGAAGGTCGCCCCGCACGACAGGAAGACGAGGAGGAAGAGGTACGCCTTCTCGGCCGCCACGGCGACGAAGTCGGCCCACGACTTCACCCGCCCCAGGGGCCAAAAGTCGAGCAAGAGCAGTGCGAACGGCAGCGTCACGAGCATCGGCTTGGCGAGCAGCCCGAGGGCCGTGCAAATCATGACCGGGAGCGACCGCCGGCGTGACGGGGCTTCCGCGTAGCGGACGTGGAACCAGACCGCGAGCAGGCCGAGGAACAGGCTCAGCACGTCCTTCCGCTCGCTCACCCAGGCCACCGACTCGACGTGCTGCGGGTGCAACCCCCACAGCGCCGCCACGGCCACGCTGCGGCCGACGGCCCCGGTCGCCCGCCGGAAGATCAGGAAGACGAGGGCCGCGTTCGCCGCGTGCAGGAGGAGATTCGTGAGGTGGTAGCCGGCCGGGTCGCCGCCCCACGCCGCCGCGTCGAGCTGGAGCGACACCCAGGTGAGAGGGTGCCAGTTGGCCGCCGCGACGGTGGCGAACGCCCACGCCACGTTCTCGCCCGTCGGCCCTTCGAGGACGTGGGGGTTGGCGTAGACGTACTCGTTGTCGTCGAAGTTGACGAAGTCGAAGCCGACGGACGGGGCGTACACGGCGGCCGTCAGAGCCGCGACGGCGAGGGCGAGTAAGGCGTCCCGCCGGGTCAGCGGGCGGGCCGGGGTGGCGGGCGGGGGGAGCGGCATGGGTGGTGATCGTTCCCGGTTTTTACCGCTTTTAAACGGCGCGTTCGACCCCAACCCTCGGCCGGCGATATGCTTCCGCGTTACCGCTACCGCCCCCCCCGGGAAAGCGGGAGCGTCCGCCCGTTCCGCCGGCCGCGGCTTGACTTCACCCCAACCGTCACGCCATCGCGGCGACGACCACCCGGCGGACGCGGGCGTCGTCCATCAGGAACGAGTGCCACGCCGGCACCCGCACCGGCTCGTCGCCCGGCCGGCAGCGGGCCTCGCACACGGACACGACGCCGTCGTTCGCGTCCGCCCCGAACGGGCTCCACCGGCCGCACGGCCCGGCGGTGCCGGCGACCACCGTGTGCGGCACGTCCAGCGGCGGCACGCCCTCGTAAAGCGCCGGCGTGGCGAGGAGCCGGCCGCAGTCGCGGGACGCCAGCCGGAACGGCGGCAGCCGCCACGCCCACCGGGCCAGCCGCGGCGGGTGGTTCGGCGTGCCGAGCAGCACCGCGTGCCTCACGACCGCCGCCGGGACGCGGGGCAGGGCCATCCGCAGGAGCAGCCCGCCGAGCGAGTGCCCGACGACCCCGAGCGGCACGCCCCGCCGGCCGAGGGCGGCCACCTTCGCGGCCAGCCGGCGGACGATGTGCGGCAGCGGTTCGAGCGTCGGCGAGTAGCCGAAGAACGTGGTGCAATGCCCGGCCTTCCGCAGCGCCGCCGCGAGCCCGAACAGCGACACCGGCGTGCGGCCGAGCCCGTGGACGAGGAGGATGACCATGGGGTTCATTGCCGCAGGCCGCTCTAAATCCGCGTGCCTTTGAGCAGTGCCTCGAAGTAACGTTTAACCTCTCGCTCCAAGTTTTCGACTGGGCGGAACTTGCATGCCTCCAACCACGCCCCGCCGCCGTCCGGTAGGTAACACAGTTGGCTGCCTGCGAAAGTCTCAAGGAACGGGATGGCGAGGGTCGGGTCGATCGGCCCGTCCGGTTCGACCCACATTCCCGTTTCGGACACCGGACCCAAGGCGTCGCCCGGATGCAAGCCGCCGGCCATGTCGAAACCGTTCTCTCCGAATGCCCCGATGACGCCGTACACGCCGCGTAGGAAGTCGGGCAGGTCGGACCGCAGTGGCACCGCTCGGGGCAAACTGATGGCCGGCTCGCCCCGCGAGTGGAACCGGAAGTAAGGCCGGTAGGGCGAGTCGCCGGACGAGTAAAACTGCAACTCGTAGGGGGATTCGGCGCACTCGTTCAGCACATTGCGGAGCCACTCCGGAGCGTCCGGCGGGGCCAGTGAGGCGAAGAACTCCGGTCCGGTGCGAATGGCCCGCACGTCATGTTCGGTCAGGACGTTGCGAAACTCGTCCGGGAGCGCGTCCACGTCCGGCTCATATACCGTTGCGACCCGCATGATGTGCATTCAACTCGCTCCGAATTTAAGACATACAAGAGTCACCCCGGCAGCAGGTGCCCCACGGCGTCCTTCTCCTCCTGCAGTTCGGCCAGCGTCTTGTCGAACATCGCCTTCCCGTACGCGTCGAGCTTGAGCCCCTCGACCACCTTCCAGGCGTCGCCGCCGGCCGTCGTGCAGGGGTAGCCGAACACGAGCCCGGGCGGGACGCCGTACTCGCCCTTCGACACCACGGCCGCACTCGTCCAGTCGCCGGCCGCCGTCCCCTTCTGCCACGTCTTGACGTGGTCAATGGCCCCGTTCGCGGCCGACATGGCGCTGGACAGGCCACGGGCCTTGATGATCGCCGCCCCCCGGTTCTGGCACTGCGGCACGAACGTCCCTTCGAGCCATTCCCGGTCGGTGACCGCGGCCGTCGCCGGCTTGCCCTTCACCTTGGCGTTCGTGAAGTCGGGGAACTGCGTGTTCGAGTGGTTGCCCCAGATGGTCACGCACGTCACCGCCTCGTTCGGCACGGCCGCCTTCTTGGCCAGGGCCGCCACCGCACGGTTGTGGTCGAGCCGGGTCATCGCGCTCCACCGCTCGGCCGGGATGTCCTTGCCGTTCTGGTACGCCACCAGGCAGTTCGTGTTGCACGGGTTGCCGACGATCAGCACCCGCACGTCGCCCGCCGCGTTCTTGGCCAGCGCCTGCCCCTGGCCGACGAAGATCTGCCCGTTGAGCCCGAGCAGGTCTTTGCGCTCCATCCCCTGCTTGCGGGGGGCGGCCCCGACCAGCAGGGCCCAGTTCACGCCGGCGAACGCCTTGTTGGCGTCGTCCGTGACTTCGACCTTTTCGAGGGTGGGGAAGCCGCAGTCCTCCAGCTCCATCGCCACCCCTTCGAGGGCGGTGAGGGCGGGGGCGACTTCGAGCAGTTGCAACGTCACCTTCGTGTCGGCCCCGAACACCTCGCCGGACGCCAGCCGGGCGAGCATCGCGTACGCCACCTGCCCGGCCGCCCCCGTCACCGCCACGCGGACCGTCTTCGCCATGATTGGACCTCGGGTGCGTCGCCGCGACGCGGGGAGAATGGTGTGCCCTGGATGGTAGGAATACGCATCCATAGATTACCCGCAAGTGGCACGCGGCGCGTCCGACCCGGCTTGTTCCGCCGGGCACCCGTTTCTCCCGGCCACCGTCGCACGGAGTGTCCTCGCATGGCAGCAGTGAAGGTCGGCATCAACGGGTTCGGGCGGATCGGGCGGCTCGTGTTCCGGGCCCTGGTCGAACAGGGCCTCCTCGGGAAAACCCTCGACGTGGTCGCGGTCAACGACCTCGTCCCGGCCGACAACCTGGCCTACCTGCTGAAGTACGACTCGACCCAGGGGAAGTTCGCCGGCGAGGTCCACAGCGAGAAGTCGTCGCCGTCGGTCGCCGAGGACGACGTGCTGGTGGTCAACGGCCACCGCATCCAGGTGCTCGGCGTCCGCGAGGGCCCGCAGGCCCTCCCGTGGGGCAAGCTCGGCGTCGAATACGTCATCGAGAGCACGGGCCTGTACACGGAAGCCGAGAAGGCCAAGGGCCACATCGCGGCCGG
>JANPKP010000268.1:0-6006 GCA_031426095.1 Gemmataceae bacterium
CCCCCTCCCTTCCCAGGGGAGGGGGCCGGGGGGAGGGGTTCTCCCTTCGACTGGCCCGCCTTCGCCCGCACCGCCGAGGCGAGCCGCGCGAGCTTCAAGGCCGACGCCCCCTGCCGGCTCGCGTTCGCCGCCCACCGCACGCTCACCGACGTGCCGACGCTCGTCGCGTCCGCGAAGGCCAAGCTCGCGGCCGACCCGAACGCGGCGAGCTGGCACACGCCCGACGGCGTCCACTTCGGCCGCGGGGCCGCCCCCGGCAGGCTCGCCGTGCTGTTCCCCGGGCAGGGGTCGCAGTACCCCGGGATGCTCCGCGACCTCGTGAACCTGTTCCCCGAGGCGCTCGACGCGGTGGCCGCCGCGAACGCCGCCGTCACCGACTTCAGCCACGACGAGACGGACGCCCGGCGGCTCTCCGACCGCCTCTTCCCGCCCACCAGCTTCGCCGCCGACGCGAAGGCCCGGCAGGACGCCGACCTCCGCGACACCCGCCACGCCCAGCCGGCCCTCGGGGCCGTCGGGCTCGGGGCGTGGAAGGTGCTGCACGACCGCTTCGGGCTGAACGCCGACGCCTTCGCCGGGCACAGCTACGGGGAGCTCGTGGCCCTCGCCGCCGCGGGCCGGATGAGCGACGCCGACCTGTTCCACCTCTCCCGCCTGCGGGGCGAGCTGATGGCCCAGCAGGCGTTCGGGGACGCCGGCGGGATGCTCGCCGTGTCGGCGTCGCGGGCCGACGCCGAGGCGGTGGTGCGCGAGAAGGGGTTGAACCTCGTGGTGGCGAACGCGAACGCCCCGAAGCAGGTGGTCCTGTCCGGGCCGGCGGCGGAAGTCGGGCGGGCGGCGGGCGTGTTCCACGAGCGCGGGGTGGCGTGCAAGCCGCTGCCGGTCGCGGCCGCCTTCCACAGCCCGCACGTGGCCGACGCCGCCGGGCCGTTCCGCGCCGGGATGGAGGCGGTGGCGTTCGCCCCGGGTTCCGCCCCCGTGTGGAGCAACACCACGGCCGCCGCGTACCCCGCCGACCCGGCCGCCGCGAAGGACTTGCTGGCGAACCAGCTCGCCCGGCCGGTCGCGTTCGTGGACCAGGTGCGGGCGATGGCGGCGGCCGGCGTGCGGACGTTCGTGGAGGTCGGCCCCGGGGCGGTCCTGGCCCGGCTGGCGGACGCGATCCTGGGCGACCCGGCCGGCCCGCCCGTCGGCGGGGCGGAGGCGTTCGCGGTGGACAATTCTGGGGGCAAGCGGCCCGGCGTGCTAGACTTGGGGAACACGCTCGCCCGCCTCGCCGCCCGCGGCCACGCCGTGAACCTCGCCGCGTGGGAGGCCGGCAGCGCGTGCCGCCCGGCCGCCCCGCCGACCCACCCGGGGCGGGTGGTGATGCTCTCCGGGGCGAACCACGTGAACCCGCGGGCCCCGCGGCCGCCCGCCGCCCCGTCCGCGAACGGCGTGTACTCGAACGGCCGGCCGTCCCTTTCTCCCGTAGCGACCGCAAGGGTTCCCGCGATGCCCGACGCCGGCCCGACCGACCTGGCGACCGCCCTGCGGATGACGCAGGAGAGCCTGGCCGCCCTCCAACGGATGCAGGAGCAGGCGGCCGCCCTGCACCGCCAGTTCCTCGAATCCCAGGAGGCGTCCCAGCGGACGCTCCAGGCCCTCGTCGACCAGCAGCAGACGCTCCTCCTCGCCGGCCTCGGCGGCGTGTCGTTGCCGGCCACCACTTACACGCCGCCGGCCGCCCCGGCTTACGCGCCGCCGCCGGTCGCGGTCGCCATCCCGAAGCCGACGCCGATTCCCGCCCCGCCCCCGCCGGCCCCGGTGGTTCAACGCCCCGTCGCCACGCCACCGGCCGCCAAGCCCACCGCCCCCGCCCCGAAGCCCGTTGCCGCCCCCGCGAAGAAGGCCCCGGCCGCCGACCGCCTCCGCACCATCCTCCTCGACGTGGTGTCGGAGAAGACGGGCTACCCGGCCGACAGCCTCGACCTGTCCCTGTCGCTCGACGCCGACCTCGGCATCGACTCCATCAAGCGGGTCGAAATCCTCGCGGCCCTCCAGGAGAAGCTGCCCGACGCCCCGGCCGTGAAGCCCGAACACCTCGGCAGCCTCCACACGCTCCAGGACGTGGCCGACTTCCTCACCGGCCCGGCCGGCCGCCTCGTGCCGCCGCCCGCCCCGCCGGCCGCCGACGAGGACATGGACGAGGACGAGCTGGTGCGGACGATGCAGGTCGGCCGCGGGCTGATCCTGATCGGCCGCGGCGACGGGGCCCCGCCCCTGCCGGTGCCGCCGGCCGTCACCACGTCCACCATCACGCCGATCACCCCGATCACGTCCATCCAGGCGCTCCTCGCCGCCTCCCCGGACGACGACGTTTCGCGGACGCTCCTCGACGTGGTGTCGGAGAAGACGGGGTACCCGGCCGACAGCCTCGACCTGTCCCTGTCGCTCGACGCCGACCTCGGCATCGACTCCATCAAGCGGGTCGAGATCCTGTCCGCGTTGCAGGAGAAGCTGCCGCACGCCCCGGCCGTGAGGCCCGAACACCTGGGGGCGCTGCACACGCTCCAGGACGTGGTCGACTTCCTCCTCAGCGGGGCCTCCGCCCCGGCGACGACGAAGCTCCCGCTCGTCCCGCAGGTGGTCGCCGCCCCGGCCCCGAGCGTGTCGGAACTCCTGACCCCCAAGACGGAGCAGGTGTCGAGCATCCAGCCGGTCCAGCCGGTGCCCTCGAACAAGGGCGGGTCGGCGGCGGTGACGGCGGCGGTGCCGGTCACCGCCCTGTCCCGCAAGCTCCCGCCGGAGCCGATGCTCCGGCCCGCGGACCCGACCCGGTCCCCCACGTCCGCCGGCGGGCCGGACCGCATCGACCGGAGCATCCTCCAGGCCGTGGACCACGACGCCACCGCCCCCCGCCCGAAGGTGGCCCTCCCGGTCGGCGGCGAGGTGTGGGTGGTCGGCGACCCCGACCCGCTCACGGAAGCCGTGGTCGACCGCCTCCTCCACGCCGGGCTGTACGCCCGGGCGATGGCCTGGGGCGGCCCCGGGGCCAACCGCCCGGCCGGCCCGCTCGCCGGGCTGGTGCTCCTCGCCCCCGTCGCCCCCGGCCCCGAGTCGGGGCTCAACCGGCTGGCCTTCCTATGGCTCCAGGCCGTCGCCCCGAAGCTCCGGCAGACGGCCAAGGGGGCGGCCGGCGTCCTCGTGTCCGTCGCCCGGCTCGACGGGGCGTTCGGCCTGAACAAGCTCGCGGACGACGCCGACCCCACGGCCGGCGGGCTGGCCGGGCTCGTCAAGACGGCCCGCCAGGAGTGGCCCGAGGTGGCGTGCAAGGCCATCGACCTCGACCCCGCCTTCACCGACCCCGCCGCCGCCGCCGCCGCCGTGGTCGACGAGATTCTGGCGGCCGGCCCGCTCGAAGTCGGCATCGAGGCGACCCGCCGGTGCACCCTGGAGCTGGCCCGCACGGTCCGCCGGCAGACCCCCCGGGTCATCGACCTGGGGCCGAAGGACGTGGTCGTCGTCACCGGCGGGGCCCGCGGCGTGACCGCCGAGGCGGCCGTCGCCCTCGCCGAAACGTACCGCCCGACGCTGGTCCTGACCGGCCGCACGCCGCAGCCCGCCGCCGAGCCCGAGTGGCTCGCCGGGCTGACCGCCGAGGCCGACCTGAAGCGGGCCCTCGGCGAGAAGCTCGGGCCCGACGCCGGCCCCCGGCAGGTCGGCGAGCAGTACGCCAAGGTCATGGCCCAGCGCGAGGTCCGCCGCACCCTCAAGCGGATCGAGGAGGCCGGCGCGAAGGGCGTCTACTTCCCGGTGGACGTGAGCAACGACAAGGCGGTGGCCGACCTCCTCCAGCAGGTGCGGGTGAAGTTCGGCCCGATCACGGCCGTCGTCCACGGGGCCGGGGTGCTGGCCGACAAGCGGATCGAGGACCTGTCGCCCGAGGCGTTCGACACCGTGTACGCCACGAAGGTGGACGGCCTGCGGAACCTGCTCGACATGTTGTCCCACGAGGACCTGAAGGCCATCGTCCTGTTCAGCAGCACGACGGCCCGCTTCGGCCGGGTCGGCCAGGCCGCCTACGCGGTCGCCAACGAGGTGCTGAACAAGACGGCCCAGGTCGAGTCCCGCCGCCGGCCCGGGTGCCGGGTGGTGGCCGTCAACTGGGGGCCGTGGGAGGGCGGGATGGTCACGCCCGGGCTGCGGAAGCTGTTCGAGTCCGAGGGCGTCGGGCTGATCCCGCTGGCCGACGGGGCCGCCTTCCTGGCCAACGAGCTGAACGCCGCCGGGCGGGCCGTCGAGGTCGTCGCCCTCGGCAAGTCGCGGCCGGGCGGGAGCGGCGGCCACCCGGTGCCGGCACCGCTGGTCGCCGCGGCGCCGCCGGGCAGCGGGTCCACCGGGTCGCACGCCGCGCTGCCGGGCGCGGGCGGGCCGCCGGCCGCCCCGGCGGGTGAGGCCGGGCTGGTGTTCGAGCGGGCGGTGGACGTGGCTTCGCACCCGGTGTTGAAGTCGCACGTCCTCGACGGGCGGGCGGTGTTGCCGATGGCCGTCCACCTCGAATGGCTGGCCCACGCCGCCCTGCACGGCAACCCCGGGCTGGTGTTCCACGGGTTCAACGATCTGCGGGTGACGCAGGGGGTGATGATCGAGCAGGCCGGCTCGACCACCCTGCGGGCGTTCGCCGGCAAGGCGGCCAAGCAGGACAAGTGGTTCGTCGTCCCCGTGGACCTGCGGGGCAAGCGGCGGGACGGCCGCGAGGTCATCCACTCGCGGGCCGAGATCGTCCTCGTATCTTCGCTGCCGAAAGCCCCGCCGGCCGACCGCCCGCCGGCCGTCACACCGTACCCGCACTCGGTCGAGGAGGTGTACCGCGAGTTCCTGTTCCACGGCCCCGAGCTGCACGGCATCGAGCGGGTGGACGGCCTCTCGGACGCGGCGTTCGTGGGCACCGCGTACCCGGCCCCGCCGCCGGCCGAGTGGTTCGCCTCGCCGCCCCGGAGCGGGTGGGTGGCCGAGCCGCTGGTGCTCGACGCGAGCTTCCAGATGATGATCCTGTGGAGCCTGGCCCAGCACAAGGCCGGCTCGATCCCGTGCTTCGCCGGCCGCTATCGTCAGTTCCGCCGGGCCTTCCCGGCCGGCCCCGTGAAGGTGGTGGTGCGGGTCCGCCGCGACGACGGCAAGTTCGCCCGGGCGGACATCGACTACCTCGACGCCGAGGGGCTGGTGGTCGCCCAGATGCAGGACTACGAGTGCGTGATCGAGGAGAGCCTGAACGGGGCGTTCCGGCGGAACCAGCTCGGGATGACGAAGGCGTGACGGCAGGGGGCGGGGAGGTCTAAGCGGTGTGGTTTAATCGGAACGACGGGGTGTTTAGTCCATGTTGGGACCGTCCCAGCGGCAGGAGTTACTTCACCTCATCCGCCGCTGTAATAAGGTTGGGGCCGTCATTCTTTTGCGCCGGGAATTGGGCCTGGGTTTAAAAGAGGCACTCGACGAGCTTGAAAGTTTCCAGGCAGGGTTGGAGCCTCACGAACTGTACGCCGAGGATCACATGGGGATGTCCGCGAACGTGCTGGCAATCGGCAAGTTTCGTCGCGACATAGTGGACTACATGGAGTATCCGCCGAAGTTCTACAGTGACACCCGCGACGGGGCACCTATCGTCAGGTTCCTATTCCACATCGACCAAGGCTCGACACGCAGCCGCGAACTCGCGTCCTGCTTCGGGATCGAGCCGTGGGACTTCAACCAGCACCGCCTCGATCCCCACGCGGCCGATCTCGAACGTTTGAGGGCCATGTTCGATGAGGAGGAGGTGGGGGTCTTTGCAGCCTTGAGAGACGCCGGATTCGAGTTCATCTTCATGCCGAACGGTTAGCCCTGAACTTGACGTAGCATCCGACCGGGCCGCCTTCTCGCTTCAGTCCGGCGAGCTTCCGGGCGAACCCCCGCCCCGCAGGGCCGGGGGTTTTAAACACCCCCAGCCACCCCCCCCCAAAACGGGCCGGGGTGGCCCCCAAAACC
>JANPKP010000269.1:0-2432 GCA_031426095.1 Gemmataceae bacterium
GCCGCTGGGCCGCGGCTGGCGGCCTTGCTGGAAAAACTCTGAAGGTTCCGGCTCAGGCCGACGGCTGTCGCCGCCGCGGGCGGCGGGCCGGGGGGGCCCCCTCCCCGCCGCCGACCACCAGCCGGTAGTGGTCCCGGATGCCGTCGAGGGAGACGCCCGCGAACCCGGCTTCGCGGAGCATCCGGCGGGCGTTGCTGGCGAACTTCTGGACGGTGTTCTTCTCCACCTCGCCCCCCTCCCACACGTCGTCCCGCAGGGTCTGGACCGACAGGTAGGTCCCGCCCGCCCGCCACAGCCGCTCCACCAGGGCGAACTCCTTCGTGTTCCCGAGCGGGCACGGCGGGAGGCCCCGGACGCGGACCTCGAACCGACCGGGATCGACGACGAACGGGCCCTCCGCCTCGGCCGCGGCCGCAGTGGCCGCCGGCCGGGCCGCGGGGGCCGCCGGGCCGCCCCCGGCCCGGCCGACGACGACGCCCAGCAGGGAGTCGGCCGGGAACGCCTGGCGGACGACGTCCTCGAGCCGCCCGGCCGCCGCCGCCCGGACGCCCCGCCGGACCCCCTCCGCGTGCCGCCGCTGGAGGTCGAACACCGCCCCGGCCGCCGCGTCGGCCGCCAGCCCGACGTACGGGACGGCGTGGCTGACCTCCCCGCACCCGCCGGCGAACGCCACCGCCGCCCCCACCCCCTCCAGGTCGAACGCCGACCCGACGTACCGCTCGACCAGGGTCAGGTCGGTCCCGGCCCGGGCCCCGGTCAGGACGTCCGACCGGTACCCCCCGGGCGGGTCCTCGGCGTCCGACAGGCCGGCCGCCAGGGCGCTCAGCCGGCGGTCGACGCACTGCGAGCACCGCCCGCAGTGGGGGTGCTCGGCGGACTGCTCGCGGGTGCGGACGCAGCTCACCGCCCGGGCGGCCAGGTCGGCGTGCCCGAGGGCCTTGAGCCGGGACAGCAGCTCGGCCTTGGTCGCCCACTGGTACGGGTTCTGGACCTCGAAGGGGGCGTCGAAGACGAGGGAGAAGAGCTTGCCCAGGCGGGCCAGGGCCTGCGGGTGGGTGGTCCGGGACGCCCGGGCCCCGGTCAGCTGGGGGCTGATCGGGAGGTTCAGGCTGGTCACCCCGTTCTCGTAGAACCGGATGCGGCCGAGCCCGACCTGGCGGGCCACCACGGCCGCCGCCGCGGCGAACAGGAACGACCGGGTCCGCTGGGTGAAGTCGCGGTTGAGCGGGCCGCCCTCGTTGACCGTGACGGCCACGTGGACGGGGGCCAGGTCGGGCCGCCCGAGCCGGGCCTTGAGCTCCCCGGCCAGGGCCCGCTGGCGGGCGTACACGGGGTTCGACGGACGGTGGCTGACGAGGGCCACCCGGCGGCGGCCGACGAGGACCTCGTCGACCGCCCCGCACAGCGAGTCGAGCCCGCCGGAGAAGAGGACGACCTCCTCGACGTCGGCCCCGCCCGCCGGGCACCCGTCGAACAGGTAGGCGTCCGGGCGGCGGGGGCGGCGGGCCTCCGGGAAGTCGAACTCGTACCCGTCGTCGTCGGTCAAGAACACGAGGGCGTCCCGCAGGGCCTCGCGGACGGCCGGCCGGCCCCAGACGTCCGGCCGGCGGACCGGGACGGCGAGCCGGAACGCCCGCCGCCACCGGCCGCCGTAGTCGAACCCCTTGGTCCCCCCGCGGGTGACGGCCTGGTCGGCCGCGTACACGTAGGCGGCCAGCTCGAGCAGGTCGGCGGCCACGTCCGGGACCCCGGCCCTCATGGCGGCCGTCAGCTGGTCGAGCCGCAGGTGGACGTCCCGGCGGCCGTCGCCGATCGCCAGGCGGAGGGGGCCGGGCCCGGCCCCGGCTCGGGGCGGGCCGGCGGCGAGCTCGCCGCACAGGACGGGGCGGGGGTCAGGCGACACGGGCGGCCCCCCGCCGGGCGAACTCGCCGGCCAGCTTGGTCAGGGCGTGGGCCGAGAACCCGCGGGCCTGCGCCTCCGTCAGCCCGGCCTCGAACGCGGCCTTCGAGTGCCACCCGGCCGCGAAGTCCCGGACGACGAGGGCGGCCTCCCCGCAGTGGGCCTCGAGGTCGGCCACGACGGCGGCGTGGGCGGCCCGGTCGGGGAACCGCCCGTGGCCGCCGACGTGGAGCGTCAGCTCCCGCCCCAGGTGGTAGGTCAGGTACCGGTGGGCGAACCGGGCGAAGTAGGCGTGGGCCAGGCCGGCGAACCCCTTGCGGGTGGACCGCGCGCGGGCCGCCCGGGCGACCCCGCCGGCGGACGGGATCAGGCCCCGGGTGCCCTCGGCGAGGCAGCGGACGAGGGCCTCGAGGGCGGCCAGCTCGGCCAGGTCGGCGACGTCCGACCGGCGGGCCCGGGACGCGGCGTACCAGGCCCGGACGGCGTCGGCGAACGCCCCGGTCAGGTCGAACAGGGTCGGGTCCGGGGGGAC
>JANPKP010000270.1:0-11282 GCA_031426095.1 Gemmataceae bacterium
CAGGCCACCCCGGGGCGCCGGGCGGCGGCGCGGGCCGGCCCCGGCGCCCCCCCCCGCGGCGGTCACGCCAGCAGTTCGCCCAGCGGGCCGGTCATGTCGAGGTCTTTCAACTTCACGTCGGGGGTGCCGAAGGTCCTCGGCTTCTCGCCGACGGTGTACATCATCGTCGTGTACAGGTGGTTCAGCGCCTTGTGGCCCGGTTGGCCCCACGGCGGGTAGACGATCACGTTCCCGGCCTTCAGCCGCCCGCCGAGGTCGCCGATCAGCACGAACGGCCACTCCTTCGTCTGTGCGTGGTGGGCCTCGCCGAAGTCGCTGGTGAACACGATGAGGGTGTTGTCGAGCATCGTCCCGTCGCCTTCGGGGATCGCTTCGAGCTTCTTCATGACGCCGGCGATCTGCTCGAAGATGTAGGTGCGGATGGTCTGCATGTCGCGGAGGTACTCGTCGTACTTGGAACTGTGGCCGATGCCGTGCAGGCCGCGGTCGATGCCGAGGCCGGTGAAGACGAAGCTGTCGAACGCCCGGCCGCCCGCGCAGGAGATGACGGCGGAGTGCGTGAGCCCGCCGGCGAGCGAGGCGGCGGCGAGGTCGAACTGGGCCGAGAGGCGGTCGGTCTCCACCTTCGAGGTGAACTTGTCGGTCAACGCGGGCAGGTGCTTCCGCAGGGCGTCCTTGTGGGCCTCGAACTTCGCCTGGCGGCCGCGCATCGCCTCGTAGGCGTCGAGGTGGGCGTCGAGCTTGTCCTTCTCGGCCGCGCCCACCGCCCCGCGGATCGCCCGCACGTCGGCGGCCATGAAGTCGAGGAGGTTCGTCTTCACCGCGAACTCCCGGGCCGCCTGCCCGCCGGCCACGCTCCCGAAGAGCGTCTTGTACGCGATCGCGGGGTGGCAGAGGGTCGGGTTCTTGCGGCCCGGCCCGGCCGCCGACATGTCGTAGACGATGCTCGTGGCGGGGTCCTTCGAGACGCCGAGGCAGACGTTCGTGAACAGGCCGCCGAGCTTCCTGCCGAGGGCCCAGTCGACGGTGGCGGCGGGCACGGTGTTGTTCATGGCCATGAACGCGCCGAGGGCCGACCACGCCTTGGAGTGCCCGCCGGCCGACTCGTCCGACCCGGGGCAGTTGGCGCAGGTGCCCGACACCCCCTGCAGGATCGTCACCTTCGCCTTGTACTTCTCGACGGCCGCCATCGACGGGTGGAGCTCGCGGCCGCCGATCGGCTCGACCGTCAGCCCCTTCCGCCGGTCGTGGTTGACGAGCGGGAAGCCGACCGGGTTGATCTCCGTGGCCGGGCACCCGTTCGGGAGCATGACGAACAGGTAGCGGGTGGGCCTCCCGGGGGCCCCCGCGGCCTGCGCGTCGAGCTGCCGGACGAGCGGGCCGAGGACGGCCGCGCCGGCCCCGAGGGTGAGGCCCTTGAGCAGCGAGCGGCGGGTGGCGGGCATGGCGGACCCCTTCGGTCGTGTGGCCGGGCGGATTACTTCGGCAGCGGGGGGGGCGGCGGGTCGCCGGTCCGGTAGAGGAACGAGTCCGACGTCACCAGCGACACGACGAGCGCCCGGAAGCTGCCGCCGGACGCTTTGTAGGCCTTGTGGGCCGCCTGCAACGTCCCCGCGTCCGAGGGCGTCTCGTTGCGGCCCATCCAGTAGCGGAAGGCGTGGCGGACGAACACCTGCTCGACCCGCGGCGACGCGGCCAGCTTGTGCATCATCTCGACGGCGTCCTTCACGGGGCCGTCGAGCGCCGGGTCGCCGCTCCCCTCGATCCCCCCGCCCGCGTCGACGGGCACCTCGCGGGTGGCGGGCTTGCGGTTCTTCGCCGGCGGGGGGGCGGTCGGGTCGAGGACCGTCTCGGTCTCGCGGAACCGGCCGAAGTGGCTGTACATCTCGAAGGGCAGGCCGAGCGGGTCCATCTTCCGGTGGCACTTCAGGCAGTACTCCGCCCGGGTGACGTGCATCCGCTGCCGCAGCGTCTTGTCCTTGTCGTCCGGGAGTTTGGCGTCCACGTTGAGCGGGATCTCGGGGATCGTCCCGCCGAGCAGCCGCTCGCGGACCCAGTGCCCCCGGGCGATCGCGTGGTTGTCGAAGTTCGTGCTGTGGGCCAGGAGCCAGCTCGGCTGCGTCAGGACGCCGGCGCGCTGCCCCGCGGGGGTGACGGCCAACGACCGCCGCTCGCCCTTGGCCGTGGCGGTGTGCGGCTGCGGCCCCGGGAAGTTGTACACGTAGTGCGCCTTGCTGTTCTTGTTGAAGAACGGCTCGGTGGTGAGGTAGACCTCCCGCGTGGTCAGCAGTTCGAGCAGCACGTTCTTGTCCCGCGCCAGCAGGTCGGCGACGAGCATGTCGGTGTCGGCCACGCTCCAGCTCGCGTCGTGGGTGCCCTGGGGGGCGTCGGTCTTGAACACGTTCACGGCGTCGCGGTAGCCGAAGTACTCGTGGAAGAACCGCATGACGCGGGGCTTCTCGAACTTCGGGTCGTCGAAGAGGCGGGTCAGTTCGCGGGCGGCGTCCTCGCGGGTGGAGAGCCGGCCGGCCTCCGAGGCCGCCGCCAGCCCCGCGTCCGGGCCCTTGTCGCCGAGGGCGTGGGCGAGGGCGTGGGACAGCTCGCGGGGCGAGAGCATCCGCCGGCCGTGGGCGTCCGCGGGGCCCTCGCCGACCTCCTTGCGGTAGACCGCCTCCGGGTGGAGGTAGAGGGCGGCGAGCGTCATCCGGACCCCGACGCCCCGCTCCCCCGCCGCCGCGACGTTCCGGGTCAACTGCCCGGCCCACCGGGCGAGTTCGTCCGGCGTGGGGGCCCGGCCGAGAACCCGGCGGAACTCCTCGGTCACGATCTTGGCGAGTTTCGCGTCGCCGAGCGGCAGCGTCTCGTCGAAGGCTTCGACGATCTCCTTGTACTTCTGGCCGCCGGGCTTGCCGGTCTTCGGGTCGGCCTTGAACCGGGCGTTCACGAGGGCCTCGGCGTTGAGCCAGAGCAGGGCGGCCACCGGCTCGTCGACCGTCAGCGGCAGGGCGTAGTCCTTGAACCCGTTGCCCGGCAGGAGGTTGAACGGCGAGACGAGGTTGTTGCCGGCCGGGTGCTGCTTCGCCATGAACTGCTTGTACGCGAACGGGCTCAGCCGCCAGTACCGGGCCGGGGTCGAGGCCGGCAGCCCGGCGTTGGCCGGGTCGAACAGCGGCCCGTGCGGCACCTCGTTGCCGTACTGCGGCTGCGGCCGGGCGGTGCCCTTGCCGGCCCGCGTCAGCCCCGCTTCGATCCAGAGCGCCACCCGGGCGGTCGCCTCCGCGTCCGGCCGCGGTTCCTTCTCCGGCGGCATCTCCCCGTTCCGCAGTTGCCGCAAAACCTCGGCCCATGCCGCGGACCCCGCGCCCACGTCGGCCGACAGCTTGGCCAGGTCCACGTCGCCCTTCGCCTTATCGCCCGCGTGGCAGCGGACGCAATGGGCCTCCAGGAACGGCGCGACGAAGGCCTTGTGGCCGTCGCCGTCGCCCGCCCTGCCCGCGGCCGAGACCGCGAGCGCGATCGTCGCCACGAGTGGCCATTGCATCCGGCCGGATCGAACCACGGGTGTCTCCCTCGGGGGCGAGAAGAGCGACGCGGGGGCGGGGGTGCGTTCGAGGCCCGACGACTTTGATCGGCGGACGCGGGACCGAGCTGCCGTGTGCGGACAAAAATTGCCGGGGCGTACCACGACGCGCGTAGGCCGCCCGTCGGTATCGGTGAGGTTGGTCAGTCTAACGCCCGCCCGCCCGGCCCGCAAGGGGGCGGGTCGCGGTTGAGACAATGTCGGAGCCGCCGTTCCCGCGAGAAATCGCGGACGCTCCCGCGTTACCGCAGAATGTGGGAGCGGTTTCCCGAACCCTGTCGCGGGCCGGCGGATCGGGCCGGGCGAATCGCGTTCTTGCGGTAAAATCGGGTAACGCTCACCCCTTCGGCGGGGTCACGTTCTTGCGGATCGTCTCCGCGATGTCGTCCAGCGGGAGGTCGTCGCCGTCGTAGCCGAACGGGTTCTCGATGCTGGCGGCGATCAGCTCCAGGCCGATGAGGGCGTACCCGATCAAGAGCACCAGGGGGACGGCCAGCCACCCCAGGTCGGGGGCCAGGATCCACGGCAGCACCACCATGTAGAAGGTGATCCCCTTGCGCAGCAGGCTGCGGTACGAGGCCGTCAGCGGCGTGTTCTTGATCCGCTCGCACGCCCCGCACACGTCCATCAGCTTCTTGGCGTGGTCGTCGAGCGTCAGGAACGCCCACCCGTCGATCCGGCCGGCCGCCCGCTCGGCGTAGATCAGGTCGAACACCCGGCCGGCGACGGACAGGGGGACGTGCGGGCCGGCCGGGGCGGGCGGGGCCCCCGGCACCCGGAGGGGGACCGTCCGCAGGTGGAACTGGAGGGCGTCGGCGAAGCCCGCGATCAGGTCGTTCATCCGGGCGGCCGCCTCGGGGGCGGCGGCGAACAGGCGGGTGGCCTTCAGGCTCAGGTTGCGGCTCTCGTTCACGAGCTGGCCCCAGAGGACGCGGCCCTCCCACCAGCGGGCGTAGGCCGAGTTCGTCCGGAAGCTCATGAGCCAGCCGAAGAGGATGCCGGTGAGGACCGTCTCGGTCCCGAACTTGGGCGGCGACGGCACCCCCCCGGTCGGGTCCGGGCGGAGCCACACGACCAGGGCGGAGTACGCGGCCAGGGGGGCCAGGAACCGCACCAGCCGGCCGATGACCGGGAAGCGGAAGGCGAACCAGAGGAAGTGCAGGGTCTCCTTCGGCATCCTCAGCCCCCGGCCGGGAGGACGGGGCGGCAGGCGGCCGACAGGTGGCGGCCGACCATCGGCGAGCCGGCCACCTGGCGGCCGAGGGCGATCAGGTCGGCCGGGGTCGCCGGGGCGGCGGCCAGCTTGGACGTGTCGTCGGTGTTCGGGTCGAGGTCGGGGCCGATCACCCGGCAGGTGGCCACGTCGTACACGGCGTACACCACCCGCACGCCCGGGCCGGCGTCCGGGCCGACCTCGTCGGCCAACTGGTAGGCGGTCGCCCCGGCGTTCAGGTAGACGGCGGTCTCGGTCAGGGCGGCCCGGTAGCCGGGATCGGCGGCCACGCCCGGCCCCCACGTTTCGGCCAGGGCCAGGGCGGCCCCGTGGACGGCCAGGAGGATGTGGTTGACGACCGACCGGAGGGCCCGGGTGAAGGCGATGCTGTTGTGCTGCTGGGGGTCGAGGTAGGTGTCGACCGCCGCCCCGACCGCCCCGCACCCGGTGTGCCCGAGGACGACGAGCAGGCGGACCGTGTCCGGGAAGCTGGCCAGGGCGTACTCGATGCTCCCCAGGCACTCGTCCCCGAGGACGTTCCCGGCCACCCGGACCACGAACAACTGGTTCGGCTTGGTGTCGAACACGAGTTCCAACGGCACCCGGGCGTCCGAGCAGCCGAGGACGACGCCCATCGGGGCCTGCTTGGGCGGGGCGGGGGCCGGCCGGCAGACGACGGGCCCGCCGTCGGCCGGGGGGATGGTCGTCGGGGCCGGCACGTCGGGCACGGTCCGTTGGACGAACCGGGCGTTCCCGGCCAGGAGGAAGCGGGCGGCGGCGGCGGGGTCGGCCGGCAGGTCCGGGGCGTCGTCGTCGTCCGAGCGGCGGAAGCGGGCGACCCAGTCCATGCGGGAACTCCGATATCGTGACCCGTGCCGGGGGGCGTGTGACGGGGGGGCGGAACGCCGGACTCGTGTCCCGACCCCGTCACTCCTCCCTTGTTCTGGCACCGAGGGCCAGAAAGAGCAAGCCCGCGACCAGACACATTCCGCACGCGAGCGGGAACGGCCCGACCACACCCCCGCCCCCGGACTCGCGGGGGTTGTGGGCGGCGAGGCAGGCCGCCCCGACGGCGGCGAGGACGAATCCGATCAGTCGCATGGCCGCCCCCCGGCGGGCGTGGGAGGAACGACGCGGCCGGCGGGGGGCGTGAGGACCACCCCGCCGGCCGCCCCGGTCGCCGCCCGGGCGTTAGCTCCGGGTGGCGTGGAGGACTTCCTTGACCGCGTCGTGCGAGTCCTTCTTTTCCGTCTCGAACTCGACGGCCGGCCCGCCCTCGCCCTCCATCCGGGAGACGGCGTCCTTGTCCTCGATGTCGTGGACCGTCGGCAAGGCCCGGAAGTCGCCGCGGAGGGCCTTGAGGGCGAACTTCTCGTGGTCGATGTCCTGGCCGCTGCGGAAGCCCGTCTCGCGGAACACCCGGCCGAGCCAGGATGTCCGGGTGAAGGCGTACTGCAGGAGGAACAGCCCGGCGACGACCGGCATGGCGTACCACCAGCCGCCGACCGTCAGCCCCAGGGCCATGCCGATCAGCACGACGGCCGAAAGGGCGACCTTCGTGGCCCGCCCGGCGCTCCATTCCTCTTCCAGGTCGGCCAGCCGGGCGTCGATGGCGGCCGGGCCCATGTCGGCCAGGCGGGAGAGCCGCTGCTCGACGGTTTCCGGCTGCTTGCCCCCGGCGGCAACGGTAAGGTGCGAGTTCATGGTGATGTCTCCGGTGTGGGTCAGCTCCGCGGCCGACCGTAGACGAGGACGCTGTACGGCCCCAAGTTCACGGCCGCCTTGGCCGGGAGCCCGTCGTAGTCGCCCGGTTCGGCGACCACGTCCTGGCTGGGGTGCCCGCCGAACTCGGCGCTGTACCCCTTGCCGTCGGAGTTCAAAAGCAACTGCCATGCCCCGGCCGCGGGGAAGCCGATGAAATAGTCGTCCCGCGGCTCCCGGTGGAAGTTGCAGACCACCACCACCTCGTCCCCGGGCCCGCCGTCGTACCAGCGGCGGAAGGCGATCACGTTCATGTCGTCGTGGACGTGGGTGACGTGGACGAACTGCCCGGTCAGCCCCTTGCTCAGCCCCTGCTTGTTGAGCCGCAGCGAGATCAGGTCGCGGTACAGCCGGACCAGCCCGCGGAACTCGTCCCGCCGGTCCCAATCCACCGGCACCGTGTCGCGGAACCACTCCCCTTCGAGGAATTCCTGCCCCTGGAAGAGCATGGGGATGCCCGGGGCGGTGAACACCAGTGCCGCCCCGAGCGTCGACCGCTTCTGGGCGAACCACCCGGTCGGGTCGTCGCCGTGGATCTCCTGCGGGACGCGGGCCTTGCCGTTGGCCACCTCGTCGTGGCTCTCCGTGTAGACGACCCGCTGGAACGGGTTCCCGTTGTACGCCGTGGTGATGGCGGCCGCCAGCGACCGCATCGAGCGGTGCTCGTCGGCCGGGGTGATGACCGCCTCGCGGACCGGGTGGACGAACCGGGCGTCCCACTGGCACGAGAACCCGGCCCCGCCCTCGGCCGGCGTCTTGGTCAGCCACTCGCTGTCCTGCAAGTCCTCGGCGATGGTGATGGTCCGCGGGTGGCGGGAGTGGATCTCGTGGTTGACCCACTGGACCAGGCTCCAGCCGTCGGGCAGGTTCGGCTCGCCGTCGGCCCTCACACTGCGGATGTAGAGCGTCATGTCCATCCGCAGGCCGTCGACGTGGTAGTCCTCGACCCACATGAGGGCGTTGTCGCGGATGAACTGGCGGACCTCCCGCCGGCCGTAGTCGGGGCGGGTGTCGCCCCACGGCGTCTCCCGCCGCCAGTCGTTGTAGAAGTAGATGCCGCCGCCCCCGTGCTCGCTCCACCCGTCGAACCGCCAGAGGTCGAGGTCGCTCGGCCCGAAGTGGTTGTAGACCACGTCGAGGATGACCGCGAACCCGTGCCGGTGGGCCTCGCGGACGAACTCCTTGAACCCCTTCGGCCCGCCGTACGCGCTCTCCACCGCGAACACGTGGGCCGGGTTGTACCCCCACGAGCGGTCGCCGGCGAACTCGGCGACGGGCATGATCTGCAGGCAGTTCACCCCCAGCTTCTTGAGGTGTTCGAACCGCCCGGTGATGTCCTTGAACTGGCCCGGCAGGTCGTCGCCGGGGTCCGGGTCGTTGAACGTCCCGGTGTGCAGTTCGTAGATGACCAGCTCGTTCCAGTCGGGGATGGCGAACCGGTCGCCCTGCCAGTCGAAGTGGGGGTCGTGGACGACGCCGTTGCCGACCGAGTTCGTGACCTCCCGGGCGTACGGGTCGATCTTCGTCACCTCCCCCTCGGCCCCGGTGATGGCGTACCGGTACTCGTGGCCGACCCGCGCCCCCGGCACGTCGGCCGACCAGTACCCGTCGGCCTCGTGGGCCATCGGGTGGCGGGCCTTGTCCCAGTCGTTGAAGGTGCCGACGACGCTGACCGCGGTGGCGTGCGGGGCCCACACCCGGAACGCCACCCCGCCCTCGTCGTGCGGGATCGCCCCCATCCCCTCCCGCCGGGCCGGCTGCGGCCCGAGCGGGACGTGGGCGGTCGACTTGAGCTGCGGGTTCGGCACGATCTTCGGCAGCTTCGGCTTCGTCTTCATGGGCCGCACAGTCCCCGTGTGGTGGCGGTCGTGGCCGATTGTTACCGCTTCGTTGCGGTCGCGATTGCCCATCCCGAATCCCGCGGGCGACGTCCGCCCGCCGCTCCCGCGTCCCCCGGTCGGGCGGGGGGGTTCCCGGTCATCGCTAGTGGGCCGGGGCCGTCGCCGGCTGGACGCCGGGGTTGGCCCCCTTCACGGTCGAGCCGTCGGCCGCACGCACGCCCGACCCGAACCGGCTGGCGTACAGGAAGGTGAGGCACGCCCCGAACAGGACGATCTGGGTCGAGTAGTAGATCCACAGCAGGAGCACCACGAACGCCCCCGCCGCCCCGTAGGTCGAGCCGGGGGCGCTCTTGCCCAGGTACAGGCCGATCAGGAACTTGCCCAGCACGAAGAGGCCGCCGGTGACGGCCGCCCCGAGCCAGACGTCCGACCACGACATCTTCACGTTGGGCAGCACCTTGAAGATGAGGGCGAACAGCACCACGACCAGGGCGTAGGAGAGGAGGGCGTTGGCCACGCCCAGGGCCGTCTCCCACCCCGGGAGCCACTGCCCGACCACCCCGCCGAGGCCGCTCATGGCGGCCGTGGCGACCAGCGACACGAGCAGCAGGAAGGCCAGCCCGCCGACGAGCGAGAACGACAGGACGTACTCCATCACCGTCGCCCAGATGCCGGCGTCCTCCTTGGCCTCCTTGCCCTCGACCTTCCAGACCGTGTTGAGCGCCCCCTGGAGCTGGGAGAAGACGCCGACGGCCCCGACGAGCAGGGTGACGATGCCGACCACCGTGGCGACCGTCCCGTGGCCCGGGTCCGAACTCTTGGCCAACATGCTCTGGATGGCCGTCGCCCCCTCGTCGCCGACGAGCCCCTTGATCTGGTGCTCGATCTCCCCCCGGGCGGCGTCGGCCCCGAACACCAGCCCGGCGATGCCGATGCAGACGAGCAGCAGCGGCGAGAGCGACAGCGCGGTGTAGAAGGCGAGGGCCGCCCCGAGGCGGCTGGCCTTGTCCTTGATGAACTTCAGGCCGGCGTCCTTCACCAGCACGCCGGCGTCGCGGAGGTTCATCGGGCGGCTCCGTGGGGAACTCGTTCGGGACCGGCGGGGCGTAAGAGCATCGGACGTGCCACGCCCGGGGGTGGCCGGCAAACGCGAACGGCCCGTCCATGGGGACGGGCCGTTCGGGTCGGAGGCTTGCGGCGGCGAGCGTCACACGATGTCGCTGCGCGAGCCCCGGTTGCCGAGCACGAGGCTGACGACGAACAGGACGAGGAACACGAAGAACAGAATCTTGGCGGCCTCCATCCCGACGCCGGCCACGCCCCCGAAACCGAACAGGGCGGCCACGAGAGCGATGACCAGGAACATGACGGCCCAGCGTAACATGGGATGTCCTCGATAGGGGTGCTGAGTGGCTTGGAACCAACTCCTGGTCACTCGGCGGAAGTATAAGCAGCGGCCGTGCCAATCGGCGGCGGGCGGGCGGAATCGGGTGGCGGGCGGTGGAAGTGGCTTGAGGGCGGGATTTGAGGGCGTTCCCCTGCGCACCCGGGTGCGCACGGGTGGGCGGGCCGGGGACGCAGTGTTGCCACCCCTTCTCACGGCACCAGCGGCACCCCCGGCACGATCGGTCGTTCGCCCCGCAGCATCCGCCCGCCCTCGCCGGTGAGCCTCAAGTACCAGTCGCCCGGCATCCCTTCCGTCCCCACGAAGTGCCCTTCAACCGGCGGGCCGTCCGTCACTTTGAAGATGGCCGTCGCCTCGTCCACCTCGTCGAACATGGCGACGTAAGCGGTGTCCACCTTGAGCTTCGCCAGCCCGTGGAACTGCTCCCACAGGAACGCCCCCTTGCGGCGCGGCACGGTGGTGGTGCCGGCCGGCTTCCGCTTGAGGTTGTCCCAACTGAACCCGGGGTAGACGACCGGCAGCCACCGCACGCCGAGCCGCTCGCACTCGGCGAGGTCGTCGGCCCACGGGGCGGTCGCCGCCGCCTTCACGCCGCCCGGCCCGCCGGCGAGGTTGCCGACGTTCCACGGCAACACGGTGTCGAACCGCCCCCACACGGCCCGCCACGCCGGGTCCGCCCCCCGCCGCCAGAACCACTCGCCGCCGCCGACGACGTGGGCGGCGTACGGCCCGCCGGCCTTGAAGAAGTCGACGAGCTTGTTCGCCTGCTCGGGGGTGAGCTTGTCGCGGTAGAAGCCGAACAGCATGACGGCCGGCTTGCCCGCGTGGTGGAGGTAACGCCCGTCCGCCGTCGCGCCGCCGTCCACCTGCCGCTTCCAGTCGGCCGTCAGCACGTCGACGAGCCGGTCGGCCGGCATCCCGGTCATGTCGTAGGTGAGCGCCCACGCCCGCCCCGTCTCCTTCGCGGCGGCCCGGACGTGGTTGAGGACGCGGAGCCGCGACGGGTGGCGTTTCTCCCCGGGGGCACCCGGCAGTTCGACCACGAAGTGCTGGAGCCACGCCCCGTCGATGCCGTAACCCTTCATCCAGCGGAAGTGCCGCAACACCGTGGCCGCGTCGTCGGAGCTGAACAGCCTCGCGGGCTTGCCGCCGGGCAGCGTGAACCCCGGAACCGCGTACAGCTCGGCGTCGGCGTACTCGGCGGTGTCGGGCCACATCTCGACGCTGAGCGTGTCCTTGGTGAGCCGCTTGCCGTCGCGGGACCAGTGGACCCACCCCGAGTCCGCGGCGTCCCCCGGGCAGCGGAACCACCCCTGGTAACCGCACGTAATCTTGCGGTCGAGCGTGGAGGCGTCCACGACATCGGGCGGCGGCCCGGCCGCGACGGCGAGCAACGCGGCGAGAAGAAGAAGGCGCTTCACGCGGGAACCTCGACGTTCACAGCCGCCCCGGCGAGCGGGGGGCGTGAGCCCCCTGATACCC
>JANPKP010000271.1:0-15206 GCA_031426095.1 Gemmataceae bacterium
GCGTCACCGACGTGGGCTTCGGTCGCAGAGCCGACCTCAACCCGCCCTACTTCGACCCCACGAACATCGGCCGGTAGACCGCGTCGTCCTTGAACAGGCGGGCGAACTCCCAGGTGTTCACGCAGTAGCTCACCACCAACTCGTCGCCCGTCGCGGCCCACGGGTGGGCCTTCGCGGCGTAGCTGAACACGCCCTTGTCTCGCTTCATCTCCGGAGTCGTGTGCAGCAGTACCGGGGCCGACCACGGGCCGTCGGGCTTGTCCGCGGTGCGGGCCACGATGCGATCGCCGATGCCGTTCTCGGTGTAGACCATCACGAACCCGCCGGCCGGCCGCTTGGTGACGGAGAACTCGGACGCGACGCCGCCGGCCAACGGGGCGGCGTCGGCCGGCTTCTCGCCCCACCCGTCGGCCGTGCGGAACCGCCACTCGGCGAAGTCGGCGAGCTTGCCGG
This sequence comes from Gemmataceae bacterium, assembly GCA_031426095.1. Lineage (GTDB taxonomy): Bacteria > Planctomycetota > Planctomycetia > Gemmatales > Gemmataceae > JANPKP01. The sequence continues at coordinate 454 of JANPKP010000271.1, forward strand.
CCGGGACGCGGGCCACGGTCAGCTTCTTGCGGTCGAGCGCCTTCCCCGTTTCGCGGAAGCCGTAGACGTACACGAACCCGCCGTCGGCCCGCACCGCCGAGCCCCACGAGCGTTCGCCGTCCTTCGTGTAATCGGTGTGCGGGATTGGCAGGTCGGTCCGCCGCCACGCCTCCGGCTCGTCGTCCGGGTTCTCGACCACGCCGAGCACTTCGCCCGTCTGCTTGAAGCCGAAGGCGTCGGACTGCCCCTTCGCCTTCTCGATGAGGGCCAGGAAGAGGTAGAGCTTGCCGCCGACGCGGACGCCGTCCTGCGGCCAGTACCACCCCTTCCCGTCCGCCGGCACGAATAGCGCCGCCGGCTTGCCGTCCTTCGCCTTGCCGCTCACGAAACGGATGGCCGCGTCCGGCCCGTGCCCGCTCTGGATCGCCACCGTGTTGTTCACGAACGCCGCCCCGGTCCGCTTGCCGTCCTTCACCTTGCCCAAGAGGGTGTCGCCGAACAGCCAGAGGACACGCTTCGGGCCGAGTTCGACGGAGTACGCCCCGTCGCCGCCGATCCAGCCGTCGGTGCCGGCGAACTTGGCGTCCCACGCCGGCAGCGGGGCGGCCGCCGCGGGGGCGGCGATGGCGAGCGTTGCGAGGAGACGTAAAGCGATTCGCACGGCGTGACTCACGTGTGCAGCTTCCGGTACTTGATCCGCGTCGGCAGGTCGGCCGCCGCCCCGAGGCGGGCCCGCTTCTGCTCCTCGTACACCTGGAAGTTGCCGTCGCACCAGACCACCTTGCTGTCCCCCTCGAACGCCAGGATGTGGGTGGCGATCCGGTCCAAGAACCAGCGGTCGTGGCTGATGACCACGGCACACCCGGCGAAGTTAATCAGGGCTTCTTCGAGCGCCCGCAGGGTGTCCACGTCGAGGTCGTTCGTCGGCTCGTCGAGCAGGAGGAGGTTGCCGCCACTGCGGAGGAGCTTGGCCAGGTGGATGCGGTTCCGCTCGCCGCCGGAGCAGTCGCCGACCCGCTTCTGCTGGTCGGTGCCCTTGAAGTTGAACCGGGCGCAGTACCCCCGGCTGGCGATCTTCTGCTTCCCCAACATGATGTAGTCGGTGCCGCCGGTGATCTCCTCGAAGACGCTGTTCGAGGCCGTCAGGGCGTCCCGATTCTGGTCGACGTGGGCCGGCTTGACCGTCGGCCCCACGGTCAGCTTGCCGCCGTCGGGTTGCTCCTGGCCGACGATCATCTTGAAGAGCGTCGTCTTGCCCGCCCCGTTCGGGCCGATGATGCCGACGATCCCGCCCTTGGGCAGGTTGAACGTCATGTCGTCGTAGAGCAGGTTGTCGCCGAACGCCTTCTTCACGCCCTCGGCCCGCACCACGAGGTCGCCCAGCGGCGGGCCGGGCGGGATCTGGATCACCAGGTCCTCGTCCCGCTCCTCGAACTCCTGGGCCTGCATCTTGTCGATGGCGGCGAGGCGGGCCTTGCTCTTGGCCATGCGGGCGCGGGGGGCCATCTTGGCCCACTCCAGCTCCCGGGCGAGTTGCTTCTGCCGGGCCGACTCCTGCTTCTCCTCCACCGCCAGCCGCTTCCGCTTCTGGTCGAGCCAGCCGCTGTAGTTCCCCTCCCACGGGATGCCCCGGCCGCGGTCCAGTTCCAGAATCCACTTGGCCACATTGTCGAGGAAGTAGCGGTCGTGCGTCACGGACACGACGGCCCCGGGGTAGCTCATCAGGTGGTGTTCGAGCCACTCCACGCTCTCGGCGTCGAGGTGGTTCGTCGGCTCGTCCAGCAGCAGCAGGTCGGGCCGGCGGAGGAGCATCTTGCAGAGCGCCACCCGCCGCCGCTCGCCGCCGGAGAGTTGCTCCACCGGGGCGTCCGGCGGCGGCAGCCGCATGGCGTCCATCGCCATTTCGAGCATCCGGTCGAGGTTGTAGGCGTCGGTGGCGTCGATGCGGGCCTGGACCTTGTCCATCTCGGCCGAGAGCTTGTCGAAGTCGGCCCCGTCCTGAGCGAAAGCCTCGCCGATCTCCTCCTGCTTCTTCAAAAGCGCCCGGATGGGGGCGACGGCCTCCTCGATGTTCTCCAGCACCGTCTTGCCGGCCGTCAGGTGCGGCTCCTGGGGGACGTACCCGACGGTGGCCCCGTCGTCGGCCCACGCCTCGCCCATGAAATCCTTGTCGTCCCCGGCCATGATCTTGAGCAGGGTCGACTTGCCGGCCCCGTTGGAGCCGATGACGCCGATCTTGGCCCCGGGGTAGAAGGAGAGGTAGACGTCCTTGAGGATTTCCCTCTTCCCGTAGTGCTTGGTCAGGTGCCGGATGGTGAAGATGTACTTCTCGCCCATGTCGCCCTCGCCGTGTCCCGTGCGGTGCCGAAGGGGGCATTTTACGCGGAACAGCCCCCCGTGGGGTGGGCAGTTTTCGCACGCCGGTCGGCCCCCGGGGGGTGGCAGACGTTCGGGCGGCCGTCGGTGCGCCCCCGGATTCCCCCGCTTTTTTCACAACGCATTTCCCCATCCCGGGGCCGGCGTGTCGCTTGCGGAGACCGCTCCCAAATGAGCGGTAACGCGGGAGCGTCGGCGGAATCCGCCGCGATCGGCGGCTCCGAGGTTGCAAACGGGCCCGCGACAGTCTTGACGTCCGCGCCGCCGACCCTCCCGTCTTTGCCGTGAACGCGGTCCCGCCGTGCGGGTCCGTCGATTCGTGGCGTGATTGCCGATTTGCGCGGCGGCCCCGGCCCCGTTATCCTCAAAGTACGAGCCGGCGGACGCCGCCGATTCCCTCAAGCCGCACGGGCTTGAGCGGAACGATCGCGGGTTGTCGATTCGTAACGGGGGCGGGGCGACGGAACCCGCGAGCCGCGCAACATCCGGGCAACGCACGCCCCGGGGCGCGGGAGGTTCCGGGCGGGCGGGCGGTGGTGCGAAATCGTTCACCGGCCCGCGCACCGCCCGACGATAGACCATGCGTAGAATGCGGGACGGCGGCCCCTGAACGGGTGTCCGGTATCCCCCGGGCGGAAAGCCCCACGCGGTTCAACACCGACGAGCGGACGGCCGGCGAGGACGCGGACCCGGGTCGGCCCCCGGACCGCCGGCCGCGGGACTGTGAAACGCCCCGACTGCGGAGAGTAGCGGGTTCCCGAAGCCCCGCCGCCCCGCGACACCAACTGCCGGCACGCCCCCGGGACCACCCCGGCCGCGCCCGCAGGGAGAGACGGACCATGCGTGAGTCGTGTCCCCGCCGCTGGCAGACGTGGCGGCTGAAGCCGGCCGGCACCGACCTCGGGGCGTTCGCCCGCCCGCGGTTCGACGCACCGGCCCGCCCGCCGGCCTCGCTCTCGGCCGGCTGCGCCGAGCGGCCCGGCCCGGACGGCGTCCGGCACGACCTCGTGGCCCGCGTCAAGGCCGCCCTCGCCGCCGGCCACTACGACCGGGACGACGTGTGGGCCGACGCCGAGGCGGCGTTAATCCGGCGGGCCGACGCCGGGACGTGACCGCGGGCGGGAACGGGCGGCGGGGTCGCGGCCCCGCTATAATGGGGGCGTGGGATGCCCCCCGGGTCGGCCGGCGGGGGCTGACCCAACCCGCAGGAGGTCGCCCGGTGTCGTTGCCCGCCGTCAGCGTGTCGCAGTCGCCGGAAGAGAAGTTCCGCGAGTACCTCGCCAGCCGCCCCACGCCGCAGCGGTTCACCGACCAGCAGCGGGAACTCGTGGCCCACGTCTTCGCCCGCCACAGCCACTTCGACCCCGACCAGCTCATCGACAACCTGAAGGACGCCGGCAAGAGCGTGAGCCGGGCCACCGTCTACCGCACCCTCACGAAACTCGTGGACGCCGGCCTCCTCCGGCGGATCGAGGTCGGCACGCGGACGGTGTACGACCACGACTACGGCTACCCGGCCCACGACCACCTGGTGTGCGAGTCGTGCGGGGCCATGATCGAATTCCACGACGACGGGCTCGACGACGTGCTCAAGCGGGTGGCGTCCGACCACGGGTTCCAGCCGGCCGGGCGGACGCTGGTGGTCCGCGGCACCTGCGGCGAGTGCAACCGGGCGAAGGCCGCGAGGCGGCGGCTGGTGATGTGACCGACGGGATGCCCCCACCCTCAATCCCACACGTACCGCTCGTCGCATTCGATTCCGTGCTTCTGTAGAAATCTGCGGTACTCCTCCTGGAACGTCCGCGCCCGGTGGTGTTCGGCCTGCGTGTCGATGTAACTCCGCACCACCGACAGTTGCGACGGGCTGACCGAGAACGCCCCGTACCCGGCCTGCCACCCGAACCCGGCCCGGTCGGCGAAGGTGTCGTGGACCCACCGGGACGAAGCCGCCTTCAACCCACCCACGAGCCCGGCCACCGTCTGTTCCCGCCCGAGTGAGAGGAGCAGGTGGACGTGATCGGGCATCCCGCCGCTGGTGTGTAGGCAAGACCCGTTGGATCGGGCGATCCCACCGAAGTAAGCGTGGATTCGCGGGGCGAGGTCGGCCGCCAGCCACGGTTCGCGGTTCTTGGTGCTGAAGATGACGTGCAGGTGGATCGCGGCGAGGGATTGGGGCACGGACACACGCGGGGGCCGGGTCGCCCCGGTGGGGCTACGAGGGTGGATGCGGCCGATCGTACCAGGGCCTGACGGCCCTGGCTATTGTCGGTCGCCCCGTTGGGGCGAGATTTTCGCACCTGGCGAACGGCAAGCCTAATCGGCCCCCGAACCACCGAGAGTTGTCAGCTTCGGGCCGGTGTTCATGAACTTGCTCGGCACCCTGTCTTCGGCCCCACCGGGGCCACCGAGAATAGCCAGGGCCGTCAGGCCCTGGTACGGGGACGTGAGCGAAATGGTAGCCCCAACGGGGCGACCCCAAACCGCCCCCGCTCAGATGTAGAACATCAGGAAGTCGTCGCCCGACGGCGGCGTCTTCGAGTCGCGGACGCGGAGCTTCGGCTTCTCCAGCACCACCGTCGTGTCGGCCGGCACCGGCTCCGTGAGCCAGACGTTCGACCCGATCACCGACCGCTCGCCGACCACCGTCTTGCCGCCCAGGATGGTGGCGTTCGCGTACACCACCACGTCGTCCCGCAGCGTCGGGTGCCGCTTGTACGTGCCGTGGACGAGGCTCCCGTCGTCGTCCTTCGTGAAGCTCAACGCCCCGAGCGTCACCCCCTGGTAGAGCTTCACGTTCCGCCCGATGTCGCACGTCTCGCCGATCACCACCCCCGTCCCGTGGTCGATGAAGAAGCCCGGCCCGATCGTCGCCCCGGGGTGGATGTCGATGCCCGTCTTCGAGTGGGCCACTTCCGTCATCATCCGCGGGATGAACGGCACCCCCAGGCGGTACAGTTCGTGGGCGATGCGGTAGACGGCCACCGCCTCCAGCCCGGGGTAGCTGAAGACGATCTCGTGGTGGCTGCGGGCGGCTGGGTCGCCGCGGTACGCCGCGTCCACGTCCTGCTGCAACGTCAGGCGGACGCCGGCCAGCCGGCGGAGCAGCTCGACCGCCTTCGGCTGGGCCAGGGCGTCCCAGTCGGAGTGCGGGGCCTCGCAGTGCAACTCGTGCCGCAGCGACCGGGCGATCTGCGTCGTCAGCTTGTCGTGCAGGGCGTCGATGAGGTTGCCGACGTAGAAGCCGATGTTCGACAGGTGCAGGCTCTGCCGCTTGCCGTACCCCGGGAACAGGACCTCGTGCAGGTCGGCGAGGATGTCGGCGACGGCGTCCCGGCTCGGCAGCGGCTCGTGCCCGAGGTGGTGGAGACGCCCACACTCGGTGTACGTCTCCACCAGTAGGTCGGTGATCGTCGGCAACTCTTCCTTCAGGCGGACGTCCGTGGCCATGACGGCTCCGGGGCGGCGGGTCGGGTGCGGGTCGTGCCGGTTAAAGAGGATCGTATGCCCCGCTCCGGCGGCCCGTCAACGATCCCAGTAAGGAGGTCGGGCGGTGGGCGGTCTCGGTTTGAGGGAAACCGGCAGCCGGGCGCGACGATGTGGGGCGTGCCACTGTCGCGCTTCGTGGCACGCCGCCCACGCGGCCGGCACTCGGTGCCAGAGAGCGGGGCAGGCAGGCGGCGGCTTCCGATCACAGACGGCCGATGCGACTCGATTCTGCGCGACGCAGACCGCTGGAATTGCAAGCATAATCACCAAACGGCGGCGATCAGTGCCGATTCCCGCGCGGCGTTTGGCACACCCTCTGCTTTAGCTTTTCTCAACGAGACTCGAAAGCCGACGGGTGCGGGACAGGCCGAGGGGAGAGGCGGCCCTGTTCCAGCTCGAAGGTGCGGGAATCGTTACGAAAAACCGGTCGGGTTCATCAGCCGAGGGGAGAGGCGGCTGATGACCCGACCGGTTTATTTCATGCGCGGCGTTCGACCAACAAGCCCACCCGTCTTCACGGGTGGGCTTTCGGCTTGAATCACCCCACCTTCGCCGGCTCCGTCCCCACCAATTCCGCCATCGTGCCCGGCTCTCCCGTCGGCAGTTCCTTCTTCATCCGCAGGTAGACGACGTAGCCGCAGGCCCCGAGGCCCCACTCGACCAGCCGCAGGGCCAGCCGGGCGGCCAGGCCGTTCGCCCCGTCGCGGCCGCACAGCTCGTACAGCTTGGCGAACGCCGCCTCCCCCACCCCCACCCCGCCGGGCGACAGCGGCAGCGCCTGGACGATGAACCCGATCGGGGCCACCACCATGATCTCCTGGAACGTCGGGATCGCGGCCGGGTCGTCGGCGGTGAAGGCCCGCGACGCGAAGTAGAACGACGACACCATCGCCAGGTGGGCGACCGCCGTCACCGCCACGCCCAGGACCACCGTGCCGAGCCGCTGGCGGTACGCCCACACCGCGTACCACACCTCCGCGAGCGTCGGGCCGACCTTCCCCAGCCCCCTGAGGCGGCCGGCGAAGCGGTCCGCCCGGCGGGCCGGCAGCAGCCCGAGCAGGAGGAACCCCGCGGCCGACGCGCCGGCGATCCCGGCCGTCACCACCACCATGTCTTGCAGGGCCGGCTTGGTCCGCAGCCGCTCGTCGCCCATCGCCCAGGCCACGGAGCCGGACACGGCCACGAACAGGATGAGGCCGAACAGGCCCATCGCCCGGTCGGCGATCACGGTCGCTACGGCCGCCGCCTTGCGGGCCGGCTGGTCCTTGGCGATGAAGTACCCCTTCAGGAGGTCGCCGCCGACGGACCCGGGCAGCACGGTGTTGTAGAAGTAGCCGATGAGGCCGAGGCGGAAGGCGTTCCGCAGCGTGAAGACGAGGTCGAGGGCCCGCACGAGGAGGAACCAGCGGACGAGTTGGAGCGACACCGTGACGGCCATGAGGACGGCGGCCCAGGCGAGGGCGTCGTAGGCGATGGGCCGGCTCAGGAGCGTGCCCAGGCCGGGCGACGGCGGATCGACCTTGTCGTTCCAGTTGGACGTGATGATCCACGCCAGCAGCCCGAAGCCGATGCCGTACTTGAGGACGCCGACCGCCACGTCCCGCGCGTGCTTGCTCACTCGTGTACCCCCCCGGGGCCGTCCCCTGTGCGTGTCCGTCCGTCGGGGCGTATTGTGTCGCCACCCCGCCCCCGTGTCCAGCCGACCCCGGCCCGGCGGGCGTTCCCGCCTTTTACCGCATCGACGGGGGTGGGGTCTCCCGAACCGCAAGGCCGATAGGCGGATCGGGAATCGCTCCCAAATCCTGCGGTAACGCGGGAGCGTCGCCGCTTTCGGCCCGCCGCCGGTTGACTTTCGCGGCTTCGTCCCGGCCGCAGGCGTGGGAAAGCGTTCCCTTCCGGTTGCGCCGGGCCGGCGGGTGGGTTACACTGGTGGCACCGGGCACGTCGCCCGCGTCTCCCACGAGTCCGCAGCGAGGTCGGCGTCATGGCAAAGGGCAACAACTCCCAGGGCAAGGAAAAGAAGAAGCCCAAGGCGTCGAAGAAGGACGCGAAGCCGGCCGCCCCGGCGGCCCCGGCCAAGAAGAAGTGACGGCGGCCCGCGACCCCCACAAGGGGTGTCCGTCGAGGGCCCGGGGGCTAACCCCGGGCCCTCGGCGTTTGCCCTTGCCCCCCCGCCGGCCGTCGGGCTACATTCGCCCGCCGATTCCGGTAGAGGGGGCGACCATCATGCCACGCGAACAGCGGTCGGGGCGGACGCGGTGGGTCGTCCTCGGCGGGCTCCTCGCCGCCGCCGCGGCCGGCGGGGCGTGGGCGTACTCGTCGCCCGCGGTGCAGGCCCGGTACGCGGCGTACCGCTTCCATCACGCCGCGGACGACACCCGTAAGGCGTGGGCCGACCGCCTCGCGGCGCTCGGCGACGACGGCCTTCCCCCGCTCCTCGGAGCACTCAAGGCCGACGACCCGGCCGCCGTAGCCGCCCTCGGAAAGAGCCTCGACGCCCTGCCGGACGGCGACCCCCGGGCCGTCGCCCTCGCCGGCCGCGTCCTCGATTCCGGGGCCGGCCCGAAGGCGACGTTCGCGTTGCTGCCGGTGGTGTTGAAGCGAACGGGAACCGCCCACGCGGAGCGCTGCCGGGCGGCCGTCGCGGCAGCCCTGGCCTCCCCCGACGCTTCGACCCGGCTCGCGGCCGTGCCGCTGGCCCTGCACCCGGCCGTGAACCTGCGGGCTTCGGTCGTGCCGTTGCTGAACGCCCCCGAAGCCGAGGTGCGGCGGGCGGCGATGTTCGCCGTCGGGCCGGCGTCCGACGGCGACCCGGTGGTCGGCGACGAGGAACTCGCCCGCTGGCTCCACGACCCGGACGCCGCCGTGCGGGCCGCCACCCACGCCGCCCTCGGCAGCCGCGGGCGGACGGACGCCGAGATCGCCCTCGCCGGCCGCCTGACCGACCCCGACGCCACCCGGCGTCTCGCGTTCGCCGCCGACCTCCGGTTCGACGACGACGACGTCCGCGACCCCGCCCCCTGGCTCGAACGCCTCGGGCACGACACCGACCCGGCCGTCCGCGTGGCCGCCGCCCGGGTCGCCGTGGAACGAAAGCTCTCCCCCACCCCCTGGGTGGACCGGCTGGCCGACGCCGACCCCGACCCCACCGTTCGCGGCGTGGTCGGCTTCTGGCGCGGCGAGGCGACGCGGGGCGAGGTGCGGGCCGTCAGCTTCCCGTAGTCTCCCGCAGGGTGGGACGAGTCCGCGCAGTCCCACCACCCCCACACCGATAACCTCACGCGGTGGGACTGGGCGGACTTGGCCCACCCCACAAGAGCGACGCGCCACCTAATCAGACACATCCCGGCCGCCCCGCCCCTGAGCCGTTTCCGACCCGCCCGAGCATTTTGCAACCAAACTTGAACGGCTTTCCGAAAACGATTCGGGACCGCCGGTTAGGGCAGCACAAATCCGGAAAAACCGCTCCCAACCCTGGGAATGGTCCTTGACGGCGGAATTGGCACGCTTTTACAGTGGGATGAGAGGGAAGGCGCAGCGGCCGCACGGGGAACGTGCGGGGACGAGTTCATTGGCCGGCGTTCCGGCCGGCGGGCGTTGGGGAAGCGGGCTTACAGGGGCGTGCGGAGCGGGCCCCAGGATCGGCGGACCGGGCGGGACGGACCCCCCGCGTTCACCCCGGACTCACGGAAAGATAGACACCCATGCTGGTCCTGTCCAGGAAAAAAAACGAGTCGATCGTCATCAACAACGACGTGGTCATCACCGTCGTCGAGATCCGCGGCGACAAGGTCCGCCTCGGCATCGTGGCCCCCAAGGACGTGCCCGTCCACCGCGAAGAGGTGTACGAGGCCATCCACGGGACCAAGCCGCCGATCCCGGCCCCGGCCCCGGCCACCGTGCCGGCCGACCCGCGGGGGTGAGGCCGCGCGGCACCCGCCCCACCGCCACCGGGAACGCGGCCCGCCCGCCGACCCCGAGGGGGAATCCGTCACCACGCAGGGGTGTGAACCCCTGGACCCGTCGCCGACCCCAATGGGGCGGCAGATCGTCTACCGCCCCGTCGGGGCTCCAATCCGTTCGTCGTGACCGCCCGACCGCGGGTTCACCCACCGCCACCCGCCCCTCGTTCGCCCGTCCCGGGCGTCGCGGCCCTTCGAGGACCGCCCGCCCGGCCGGAGTCGGACGGGGCACCGCCGCCCCGTCGCCCGACGCCACTCACTTCCCCGCCTTCTGGAAGTACTCCTTCGACTCCTTCACCCCCGGCTTGATCGTCAGCGACCCCGGCTTCCAGTCGGCCGGGCAGACCTCGCCGTGCTTCTCGAAGTGCTGCCAGGCGTCGAGCACCCGCAGGGCCTCGTCCACGCTCCGGCCCAGCGGCAGGTCGTTGATGGTGATGTGCCGGATGACGCCCTTCGGGTCGATCAGGAACAGACCGCGGAGGGCCACCCCCGCTTCCGGCAGCAGCACCCCGTAGTCGGCGCTGATGCTCTTGGTGATGTCGGCCACGAGCGGGTACTTGAGCCCGCCGAGGCCGCCGGCCGCCCGCGGGCTGTTGATCCAGGCCAGGTGGCTGAACTGGCTGTCCACCGACACGCCGATGACTTCCGCCTTGCGGTCGTGGAAGTCCTTGACGCGGTCGCTGAAGGCGATGATCTCGGTCGGGCAGACGAAGGTGAAGTCGAGCGGGTAGAAGAACAGGACGACGTACTTGCCGCGGTAGTCGGCGAGCTTGATCTCCTTGAACTCCTCGTTCACCACCGCGGTCGCGGTGAAGGCCGGGGCTTCCTTCTGGACGTGGGCCGCCATCGGTCGGTCTCCTCGGGGTGGGGCCGGGCGCGGGTCGCCCGGGCGTAAGGAATGATTAGCGATCCGCCGCCCGCGTGCCACCACCCGCCGGCAACGCCCCCGATAGGCGGGGCCGATGACCGCCCCCCTCGGGGCTGACGACGCGGGCGACGAGCCACTCGTTCCGGCACAGCTTCGCCACCCACCCGATCGAGGACGGGTACGACATCCGCACGGTGCAGGAGTTGCGGGGCAACGACGACGTGACGACGTTGATCGACACGCACGTCCTGAACGCCGGCGGCCGGGGGGTGACGAGTCCGGCCGGCCGGTTGTGACGCGGGCGAGTGGGCCCCGCGAGTTGGGGTTTGACGGGCGATTCGCGGGCGCTTACGCTCGGCCTGTAGGCCGAGCGCAAAGCGGGCACGCCGGGCCCGGTCGGCCAACTGGCGAGTAGGCCGTAACACTGGTTCGGCGTGGAAGGACACCGAAACCGGCCGTTCACATCGGGGTTTCATGCACCGTGAGCCATGTGGGTTGCCTCGTTAGAGCGTATGATCCCGAACACGAAGGATAACCGTGTACGCGTATACAAAATCCATCTTCGTGGTGTTGGTCGGCGGCGTCTTGGCTTCCGCCGCCGCCCCCGCCGCCACCACCTATCGTGCAACGACTGATGACCGACATCGCATCGACGGTCATGGCTATTCCACATCCGGGGATACAGAAACCTTCATCATCGCCGCAGCAGACAGAAAAAAAGGCCAGCGGCTGACCCCCCGAGTGGAGCGCGAGTTCAACGGCAAGGGGCAGATCCGAGATGGCAAAGGCGTCTACACCTTTAGCGCCACCTTTAAACTTGATGCGGCCAATAATACCACGATCTTCCAGCTACTCAACCACTTTCCGGGGGCCGAGGACGCACACAAGCCGATGTGCTTCATCACGGCCTTCCCAGGCAAGGATGGGACCAAGTGGCAGATCCACAAGGGTAACAGCACCGACCGTCCGTTGCTGGCCGCGGTCCCGATGACGGACAAATTCGCCGTCAAATTGCAAGCCGACGGAGCGCGATACCACATCTGGATCAACGGCAAATATGCGGCGAGCGGCGACTTTCCACTTTCGGCCAAAAGCACGACCATGCGTTATGGTGCCTATCACCACGGTGAGGGCGTGGCAAAGGTCCATGTGACCAACGCCACGTTCCAGTTGGATTCCACCGCGATATTGACAGAACCGACCCCCGCAAAAGACAAGTAGCCCTCAAACGCGACCCCGGACGCCGACCCGAGCGCTGCAGCCGACCGCGGGGCATGGTTCGTTTCCGGGCCTTCATAGCTCACCAGGGTCCCGCCGCCGCTGGGCCGGGTCGTTCGGCCATGAACATCCTTGCGGACACAACCAATCGGAAAGCACGAGCACATGATGCGGTTCATCCACCTGCTCTTACCCGTGTTGTTGTCGTCGATGGCGCAACCGGCCGTCGCCGCATCGGACGCGGACGTCATTGTCTACGGCTCGACCCCGGGCGGCTTTTGCGCCGCCATCGCGGCGGCCCGCGAGGGTGCGTCCGTCGTCCTGCTGGAACCGACCGATCACGTGGGTGGGATGAACACGGGCGGGCTGAGCCATTGCGATTCCAACCAAATGGTGCGCTCGACCCTGATGGGACTGTTCCACGAATGGCACACGCGCGTCGTCAAGGACTATACGGATCGTGGGGCCAAAGCCCCCTACGACCCCGCCGTGAAGGATCAAGCGCGTTGGGTGTTCGAGCCGCACGTCGCGATGCGGGTGACGAGGAAAATGCTCGACGAAGCAGGGGTCAGGGTTCTCGCGAATGAACGGCTCAAGTCCGTCAAGAAGGACGGTGCCCGCGTCACATCCCTCGTCACGAAGAATGGAGAATTCAAGGCCAAAGTATTCATCGATTGCACATACGAGGGGGACCTCATGGCGGAAGCCGGCGTCGACTGGACCATCGGCCGGGAAGGCCGGGCGGAGTTCGGAGAGTCCCTGGCCGGCAAGCGGTATCCTAAATCAAAGATGAACGTCAACGGGTTCGGCGACAACGGCAAACCCCTGCCGCTCGTCACGACCGACGCCGGCGGCCCCGACGAGGCGGGCGATCGGAACGTCATGACCTACAGCTTTCGGCTCTGCCTCACGGCGAATCCCGCGAATCGCGTTCCGATGCCGGTCGCGGACAAGTACGACCCGGCCCGCTTCGAGTTGATCCGCCGATTCCTCACGGCCGGCGGCAACAGCAAGCAGGTCGGATTCGATCTGTATCCGTTGCCGGGTGACAAGTCGGACGGCAACAACTCGATCGGCCACCAGTTTTCCATCGGTCTCGTCGGCGGTTGCAACGACTGGCACAAGGCGGACGAGGCGGGGCGGAAAGCGATCTGGGAAGCCCACAAGCAGTACACGCTCGGGTTTTATCAGTTCTTGACCACCGACCCCGCCGTTCCCAAGGGGGTTCGGAACACCTACGGGCGGTACGGCTTGTGCAAGGACGAGTTCGCTGGCACCAGCCACTTTCCTCCGGCGCTGTATGTACGCGAGTCTCGACGGATGAAGGGCCAGTACGTCATCAGCCAGAAAGACATTCGCGACGAGCCGAAGAAGGACGACCCGATCGCGATCTCCTCGTTCCCGATCGACTCGCATGATTGCCAGCGGGTCGCCCTCAAAGGCGGCGGCGTGATCAACGAGGGCACGATCTTCCCGGTGCGAAAATCTGATCCGAAGCAGGGCTACGCCTACCACGTCCCCTACCGCTCGGTACTCCCGAAGCCCGAACAGTGTGTCAACCTGCTGGTGCCCGTCGCGCTGTCCTGCACGCACGTCGGAATCTCGTCGCTCCGAATCGAGGGGGCGTGGATGGTCATCGGCCAGGGCGCGGGAGTGGCGGCGGCGCTGGCGGCCAAGGAGGGTGTCGCCGTCCATGACGTACCGTACCATCAGTTGCGCAAGCGGTTGCTCGCGCAGGGGCAGGTTCTGGACCTTCCTCCCCAGGGTCATCTCGACAAATGATCTACGCCGACCCGGACGCTGCAGCGGACCGGGGCCGCACGTTCGCTACGCGCGGGTCATTGTCGCTCTGGCGGCCCAGGCTGTGGAACGGTTTCGTTCGGCCATCCGGGGGTGAATTCCGTGCGATCGCCCCTCCCCGCCGTCCTCACGGGGTGCATCTGCCTTTGGGGTTGCGACCGACCCCGGGCGGCCGGGCCGGACGCGACCTCCGTCCAGGAGGGCGTGGTCGAGGTGAATCGCCTGGAGCCGATCGAGGTGTTCGACCCGGCCCCGTTCGGGAGCACGCCGAACTTGACCTTCCCGACGCACCCCTGGGTCCACGACCCGAGGGCGGTGGAGCAGCGGCCGGACGGGTTCAAGGTCCAGGTCACCAGCTTCGCGAGGGGCCAGTCCCGGTTGCACTGGAAGGCGGTCGGCGTGACGCGGTAGCTGGAGGACCCCGGCCGAGCCGGGTCGCGTGTTGTGATCCGGCGTTTCCCGCCGGGCACGCCCGTCACTCCTTCTTGAACTCGCCCTTGTCGATCTTGTAGTTGGCGATCTTGTCCGTAATGCTCCGCCGGGAGAGGCCGCTGACCTTGGCGCATTTGCCGACGTGGCCCCGCGTCCGCTTCAGGGCCCGCCGCAGGTAGCGCTCCTCGAACGTGGCGATCAGCTCCGCCAGTTGCTCCGGCAGCGTCCGGGCCAGGTCCACCTGGAACGGGCTCCCCTTGCCGTCGCCCTTGCGGGCCACGTCCGGCGGCAGGTTCTGCGGGCGGATCGTCCCGTCCCGGCAGGTCACGCACGCCCGCTCCACCGCGTTCTCCAGCTGCCGCACGTTCCCCGGCCACGGGTGGGCCAGTAACTGCTGCATGGCCTCCGGGCTGAACTGCGGCGGGGGGGCGTTCGGCCGGCCGAACTTGGCGGCGAAGTGGGCGGCCAGCACCGGCACGTCCTCGGGCCTCTCCCGCAGGGGCGGGATCTCGATCCGGATGACGTTCAGCCGGTAGAACAGGTCCTCCCGGAACTTCCCCTCCCGGACCAGCTTCTCCAGGTCCTGGTGCGTCGCCGCGATCACCCGGATG
>JANPKP010000272.1:0-5893 GCA_031426095.1 Gemmataceae bacterium
GGCGGGGGGTGGCGCCGTCGGGGCTACCCCCGTCCCGTCCGGGCGGGGGTAGTCGGGCGGGTACCACCACCCCCGCCCTGCCGGGACGGGGTTCGCCAAGACACACCCCTGCCGTGCCCCACTCGTTTCTCTCCGAGATGCCCATGCCCGCCCCCGCCCACCGCCGCCGGTTCCTCCGCACGCTCGCCGCCGGCGGGGCGGGCGGCGTCCTGTCGTCGTGGGCCGGGCACGCCCAGGACGCCCCCCCGGCGGCCGGCGGGTCGGAGTCCGGGGCCGAGTTCATCACGCCCGAAACCCAGGCCGCCGTCGACCGCGGGCTCGCCTTCCTGGCCGACGGGCAGAACGCCGACGGGTCGTTCCAGGACCGCTTCCCCGGCACCGCCGTCGGCGTCACCGCCCTGGCCGGGCTCGCCCTCATGGGGGCCGGCCACCAGCCCGGGCGGGGGCGGTACGGGCGGCACGTCTCCCGGGCGGTCGATTTCGTCATGGCCGCCGGGTCGGGGGCCACGCCGGGCTACCTCAACGGCGGCGACGGGTTCGGCGGCCGCTTCGGCGGCGGGCAGAGCGGCATGTACAACCACGGGTTCGGCACCCTCTTCCTGGCCGAGGCGTGCGGCATGTTCCCCGACCCGGCCCGCCAGAAGCGGGTGCGGGAGGTGCTGGAGAAGGCGGCCGCGTTCACCGTGACCGCCCAGAACAAGGACGGCGGCTGGCGGTACGACCCGAACCCGCCGCTGGCCGACGTTTCGGTCACGGTCGCGCAGATGATGGCCCTCCGGGCGGCCCGCAACGCCGGCGTGTTCGTCCGCAAAGCGGTCGTCGACGGCGGGGTGAAGTACATCCGCGGCTGCCAGTTGCCCGACGGCGGGTTCAGCTACTTCAAGGGCCAGGGGAACTCGGCCTTCCCCCGGTCGGCGGCGGCCGTGGTCGGCCTCTACAGCGCCGGCGTCTACCAGGGGGACGAGATCGCCCGCGGGCTGCGATACCTCGAAGGGTTCCGCCCCGGGCTGACGCACTCGTTCCGCGAGTCGCTGCCACAGCACTACTACTACGGCCAATACTACGCCGCCCTGGCCATGTGGACGGCCGGCCGGCCGTACTGGTCGCGGTGGCTGCCGGCCGCCCGCGACGACCTCCTGAAGAAGCTCCGCGAGTCGCCCGGCGGCGTGTGGACCGACCCGGGCCACGGGCCGGCTTACGCCACCGCCATGAGCCTGATCGTGCTGCAACTGCCGAACAACGCCCTGCCCATCTTGCAGCGCTAGAACCGCCGCCCTACGAACCCGCCACTCGGCCCGTACCCTGAACCTTTTCGCGGCCGCCACGCCGCCGGGGAGGGGTTGACGGATGACGATGCCCGACGGGCCGATCGCCCTGCCGCTGGCGTTCGAGCTGTTCGCCACGTTCGTGTCGGCCGTGGCCGGGGCCATCGCGGCGGCCCAGCGGCGGTACGACCCGGTCGGGGTGTTCGCCCTGGCCCTCGTCGGCGGGCTCGGCGGGTCGCTGATCCGCGACGGCATTTACCTCCAGAGTGGCCCGCCGGCCGCCGTCCGCGACGACCGCATCCTGGCCGCCGTCCTCGCCGGCGGGCTGGCCGGCATGGCCCTCGGCCAGTGGTCGCCGCGGCTCGAACGCGGCTTCCTCGTGCTCGACGCCGTCGGGCTGGGGGTGTACGCCGTGGTCGGGGCCGACCGGGCGCTGGCGGCGGGCGTCGGCGGGCTCGGGGCGGTGCTGGTGGGCGTCACGAACGCGGTCGGCGGCGGGGTGCTGCGGGACGTGCTGACACGGGAGGAGCCGCTGTTGTTCAAGCCGGGCCAGTTCTACGGCCTCGCCGCCGTCGCCGGGGCCGGGCTGTACGTAGCGATCCGGACGTGGGTGGAGATCCCCTCACCGACGGCCGCGGGGGTGGCCGTGGCCGTCGGCACGGGCTTGCGGCTGCTGGCCGTCTACTTCGACTGGCGGACGCCCCCCGCGTACTGGCGGCACTGGCTCGACGAGGCGGCGAAGGAGAAGAAAGGCGGGTGAACCGTCGCCCGATTCCGGGCTCGTTTCGGCGGGCGGGTCAAGCTCGGGGCCGCGATTCCGCCCGGAATCCGGAAACGCTCCCGCGTTACCGGCGATTTGGGAGCGGGAAGCGGATGTCGTTCGCCCGCCGCCGGATGGGGCGATTGCGTTGTTTTCAAGCGGGAGAATTCGGGGGCACTTGGCCTGCAGCTTGAGCGTCCACCGACTGCCGCGCCCCCGCCGGCGCTCGATTTCGGCCTTCTCCGCGCCACCACTTCGGCTTGTCACGGGTGGCGGGATGCGGTCCAATCGCCGAACGCCAGAGTCCAGGCAGGAAGCCACCCCCGGTCAGCCGCCGGGGACGGACGGAACCATGATGGCCCCGCTGCCACCGCCGCACCCCGTTCCCGCCGGCCCCGCCGCCGGCCGGGGGGGGCCGCGCGTCCGGCTCGAAGTCCGCACGGGCGGCGGGCGGGCCGTCGGCTACGAGGTCGGCGGCGACGAGTTCCTCATCGGCGGGGCGGCCGGCTGCGACCTCCGCCTGCCGGTGGCGAATCTGCCGCCCGTCGCGCTCCAGATCACCCGCAAAGTTGACGGCGTCCGCGTCCGCCGGCCCTCGACGGCGCTCGCGGTGCTGCTCAACGACTTGCCCCTGCCGGCGAACACGCCCACGCCCGTCGGCCACGGCGACCGGCTCTCCGTCGCCGGCATCGACATCACCTTCGACCTTTCGGCCAACGGCTACCTCAGCCCGCGCTTCATTCCCGTGGAGTCGTTGGAACCTCCGCCCCACGCACCGCCCCCGACCGAGCCACCGTCGGAGCCGTCGGACGGCCTCGAGCGGGAAGCGGCGTTAGCGGAGCGGGAACGCGAGGTGGAGGCTCAGGCCGCCGCGTTGACCGCCGAGCGCCAGGCGTGGGAGTCCCGCAAGCGGGAGATGGAGGCCGAGTTCGAGCGAATCTGTGCCGTCGCCCCGCCGTCGCCCGACCTGTCGGCCCGCGAGGAGGCGGTGGCGGCGAAGGAACGCGAGTTGGCCCACGCCCGGGACGAGTTGGCCGACGTGCGGGAGCGGCTGGCCGCCCAGTACGGCCAGCGGCGGGACGAGCTGGCCCAGATGCAGCAACTGGTCCGCGAGGCGAACGCCCGGCTGCAGGACGACCGCCGCGCTTTCGAGGAGGAACGCGACCGGTACGGCACCACCGGCGAGGAGGTGTTGTTCCGCAAGCGGGAACTGGACGCCGAACTCGCCCGCCACGGCGCGACGTTGGACGAAGCCCGCCGGCAGCGGGAGGGGGCGGCCGAGGCGCTGGCCGAACTCGACCGCCGGCGGGAGGCGTTCGCGGCCGACCGGGAGATTCTCGACAACGCCCTCCGGACGTTCGAGGCCGAGCGGCGGGCCGAGGCCGAACGGCTCGAAGCCCGCGAGGCGGCCGCCGCCGACCGCGAGGCGGGAGCCGCCCGGCGGGAGGAGTCGACCCGCGCCGACCGGGCCGCGTTCGAGGCCGACCGCCGGCAGTTCGCCGACGACCTCGTGCGGCTGGAGCGGCGGCAGGCGGCCGTCGAGGAGCGGGAGCGGGAGGCGGCGGCCCTCCGCACCGAGGCGTTGATCCGGGTCGAACAGCTCAAGCGGGACGCGGGCGAACTCGAAGACGCCGTCCGCCAGGCCGACGAGGACCGCGAGCGGCTGCGGGCCGAGGCCGACCGCCTCGACCGCCAGCGGGCCGACCTCGACGCCCAGGCCGCCGCCGTCGCCGGCCGGGCCACGGAGTTGGAGGCCCAGCAGGCGGTGCTGGTGGTGCTTCGCACGAGGCTCGACCGCACCCGCGAGGAGACCGAGCGCGAGGCCGTCCGGCTGGCCGCGGCGCGGGCGATGGAGGACGACGGACAGGCCGCCCTCCGCGACCGCATCCGCGACGCCGAGCAACTGCGGGCCGAACTGAGCACGGTGCAGGAGTCGACCGCCGAGGAGCAGCGGCGGCTGGCCGAACGGGATTCGCTCCTGGCCGCCGGGCTGGAGGAAATCCGCCACCTCCGCGACGCCCTCGCCGCAGACGAGGCCCGCCTGCGGGAGCGGGAGGCGGACCTCGACGCCCGCGCCGCCGAGTTCGCGGAGCAGGCCGGGTCGCTCAAGGGCCGGCTCACGCACGCCGTCGATCTCCAAGCCCGCCTCGAAGCCGACCGGGCGGTGCTGCGGGAGCGGGAAACGTCGCTCGCCCAGACGGAGGACGCCCGCCAGTCGCTCCAGGAGCAGCTCCGCCGCCGGGCCGAGGAACTGGTGGGGCGGTCGCGGGCCCTGGACGAGCTGGCCCGGGCCGTCGCCGCCGACACGGCCGCCCTCGACCACGCCCGCGCGGCCGTCGCCGCCGACCGGCTCGCCGCCGAGGAGCGGGCCGCCACCCTTTCCCGGGAAGCCGACGGGCGGGCGGCCGACCTCGACCGGGCGGCGGCGGCCCTGGCCGACCGGGAAGCGGCCCTCGTTCGCCAGGTGTCGCGGCTCAAGGACGTGGGCCGGGCGGTGGCGGCCGAGCGGAAGAGCCTGGCCGAAGCCCGGGCCGCCTGGGAGGCCGACCGGGCCGCGTTCGCCGACGCCGACCGAAAGAGCCGCGACGAGTCGGACCGCTTCCGCCGGGAAATCGCCGCCGACATCGAGGCCCTGCGTTCACAGGCTCCGGAGTTGGAGGAACAGTCCAAGGCCGCGCTCGACCGGCTGACTTCCGCCCGCGACATGCTCCGCGGTCATCTGGGGGAACTGCACGACTACGCCCGCCAGAGCCGGGCCGACCTGGACGCCCTCCGCGAGCAGGCCCGGGAGGAGGGCGACCGGCTCCGCGGTCAGGGGCAGGAGCTGGAGCGGGCGAAGGCCGACCACCGGCTGGCCGTGACCGCCTTCCGCCAGCAGTTGATCGAGTGGCAGGGCCGCGTGGCCGAGATGCGGCGGGTCGTGTCGCAGAGCGAATCGCGGCTCGAAGCCAAGGAGGCGGCCGTCTCCGAGGCGGCCCGGCAGGTGGACGCCACGACCCAACAGCTCGCCGAACAGGCCGAGGACTTGAAGCGGGAGCGGGAGGCCGTCGCCCGCCGGCGGACGGAAGTGGACCGCCACCTGTCCGACATGCGGGAGTGGTATCGCCGGAAGCTCCGCGAGGTGGCCGCCGGCCGGGCCGGCGAAGACGCCGACATGCCGCCGCTCCGCATCCACGAGGCGGACCCCGGCCCGGAGCGCGAGCGGCGGGAAACGCCCCCCGCTTCGGTCCCGCCCGACGACCTCGAACCGGGCGACCTTCAGCTCGGGCAACTCCTCCAGTCGCTCGAACTGGTGGACGCCGACACGCTCGCCGGGCTGTGGGCCGAGGCCGGGCGGCAGCGGCGGACGCTCCGGCAAGTCCTCCTCGCCAGCGGCGTCGTCACGCTGTATCAACTCGCGCTCATCGAGGCGGGTAACCTCGACCGCCTCGTGCTCGGCCGCTTCCGCGTCGTGGACCGGCTGCGGGCGACGCTCCGGGAGAGTGTTTACCGCGTGTTCGACCCCATGCGGGCGGACGGCAAGGGGGGCGGGTTGGTACTGCTGCGGCACCTGTCCGAAGCCGACGCCCAGGACGCGGTCCGGCCGGACGAGTTCCGCCAGCGGTTCGCGGCCGCCCGGGACGCCGCCCACCCGAACCTGGCCGGGGTGCTGGAAGTGCTGGACGTGAACGGCCGGCCGGCCGTGCTCGAGGACGGCACCGTCGGCCTGCCGGGGTCCGACTTCCCGCCGGCGGCCGCCCACCCGGGCTGCTGGGTCCGCCTCGTGTCGATGGCCGCCGCCGGGCTCGACGCCGCCCACCGGGCCGGCCTCGTCCACGGCCGGCTGACCGCCGACTCCCTCGTGCTGACCGCCGACGGGGTTCTGAAG
>JANPKP010000273.1:0-4333 GCA_031426095.1 Gemmataceae bacterium
AAAACAATTCTCTTCTCCGACCCTCTTGGTCCGCGTCTTCTCCGCGTCATCCGCGTCCCATCCCCTCTTTAATACACGAAACCGTTCTTGCGGACGTGGGTGGCCGGCTTGGCCTCGTTCTTCACCGCCCCGGCCGTCACCTCGCCGACGATCAGGACGTGGTCGCCCACGTCGGTCCGGCTCGTGACGCGGCAGAACAGGTGGGCGTGGGCGTCGTCCAGGGTGGGGGCGGCCCCCTCGGTGCGGGTCACGGCCAGGCCGGTGAACGCCGGCTGGCCCGCCTCGAACCCCCTGCCGAAGTGCTTGACGTAGTTCGTCTGCCCCTCGGCCAGCACGTTGAGGGCGAACGGGGCCCCGTCGGTCAGCCACGCCAGGAGCGGCCGGCCGTGGGCGACCGCCACCGACACCTGAGGCGGGTCGAAGCCGCACTGCTGGACCCAACTGGTGAGCATGCCGGTGTCCTCGGTGCCGCGGGTGGCCGTTAGGATGAACAGCCCGCTCGGCACCCGGCCGAGGGCGGCCGCCAGGGGGGTCTTGTCGCCGGTCGCCGCACTCATGGGGGAACTCCTGATGGCCGGACGGGGGCGGCCGCGCCGCCGCCCGCCCATTTTAGCGACGGGGCGTCCGGCGGGGCGACACCCGCCGCCGGCGGGGTGGGGGTACGCCGGTTGCGCCGTTTCTGATGGGCCGGCGGCCGACGGTCGAACGTGGGAGCCTTCGTCTCGGCTGCCGCGGGGGTTAACCTTTACTTAAAGTTGACGTGAGTCCGATCTCGGGATCGGAATAGACGGAGCGACCGACGCCGGTCGCCGGGCGGGCGTGTCCCGAGGGTGGAGCGATGACCCGCGTCGGCCCTTACCTGTTCAAATTCGCCGACGCGGCCGACGAGGTCGACCAGGTCCACCGGCTGAACTACCGCACCTTCGTCCGCGAGATCCCCCAGCACGCCGACCCCGGCACCGGCCGGCTGGTGGACAAGTTCCACCACAAGAACACCTACGTGATCGCCGTCCGAGACGGCCGCGTCGTCGGCATGTTGGCCATCCACGGCACCCCCCCCTTCTCCGTCGCCGGCCGCCTGCCCGACCCCGCCGTCTTGTCCGCCCCGGGGGTCCGCCCGCTCGAGGTCCGGTTGCTGGCCGTCGAGCCCGAAGACCGGAGCGGGCCGGCGATGGTCGGGATGTGCTGGCACATGCTCGATTTCGCCCGGGAGCACGGGCACACGCACTTAATCGTGTCCGGGGTGGAGTCGCAGAAGGCGCTCTACGCCCACATGGGGTTCCAGCCGCTCGGCCCGCCGGTCGGCAGCGGGGAGGCCACTTTCACCCCCATGTGGGTGCCGCTCGGCGAATTGCACGAAACATTGAGCCGGTTGATTCGCTTATGGGGGCGGCGGGTCGAACGCCGCGCCCCGGGGGCGGGGGGCCACGAACCGACTCCGAACGGGGGGACCACGCCGTGAAAGCCGAAACCGCCACCGCCCCCCCGGTCCTCCGCGGAGCGACGCGGGTCACCTCGGCCCCCGCCGCCGCCTGCCTGCTCCCCGGCCCGGTCGCCCTCGCCCCGGCCGTCGAAGCCGCCTTCCGCGCCCCGGTCGTCTACCACCGGGCGGACGAGTTCCTGCCGCTCTTCGAGCGGTCACGCGCCCGGCTCGCGGCCCTGGCGAACGCCCCCCGGGCGGCCCTGTTCGTGGGCAGCGGCACCCTGGCGAACGAGGCCGTGGCCGCCACCCTCGTCGCCGACCCCCGGCGGGCCGACGGGCTCGTGCTGGTGAACGGCGAGTTCGGCGGCCGCCTCCTGAAGCAAGCCCGCCGCTGGGGCCTGAATCCCCGCGTGTTGGCCTGGGACTGGGGCCGCCCCTGGCCGCTCGGCGAGGTGGAAGCCGCCCTCCGCGACCTCCCCGCCGGCGGGTGGGTGTGGGGGGCCCACCACGAGACGAGTGCCGGCGTCCTCAACGACCTCCCGGGCTTGGTGGACGCGGCGACGCGGCACGGGCAGCGCGTCGTGGTCGATTGCGTCAGCAGCCTCGCGGCCGTGCCGGTGAACCTGTCGGGCGTTTACCTCGCGTCGGGGGCGTCGGGCAAGGCGGTGGGGTCGTACCCCGGGCTGGCGTTCGTGTTCGGCGACCCCGCCGAGCTCGCCCACCTCGACCCCGAAGCCATCCCGACGTACCTCGACGTGCCGACCACGCTCGCCGCCACCGGGCCACGGTTCACGGTCCCGTCGCCGCTGGTCGCGGCCCTCGACGCCGCCCTCGACCCGCTCGCCACCCAGGCCGGGCGGGCGGCCCGCTTCCGCCACGTCGCCGCCCTCGGGACCCGCCTCCGCGACGGCCTCAAGTCGCTCGGCTTCGCCCCGATGGCGGCCGACGCCGACGCCTGCCCGGCGGTGGTCACGTTCGCCCCGCCGGCCGGCGAGTCGGCCGCCGCGTTCGTGGCCCGCTGCCACCGGGGCGGGTACCAGATCGCCGGCCAGAGCGGCTACCTCGCCGAACGCGGGCTGGTGCAGGTGGCCGTCATGGGGGCCGTCACCCGCGGGCACGTCGACGGGCTGCTCGGATTGCTGGCGAAGCGGTGAGCGTTCCCAGGTTCTCCCGCTTTTTGCGTGTCACGTCGCCGCGGGACAAGGCGGGGCAAGCACTTGTGGCGGGGGCGGTAGAGTTTGCGGGAGAGGCGGCGAAATCGCTCCCGATTGGTTGACTTGCACCATGTTTTGACGGCGTGTACCGCACCCCGTGGCGGAAAGGACTCACCGCCCGAACGGCGGTGGCCCGGTACCCTACTCCTTCGACGCCTTCCCGGGCACGTGCCGCCCCGGCACCGGCTTCGGCGGCCCGGCCGGCTTCCCCGGCGAGCCGGTGTACCTGCCCGCCAACGCCTCCGCGACGGCGTCCAGGCCGGCCTTCTCGCCGGTGGCGCTGAGCACGACCACGTCCCGCGTCGCCATCTTGCCGTCGATCTCCTTTTGCGTGAACTTGAACAGCGCCCCCTTCAGCGCACGGGTCAACGCTCTCTCTTCGTGTTCCATGTCGACGTCGGTGATGACGCCGTAAAAGACGCCGTCCTTCCCGCACGCGAAGTTGGCGGAAATTCTGAACCGCTCCCGCGCCACTTTCTCGCCCTCGCCGGTGGCGGTCTGGATGTCGAAGTAGACGCGGTTCACGAACGTGTTCGCCGTCCACGTCATCGTGACCGAAACGCCGTCCACTTCCTTGACCAGCATCTCGTAGTAGGCGGGAATACCCGGGTCGGTGCCGAGCTTCGCCATCGCTTCGGCGACCGCCTTCTCGACCGCGGTCGGGGCCGTCAGCACCGGGACCGGCGGCGGCGTGAGCGGGATGCCACCGAATCGCGGCGGCCTGTCGGCCGGCGGCGGGGGTCCCACGTTCGGGGCCGGCGACACGAACCCGGCCGGGGCGACCGGCGGCGGTTGAACCGGGGCCGCGGTCACGGGCGGGAGGTTCGGCGGCGTCGGCAACCGGGCCGGCGGGCCGTTCGGGAACTGATCCGCCGGGTAGTACTCCGGCGGGGGCCCCGCCAGTTCGCGCACCTGCGCGGGCGTCGGCACCGGCTGCGGGGTCGCGGCTTCGACCGTTCCCGTCCCGCGAACCGGGCCGAGGACGCCGAGCGTCATGCCGGCCGGCGTGGTCGTCGTCGTCGCGGCGGACGCCTTCTTCATCGGCTTCTTCGTCCCGTCGTCCGCCGTGTACCGGCCGGCCGTCATGGCGACCACCGCCGCCACGGCTTCCGCCAGCGTCATCTCTTCGATGCCCTTCGGTTCCTTCTTCGTCGGCGTGTGCGACGGCACCGACGCCCCGAAGAACTTCACGTCGCGGATCGTCGTGACGGTGCCGTCCGTCCGGGCGCGGAGCGCGAACGGGTGGCCGACGACGAGTTGCACGGCCGCCCCGACGCACGACGGCTCGGCGTCGCCGCCGGTGATGACGCCGTAGACCACGCCCTCCGGGGAGACGGCGTAGTCGGCGTCGAGCGTGGCCGTGAACCCGGGGACGTTCGCCCCCTCCGGCGGGGCGAAGGTGAGGGCGATCGTGAGCCTGGTTTCGCCGAAGGCGAACGTCATCCGCGTCATCTCGGTGTCGCGGGTCCACGCCCCGGACACCTTTTGCGGGCCGGCGACGACGGCCGCGACCGGAACCGCGAGGCGGTCGGGGATGTCGTCCACGGGAGCGCAGGCCAGAAGGGCGGCGATCAGAGATCCGGGGAGCATGATTCGGCCTCCGTACCAGGGGGAAGACACCTGGGCGAATCTCGCACAATCGCCCGCCGTGCGGCAAGCCCAACCGCTCGCCCGGCGGGCCGTACAGTTCGCAGCT
>JANPKP010000274.1:0-5466 GCA_031426095.1 Gemmataceae bacterium
AGCTCCTGCTCGGCGATCATCGTCACCGCCGCGAGCTCGAACTCCGGCGGGCAACCCTTGCGCGTACCGGCCATCGGCGTGTCTCCTCGGGATCGGAGTCTACACCGCTTTCCCGCTGTCCACCGTTCGCGGGGAACTCCATTCGAGGCCAAGCGGTCGGTCGTCCGGGCGGCCGTTCGCCGCTACCTGAAAGACCCACGAATCGTGCTGCCACCCCCGGTAACTGCGTAACTCCTGTGCGTATCTCCTGAAAAGAATAGAAACCAGGACGGCAAGAAAACATAATAGATATTATCGGACCTTAGACGATGATGATATACAGTTTGGCTACAAGACTCCTACATCGACTTGTTCGATTCTCGGGACCGCACTCAAGCCCGATAGTAGGCGTTCACGGACTCCCGCTGGGAGTTCTTTTTATGACCACGTCGATCTTGGCCTGTGGGAAAATGCCCCCGGCCCAGTTCCAGTGGCGGACCTCGGTCAAGGCGTCCAAGAACGTCACCGTACCTTCCTGGCCCACGACACGGCCCCCTCCGCTTCCCCTCCGGCAGCCAGTGGTACAAGACGCCGACGACCGAGTACAGCCCGAGCAGGCACGGGCCACCCGGTAAACGGTCTTTCGGGTCCTGCCCCGGGTCGTCTCCAGGCCGACACATGGGCGGCATTCTTGGAAGGTCGTCTCGATGCTCCACAGCCCGCAATAGATGCCGACGACCGCGTCGGCGTTCAGGCCGGGGTCGGTGTTGGACAGGTACTCGTCCCGGTCGGTGCCGGTCGTGTCCTTGACGAACACCCAGCGGACCGGGACGAGTCCATTCCCGCCCTTGTACCAGTGCCCGGCCCCGGTCGCTGCCTCGCCCTGCCACGTCCCGCCGCCATACCAGGTTACCGTCTACCGGGCGCGGGCGGCGGTGGCCCGCGGCCTGGTGGGGCTTCGGCACCCTCTCTCCCTTCACCCGCGGGCGGCCGTGGCCGGCGTACGGCGGGGGCGGGTCGAGCAGGTTGACGTCCGGGTGGCACTTACTGGCCACCGTCAGCCGGCCCAGGTTGGCGGTGGCAGAACCGGGCCGTGCGTCCCGTACCCGTAATCCCCGGCGAACACGAAGGCCCGGCTCTCCTCTTCGAGCGGGGTCGGGTGGCCGGAGCCGGGGAACGCATCGACGCCCTCGGTGGCGGGGGCCTTCTTCCAGTCGTGGAGTCGGTTCTCGGTGACCCCGAGTCGGCGTGCGACCTCGGCGACCGGGAGCTTCTGCTCGGCGATCATCTTCACCGCCGCGAGCTCGAACTCCGGCGGGCAACCCTTGCGCGTACCGGCCATCGGCGTGTCTCCTCGGGATCGGAGTTTACACCGCTTTCCCGCTGTCCACCGTTCGTGGGGAACTCCAAGGTGATGACCCTGTTCCGCCCGGCCGCCGGCGCGGTCCGGGTCGAAGGGGCGACGTCCTGTACCAACCCGGTCCTCCACGGGTGGCTGAAGCGGGAGCTGGCGGACATCCTGGCCGGATTGCCCGACCCGCCGCCGACGGCCGACACGTCCCGGGCGGCGTGGGATCGGTGGCAAGTGGGCCTGGCCCTTCCGATCACCTTGCCGGCTCTCCTGCCCCCGCTGCGGGTGCTACTGGTGCTGGACAACCTGGCCGGGCACCGGACGCCCGAGTTCGTCCTCTGGCCGTTCGCCCACGGGGTGATGCCGGTCTACACCCCGCTGGGCGGGTCGTGGCTGAACATGGCCGAGAGCATCCAGCGGGTGCTCAAGCGGCGGGCTCTCGACGGCCAGCACCCGACGTCGCCGGGCGAGATCATCGCCCGGTTCGCACCGGTAGCGGGTCACTCGAACGAGGACCCGACGCCGTTCGAGTGGGGCGGCAAGCGGGCCGCCCGGCGGAAGCAGGAACGGGAGCGGCGGCACGCGGTCGGCGGGTCGGGGGCGTGTACACGACGGCCGGTACGGCGGTGCCGCTGCCGGTATGGCCACGCCCGAGGCAAGTGACCCACCAGGGTCAGGTCGGGCGTGGCGGCCAGGAGCTCCCGGATGCGGGGACGGTGGTCCCGGAGCTTCGGAACCCGGGGGTCCGTGGCCCTCCTGGGGGCGACCTCCCCGGTCGCCCGGTGCCGCTGCCGGAGCCGGCGGACCCAAGCCGTGCTGACGGCGAAACTCTTGGCCAGTTCGGCCGCCGTCTCGCTGCCCTCGGCCGCTTCCAGCACCCGGACCCGGATGTCCATCAAGTACGCCTGCATGCGGTGCCCTCCTGACACCGCGACTAGTTATAGAAAATCGACCCCGTTCGCTACTCCGCTACCGAACCGATACTAACTGGCGGTCCAGGTTTCGGGGTCCACTTTAGGCTTCGCTACCTGCCAGTCAGTCGGTTGTCGTGGCCGAAGTATGGCAAGTTGGCCAACTTCGTGCCGACAGGCGTGATCCACCTGGACGATGTGGCGGTGGCACACCTGATCGCCCTGAAGTGCGACCCGGGGCTATTGCGGCGGTTGTGGGACGGGTCCGACCTGCCGTTTCCCATGCATAAGGTCAAACATCCCGGGCAACCTGCGGATCAGTAGGGTCTCGAAGGGTGTTCGAGAGATATGTATCCCTACGGAATAGAACCGTGTATGATAGCGAGATAAAAAAAATAATCACGCTAACAACTACTATAGTGCCACTCGGGCCAAATTTAACAAACCGCCCCCGGCCGACAGGAAGCTCAATGAAATAGCTTAATGATACACCGACAAGTCCCGATAAAACGCACAGGCTTATGGTATACCAAAACATCCGCCGAAGATTAGGCGCAATATTCATCGCCGTGGCGGCTGGCACAACGAGTAAAGCATTAATTAACAGTACGCCAACTGCTTTAATTGAGAAGTTCACCACCAAAGCAAGTAATATTACTAATAGATAATTATTTGCTCTTATCGGAACACGACGCGTTCGCGCCAAGCTCGTACTTAGACTACCGAAAACCATGTCGTTATATCGGGAGTAAAATAAAGCAACTGTGGTAAGTTGTAGTACCATAAGATATACAAAATCGGCTTCAGGTATAAACAATGGTGAGCCGAATAGAAAACCATCGGGGTCGAAAGTGCTTATTTGTTTAAGTACTGTGAAGAACATAGTTCCTGAGCCAATGGCGAGTGCAAAAAAAACACCGATTACTGTATCATTATCCAGAGTCGAATTTTCACGGACATAAGCTATTGCTATTCCTACGGATGCACCGAACACACCCATGACAATCGGCACTAAGCGTTCGATAGTGGGATCGTCCCGCCAGTAACCCGACAAGACAAACATCAAATAACCAAGAGCTACGCCGGCAAATGCACAATGGGACATGGCGTCGCTGAAAAAGGCCATACGACTCCCAACCACGAGGGAGCCAACAGCTCCACACAAGAGGCATACGAATAGTACCGCAAGAATGCCTTTGATGAGAAACGGGTCGATACCAATCACATCGGCGAAGCGTGTCAGAAGATGCTTTACCAAATCCTCGATCATATCACTCACGCTTTCACAAGAGATGAAAATTTATAAACCCTAACGATACCTATATCCGCTCGGGGTCGAGGCGGTACCAGCAGACCTTCATGCAGGCCAGGGTGAGGAACACTTGGTGGACGTCCGCCCGCCGCTCGTACCGGACCTTCAGCCGACGGTTCTGGTGGACGGCCGCGACCGTCCGCTCGACCACACATCGGTGTCTCCCCAACCCACTCCCGTGCGGCTCCCCGGGCCGGGCGAAGGCCGGCCCGACGGCCCTCCACCGGAGCGACCCCTCGCGACCGGTCGACCGGTACGCGCGGTCGCCCAGCAGCTCGACCGGGAGGCTGCCCGGCCGCCCGTACCCGGGCAGGCGACCACGGTGGCCAAGAGCACGGTCACGTCGCGGGCGTTGGCGGCACTCCCCCGGGAGGCCAGGGGAACCCCGTTCCGGTCTACCGTCAGGTGGTGCTTGGTGCCTTTCTTGCCCCGATCGTGTGGCTCGGCCCGGCATCGACCCCCCAAAAACGGCCCCAACTCTCGGCGAGTCGATCATGCACTTGGACCATTCGAGCTTGCCGGCGTCGTGCAGCCGTTCGAGGAGGGCGGTGTGGACTCGGCCCCAGGTCCCGTAGGCCTGCCAGGTGGCCAGCCGCCGCCAGCGATGGCATCTCGGACCCGCACCCCATCTCAGCCGGCCGGTCCTCCCACGGCAGCCCGGTAATGAGAGACTGTCCAAAATGGATGAATCTCACCGCCTGAGCCGCCGGACCATGAGGTGAATCATGGCGACCTTGATGAACGCCTCGCTGCTCTCGGTCGTCCGCTCGTACTCCTTCGAGAGCCGCCGGGACCGGCCGAGCCAGGCGAACGTACGCTCGACCACCCAACGCTTGGGCCGGACCAAGAACCCGACCTGCCCGGCCACCTTTCGCACAACCAAGCCGACCCACCCCCACCGGACCCACCCGTGGGCCAGGGCGGTGTCGAAGTGGGTGTCGCCCCACACCACCTTGAGCCGCTTGACGGCGGCCCGCAACTTGTCCATCAGGACCGGGCCGCCGGCCCGGTCCTGGGTGTCGGCCGGGACGACCATCAAGGCCCACAGCAGCCCGAGGGTGTCAACGGCCACGAACCGCTTCCGGCCGCGACCTTTTTCCCCCCCGTCGTACCCGTTCGGGGCACTGAACTCGGTCCCCTTGACCGTCTGGCTGTCGACGACGGCGGCAGACGGCTTCGGCCTCCTACCCGCCGCCCGCCGGACCTTCGCCCGGAGGGCGTCGTGGACCGTGTCCCAGGTCCCGTCGGCCTGCCACGCCCGGAAGTAGTGGAACACGATCCGGTAGCCCGGCAGGTCGTGGGGCAAGGCCCGCCAGACGCACCCGTTGCGGGTCTGGTAGAGGATGGCGTTGACCACCTCCCGGCGGGTGTACTTGGCCGACCGGCCGCCCGGCTTGGGCCTCGGCACGTGCGGCTCGATGAGCCGCCACTGGCAGTCCGTCAAGTCGGTCGGGTAGGATGTCCTGTCCATGCCCGGTAGGGTAGAAACCCGGCCTTATTGGACAAGCTCTCAGAGTTTACACCGCATTCCCGCTGTATACCATTTCTTGGGAACTTCAGTCGAGTCGAGATGGCATTCTCCCTAGAATTAACAGAGGCTGATCACATGGGGTCTGCCCCAACCGGGCCCGTAGCTCAACGGTCAGAGCAGGGGACTCATAATCCCTAGGTTCAGGGTTCGAATCCCTGCGGGCCCACATCTGCGATGAATCCCACTCCTGGTGACCCGCAGGTAGCCGGGGCGGTGTTTGAACGGCTCTGGTGGTCGCAACCTGACCAGAACATGGATACGACACGACCTCGGACCGGGCTGTTAGAGCACTCTACCCGCTGTTGTAGCGTTTAGCTATGCTGTCAGCTCCCTTGAGCTGACAGGATGTCGCTATGCCGCAGCCGATCTCGCCGGATCTTCG
>JANPKP010000275.1:0-3325 GCA_031426095.1 Gemmataceae bacterium
GCGCGGCGTCGAGGAGAAAGAGTCTTGGGGCCCCGCCTCCCACGCGGGGGTGATCCGCGCTCCACCCCCCGGGTTTGTACGCCGGGGCCACAAGTTTGATGGCCTCCTTGGCCGGCCGTGGCGCGGACGCCACCCCGTCGCTCAGGCTCCGGGTTCGCCAAGCCCCGGCCGGGCTGTCAGCCCGCCGCCGGCTGCGCACAGTTCGGTCACGCCGTCCACGAAGCGGTCGAAGTCGTCGTGGTTCCCGAACGCCGCAGCGGGGACGGGCAGGTAGCCGGGGCCGGGGAGGACGATGAACAAGTGGTCGGCGGTCGGGACGAGGTCGACCACGCCACGCCACCCGATCCGGGCGGTCGAGTACGACGACTCCATCATCAGCCCTTCTGCCCCGACTTCGAGCACCCGCCACCCTAGGTAGGCCCGGCCGGCCGGGGTGGCGAGGTTGGCGGCCATGCTCTTGCGGATGCGTTGGCCCATGCGGTGGGTAGTCGGCAGGGCCAAGGCCAGGACACCCACGGAGATTGGGACCGCGACGACGAGGGGCGCGACGTTCAAACCCTGGAGGGCGAACACCGCACCGAACGGAACGAGCAGGAATGCCATCATCAGCAGGAGGCTCGTGCGCGTCTTGCGGATGGCTCGGATCACCCCGGCGTCGCGGGCGGCCAATACGTCGGCCACGGCGAGCAGGTCGGCCTTCGTCATGTCGAACTCGACTCGCAGCGGCTTCATGCGTTCGGCCCCGGTCACTTCTTCGGCGTGAGGAACTGCGTCACGTCGAGGCCGTCCTTGCCCAGATGGGCGTCGAGGGCGTCGATCCGGCCGCGGCCGCGGAGGCCGGCGAGGGTGCGGCCCATCTCCTGCCACCAGATCGCCACCTTCACGTCGGGGTCGGCCGCCTTCAGGCGCTGGTATTGGGCCAATCGCTCCGTGAAGCTGTCGGCCTCGGCGCGGGCGAGGCGTAAGCGTTCCTCGCGGGTGGAGGCGGCTTCCTGCTCCAGGCGGTAGCGGGTCGCCTCGGCGGTGCGGAGCCGGCGGTCGGCCTCTTGGCGGGCCTCGTACTCGCGGGTGCGGATCGCCGTCTGGGCCTGGTTCACGGCCTCGAACGCCGCCCGCACCTCCTCCGGGGCGGCGAGGTGGCCGACGCTCACCCGCTGGACCCGCACCCCGAGCCGGGCCGCCGCCGCCCGCTCCGGCAACCGCGTCGCCAGCCACGCGGGGAGGGCGGCGTTCCCGGTTAACAACACCTCGTCCACCGGCCGGCCGCCGACCCACTCGGCGGCGAGCCCCTCGGCGGCACGCGCCAGAACGGCGTCGGCCCGGTCGCGGTGCAGGACGTAGTCGTCCAGGTCGGCGTCGCTCTCGCCGACGGCGTACTCGACCACGACGCGGACGTTCACGAGGTTCTGGTCGCCGGTGAGGAACTGCCCCGGCGGCGAGCCGCTGTCCGACGCGGATTCGGGGTCGAACCCGACGCGCAACTGGCGGGCGGTGCGGACGGGCACGCGATCGACGCGATCAATCCCCCACGGCAGCCCGACCCACAGCCCCGGCCCCGGCCGGGCGACGACGGCCCCGAACCGCCGCACCACGGCCCGCTCCTCCGGCCGCACCTGGGCGACACCGGTGAGCAGGTACGCGGCGAGCAGCAGCGGCAGGAGGTAGCGGAGGCGGAGCATTCCCGTTGTCCCCACAAGGTCAGGCGGCGTGGCCGAGGGGCCGTCCGCGGCGGCGCTTCCACTCGGCTTCGAACTTGTGGAACCCCTTCGTGTCCTCGCCGTCATACGGCTGCTTCGGCGACGACGCGGCGTAGAACGCGGACACCTCGTCCGCGAAGCCGAACACGGCTGCCCGCCACTCCGGCCATCCGGCCCGCCATGCCCGATCGTCGTTGGCCTGAATAACGACGCCCTGCCCGCTCATGTCGTGAGACACCTCGAAGTCCACACCACTCGGGCAACCCATGATTGCGACATCCGCTTCACCGGGCAGGTCGTACATGTTGAATCCGCAGCACGGGAACAGGTGATCGCCGACCGGCTGGGTTCGTGTGTGCGGCGTCGAGAGCGTCCGCAAAAGGTACAAGGCTGCCGCGCTGACCGTTAATTCCTGGCCACTGGCCGCGTCTACCAGAGTATCGGACCCGATGCGGAACTCGACCTCGCCGTGGGCGCACAAGTCGCGCGGGTCGTCGGCCGCGCCGTTGATCCATCGCAGGTTCAGCGGTCGCAGGACGATTACGGCGGAACTCGCTCGGGTGTGAAGGCCGGGTTACTTAGGCGGCCCCGCCCCTGCCGCCTTCGGCGGGTTCAGCAGCAGCTCGAAGAGCGGGTGCCGCGTCGAGAGGAGCAGCACGTCCTTCGTCTCGCCCAGCATCGCCTGGTACGACTTGAGCGTTTCGAGGAAGACGTAGAACTCGCGGTCCTTCGCGTGGGCGGCGTTCAGGACGGCGAACGCCTCCGTCTTCGACCGCTCCTCCACCAGCTTCTTCCGCTCGCGGGCCTCGGCCTCGGTGGAGCGGGCGGCCCGGTCGGCGTCGGTGGCGATGTCGGCCGCCCGCCGGCTCCCCTCGCTCTGGTAGTCGGCTACCTTCCGGGCCCGCTCGCTGCGGATGCGGTCGGCGATGCTCGCCCTCACAGCCTCCGGGTAGCCGAACCGGCGGACGCGGACCTCCACGATCTCGATGCCGTAATCCGCCAGCGCCCGCTCCCGGAGCCGGTCGGCCGCCGGGGCCGGGCCGCCGTCGGTGCCTTCTTCTCCCAACAGCCGGCGGCGGACGCGGCCGGCCCGCCGGTCGATCAGCTCCAAGTTGAGGGCGTCGAACCGGGCGTCGTCGGCCGCCACGGCCGCCGGGCCGGCGACGGCCGCGACCCCGCCCCCGAGGTCGGCCACGCCGATGAGTTCGTCCAGCGGCAGGGTACTGACGACCGCCGCGAGCCGGCCGCCGATGCGTGGACCCAGCACCTTGCGGGCCTGCTCCGGCGTGCCGACGGACCGGGCGAAGCGGTCGGCGGCGGCCGCGTCGGGCACCTTCCACGTCACGAAGGCGTCGACGGCGAGCGTCTTGTCCACCGTCCGGCTCAGGGGGTCGCGGGTGAGCGTTTCCACGGCCGGCAGGTCGAACGTCTGCACCCGCCGGTCGAACGTCCGCACGGAATCGACGGGCCACGGCAGCTTGGCGTGCAGCCCGGCGTCGCGGCCGCCGTCGCGGCCGCCGTCGACGGTGGCGACGGGCCGGCCGAAGCGGGTGACGTAGGCGAACTCGCCGGCGTCGACGCTGAACAGGGCGGTGCGGCCCCACAGGACGAGGGCGACCGGCCGGACG
>JANPKP010000276.1:0-5343 GCA_031426095.1 Gemmataceae bacterium
CAGCCCCGTCCTGTTCGGCGACTTCGTCATCCTCCAGTGCGACCAGGTCGACAAGGGCTCCCGCCTCGCCGCCTTCGACCGCAAGACCGGCGAGCCGCGCTGGGAGGCGAAGCGGCCCACTGTCGGCTTCAGCCACAGCACGCCGGCCCTCGCCACCGTCGGCGGCAAGTCACAGCTCCTCGTGTCATCGTCGAACGCCCTCGGCGGCTACGACCCGGACGACGGCACGCCCCTGTGGACGTGCCCCGCGAAGGGCGACACCGTTTCCCCCGTGGTCGGCGGCGGGGTCGTCTACTGCGACAGCGGCCGCGGCGGGCCGGGCGTGGCCGTCGACCCCACCGGCAGCGGCGACGTGGCGAAAACGCACCTGAAATGGAAGGCCGACAAGGTGCCCGACGGCTACTCGTCACCGGTGGTGGCGGGCGATTACCTCTACCGCCTGCACTCCCCCGAAGTCCTCCGTTGCACCCGGCTCGCAACGGGCGAGGTCGTTTACACCGAACGCCTGGCCGGCGTATCCACGGCCACGAGCCCGGTGGCGACGGCCGACGGCCGCGTCTACCTCGTCAGCGCCGGCAAGAGCTACGTCGTGAAGGCCGGCCCCGCATTTGAGGTGCTGGCGGCGAACGACCTGGGCGACGCCGGCCCCGCCTCCCCCGCCGCGGCCGACGGCCGGCTCTACCTCAAGGGCCGCAAGTGGCTGTTCTGCGTCGGCAAGAAGGAATAACCCCAGCACCGCTTTCAACCCATCACTGCACGCACCCCAAAACTTGAGGCGGAAATTATCACGCACACCAGGTGAATTGCGGTGACTTGACAAAGCGGGGAAGTCGGCCGTTAAAAGTCCGTCCCATGCGTTCACCTAGACTGGACCAACACCCACATCTTCTTTACCATCTCGATCATCCAGGTACGGCTTCGCGGTTTTTGTGGTGCCTCCCGCCTCACGGGAGATCGACGCCGCCGGCGAACTCCTCCCGCATCTGGCCGGCCCGGCGTCCGAACGCGCGGGCCGCTGCTTCCTGTTTGGTACCGCCATCGGTCATGCCTGCGAACCGGGTCCGCCCGCATCGTAGGCACGCACCCGACGGCGTCGGAGTCGCCCCTTTGAACCCGGCCCCACGCCACGCCTGGCCCGTCGCCCGCCTCCGCCTCGCCGCCCTTGCCGCCTCGGTAGCATTGGCGGACCCCGCGGCGGCCCAAA
The DNA here is from genome assembly GCA_031426095.1 of Gemmataceae bacterium. Lineage (GTDB taxonomy): Bacteria > Planctomycetota > Planctomycetia > Gemmatales > Gemmataceae > JANPKP01. Next base: position 1,205 of record JANPKP010000276.1, read on the forward strand.
CCCTAACCTGGAACGGTGCCGGCACAAATAATAACTGGGGGAATGCAAGCAACTTCAGCACCACACCCGTCACGGTCGGCAACGCCGCATACGTCCTGAATTTCGGCACCTCCGCCCGTTACACTTCGAACAACAACCGGAACGCGAACTTCCTCCTGAACCAGTTGAATTTCAGCAACACGACCGGCAACAACTACTCTCTGACCGGCAACAGCGTCCAGTTCGCGTCCAACGGGGCCACCCTCCCGAGCCTCTCTCTCACGAGTTCCGGGAACGCAACGGTGTCGCTGGATGTCGTTCTGGGTGCGGACACGACGGTGTCGAACACCGGGGCGGGGACGCTGACCCTCAGCGGGGTGGTGAGTGAGGCGGGCGGGCCGCGGCGGCTGACCCTCACCGGCACCGGGCTGACCGTCCTGAGCGGGGTGAACACCTACACCGGCGGCACGACGATCTCCGGCGGGACGGTCCGGGTGACGAACGACAGCGTCACCGGCGGCAGTTTCGGGGACGCGGCCGGGGCGGTCGCCCTCAACGGGGGCGTCCTCCAGTTCGCGTCGGCCGGCGGCATCACGCTGGTGAGCACCCGGGGCGTCGTCCTCGGCGGCGGGTCGATTAGCACGCAGGCCGGGAGCGACACCATCGCCGGGGCCCTGTCGGGCACCGGCGACCTGATCAAGCTCGGGGCCGGCACCCTGACGCTGACCAACGCCGGCAACAGCTACGGCGGCCTGACGCGGATCTCGAACGGCACCCTGGCCCTCGGCGGGGCCGGCGTCCTGCCGGCCGGCACCACCGTCACGTTTGGGACGGCGACCACCAACGGCAGTCTTGACCTGGGTGGAACCAGTCAGACGGTCGCCGGCCTGGCGGTCGATGCGGCCGTGCCGGCCGGGAGCGTGGCCGGCCAGGTCGTCGGCAACAGCAGCACAACCGACGATTCCATCCTGACGGTGAGCGGGGCCGGCACGTCCACTTTCGGGGGCACGATCCAAGACGGCGTCGCCGGCGGCACCCGGACGGTCGCCCTGGCCGTCGGCACGGGCACCCTGATCCTCGCCGGCAACAACACGTACACGGGCGGCACGACCGTCGCCGCGGGCGGCACCCTCGTCCTCGGCGGCGGGGGCACCACGGGTGCGGTCGCGGGGAACGTGGCGAACAGCGGCACCCTCACGTTCAACCGCTCGGACGCCGCCGGGAGCGGGTACACATTCGCCGGGGCGATCACCGGGAACGGGACGGTGACCAAGACGGGCACCGGGGTCGTCACCCTCGGCGGCACGGCGAACGCCATCGCCGCCCTGAACGTGAACGCCGGCACCCTGCGGGTGCGGCCCGGTGGCACGACGGCCGCCACCGCCGTAGCCGTGGCCGACGGGGCCGGCCTCGGGGTGTACGCCGCCGGGGCCAACCCGGTCGAGGTGAACACCCTGGCCCTCGGCACCGGCACCGCCCTGAGCTTCGACTTCGCCGGGCCGGCCGCGTCCGGGGCCACGTCGACGACGTTCGTCCCGTCCCTGAACGTCAACCAGTCCGGCGGGTTCGCCGTCGCCGGCCCGGTCACGCTCAACCTGTCCAACTCGGGCGGCCCGCTGGGCGGCACCTACACCCTCGTCAAATACATCGGCACCGCCCCGTCGGTCGCGTTCACGGTCGGCACCCAGCCGGCCAGGGCGAGCGTGACCCCGGTGGTCGCCCCGGGGGAGGTGAACGTCACCGTCACGCAGTTCTCCATCAAGTGGACCGGGGCCGGTTCGACTCTCTGGGACATCGGCACCATCGACTCCAGCGGGGCGGCCCTGACGGGGAGCGTGAACTGGCAGCAGGTGGGCGGCACGAACCCGGCCACCGCCTACACCCAGACGAACCCCAACCCCGGCGACTCGGTGGTGTTCGACGGCGCGGCGGCCGGGTCGCCGGTCGACCTCACGACCGCCCTCAACCCCGGCTCGGTGCGCGTGACCGGCGGGGCGTACACCTTCGCCGGGGCCGGCGGCCTGGGTGGGGCCGGGGCGGTGACGGTTGACGGGGCCGCGACCGGCCTGACGCTCATCAACACCGGGGGGAACACCTACACCGGGGGCACGACCGTCAAGAACGGGGCGACGCTCCAGGTCGGCGACGGCACCGCATCGGGCTCCCTACCGGGCGACATCACCTTCTCCGGCACCGGCACCAACACGCTGAAGTTCAACCCGGCCGGCCCGTTCCCTTACGCCGGGAGCATCTCCGGCCCGGGGGCCGTCCAGGTGAACGCGAACACGGTCGTCTTCACCGGGGGCGGGAACGCCTACACGGGAACAACCACGATCGCCGCCGGGGCCACCCTCCAAGTTGGCGACGGCACCAGTTCAGGGTCGCTCCCGGCCGCCAACATCACCAACGGCGGCACCCTGGCCTTCAACCCGGGGGCGGCCGGGTTCACGTTCGGCGGCAACCTCACTGGCGGGGCCGTGAGCGTCCTGGGCGCGAACACCACCGTCTTCACCGGCGGCGGGAACGCCTACACCGGGGGGACGACGGTCGCCGCCGGGGCCACCCTCCAGGTCGGCAACGGGGTGGTCAACGGGTCGCTCCCGAGCGACGTGACCAACGCCGGCACCGTGGCCTTCAGGCCGGCCACCCCGTTCACCTACCCCGGGGCCATCACCGGCGGGGCCGTCCGGGTGCTGGCCGGCACGCTCGTCCTGACCGGGGCGAGTACCGCGACCGCGACCGTCCTGAGCGGGGCCACCCTCCAGATCGGCGACGGGACGACCGCCTCAACGTTCGCCGGCAACGTCACGAACAACGCGGGCGGGACGGTGGCGTTCGTCGCCCCGGCCGGCGGCCAATCCTACGGCGGGGCGGCCGCGGTGAAGGTGGGCGGGGCGGGGGCAGTCACCTTCTCCGGCGGGACGACAACCCTCACGAGCGCGAACACCTACACCGGCACGACCACGATCAACGCCCTGGCCACCCTGCGAATCGGGACCGGGGTCGCCAACCCGTTCGGGTCCGGGGCCGGGGTGTCGGCGGCGGTGGTGAACGGGACGCTCGACCTGAACGACAACGCCGCCTCGGTGAGCGGCCTGACGGGGTCCGGGGCGGTGGTGCTGGGGACGAACTTGGCCACCATCGCGACCACGGTGCTGAGCATCACCGGCACCGGCACGGCGACCTTCGACGGCGTCATCTGCGGGGCCGGCGGCATCTCCCGCACCACGTCCGCCGGCACACTGGTGCTGACCGGGCAGAACAAGTACCAGGGGGCGACCAACATCCAGAACGGCAACGGCGTCATCAGGCTGGCGGGGTCGAGCCCGGACGTCCTGCCCGCCGGCACCACGCTCACGAACGGGGGGAACAACAACGCGACCCTCGACCTGAACGGGGTGACCCAGGAGGTGGCCGGGTTCGGGCCGAGCACGGCGAACCCGCGGGTGATCGACGGCAGCACCGGGCCGGCGAGCACGTTCACCGTGCGGGTCGCATCCGGGACGACCGGCGTCGATTGGGTGCTCGGGGCGACCGGCGGGGCGAACTTCAACCTCGTGAAGGCCGGGGCCGGGACGCTGCTTTTGAAGAAGGCCAGCGGGTACGCCGGGACGACCACCGTCTCCGGCGGCACCCTGCAGTATGCGGTGGGCGGCGGCCTCCCGGCCGGGTCGAACGTGGCCCTGACCGGCGGCACCCTGAGCACGGCCGGCGGGACGGCCGGGGCCGGGGTGTCGTCGGCCGCCCTCGGCACCCTGACGGTGAACGGGGCCGGGTCGGGCCTCCTCCTCGGTTCGGGCGGCCACACCCTGACGTTCACCAGCCCCGTGTACGCCGCCGGCACACTCACGATCAGCGGGACCGTGGCCGCCCCTGACACGGTCGGCGGGCCGAACGGGCAGGTCGTCTTCACGTCGCTCGACACCACGAGCAACGGCGGGAACGTGAACGCCACCTACGCCCCGTTCCTGAGCAGTGTGCAGTTCACCGGCTACGGATTGGGCGAGGCCACCCTTCTGCTCAGCGGGGCGAACTACGAGTTGGTGCCGGCGGCAGCCGTGCCGGAGCCGGCGACGGTTCTGGGGCTGGCGGCGGCCGGGTTGTTGGTCGTGCGGCGGCGACGGACGGCCGCGATTTGACAACGGGTGATCGTCAAAGCG
>JANPKP010000277.1:0-2021 GCA_031426095.1 Gemmataceae bacterium
CCTCCGGGCGGCCGGGGCGATCTTCCGGCCCGACGAGTGCCGGGCGTACATCCGCCACAGCGGGTACGGCGTGGCCGCTACACCGCTAGCGAATTGACACTAATGCGGCAAGGGCGACCGGGACCGGCCCGGCGGGGCGGCCGGATTCGGTTGCACCGCCGGTTGCACCGACTCCGTACAACGGGGGGCAATCCGGGTCATCGGGTGGCACGGGGGGATGGTCGAACGGGGGGCCGAACTGGGAGGCTCGGGTCGCCGGAAGTGCTTACGGGGTCAACGAAAGTGCCCGGTGTCGTCGGGTGACAACACCGGGGCATCAGTCGGGCTGACCGGCGATTGACATTTCCTAATGAGCCGATGGCGGAGGGGGTCCTGATGCGGGTTCTGGCCCAGAGCGTCGTGTTCTCGGCGGACACGTTCCGCCGGCTCGGCTCGGCCTGACCGCATCGGCCGTCTCTCCACGCCCCTCCCGACCCGGTGTTCAGGCACCGGTCGCGTGAGGTTCGACCATGTCCGGCAGGAGGAAGCCGACGGTGCCCCGCAACGGGCACACGCTGGCCGTCGCTGTTGTGGCCCGCATCAGCGGGTGCGCCAACCAGAAGGAGATGTCCCTCGACGACCAGGAGGACCACGGCCGGCAGGTCGTGGCCGAGATGTACGACGGCCCGGCCGAGTACCGGGTGATCGCCACCGTCGGCAAGGGCGAGCGGCTCGACCGCCCCGAGTTGGCCGAGATCGAGGACCTGCTCCGCTCCCGCACCCTCGACCTCCTGATCGCCGAGGACCTCGGCCGGATCGTCCGCGGGACGGAGGCGAGCTGGCTGTGCGGGATCGCCGTCGACCACGGGGTCCGCGTCATCGCCCCGAACGACTGCATCGACACCGGCGACGACTCCTGGGAGGAGGACGTCATCTCGGCCTGCCGGGACCACGTCGGGCACAACGCCCACACCAGCAAGCGGCTCAAGCACAAGCTCATGAACCGGTTCAAGAAGTTCGGCGGGTCCACCCCCCTGCCGATCTACGGGTACGTCGTCCCACCGGGGGCGAAGACGTACGACGACTGGCGGAAGGACACGGCGGCCACGCCAATCTATAAACAGTGGTTTCAGCTGCTGCGGGCGGACCCGAACGGGGCCGCCGTGGCCGACTGGCTCAACGCGGCCGGGGTGCCGACCGGGCCGCACGCCCGGAAGCCGACGTGGGACGGCCCGATGGTGTTGAGGGTCACCCGCAACCCGCTCCTCAAGGGGATGCCGGGCCGCGGGTTCAGGCGGACGGTCAAGCACCACGAGACCGGCCGCCGGGTGTCGGTCCGAAACGCGGACGGCCCGGTGTACAAGGACCTCCCCCACCTGGCCCACCTCGACCCCGACGAGTGGGAGGAGACGAACGCCGTCGTGACCGCCGCCAACAAGGGGTACGGGCGTAAGCCGGTCGGCGGGACCGACCCCCGGGCCGGGGTGTCGCGGAAGCGGACCCGGTTCCCCGGCCAACACGCCTGCTGCTGGTACTGTGGGAGGGTGTACGTGTGGGGCGGCAACGGCCAGACCGCCAACCTCATGTGCCCGGGCGCCCGTGAGAGCCGGTGCTGGAACTCGGTCGGGTTCAACGGCCGCCTCGCGGCCGACCGGGTGGCGGCGGCCGTCACCGCCGAGCTGTACCGGCTGGACGGGCTGGACGCCCAGGTCCGCGCGCTCGTCGCGGCGGCCGGCGGCGGCGGGGCCGCCGCCGGCCGCCGCCGGGCCGAGTTGGCCCGGGTCGGGGCCGACCTTGCCCGGCGGAAGGCGAACCTGGCGGCCGCCGTCGCGGACTACGGCCCGCTGCCGATGTTCCGGGACAAGCTGGCGGAGCTCGAGGCGGCCGAGCGGGAACACGCCCGCGACCGCCGGGCGGCCGAGCGGGACCGCGAGACGCCGGCGGCCCCGGCCGGGTCGGCCGCCGACCTCCGCGCCCTGGTCGGGGACAAGTTCCGCGGGCTGGCGGCCGCCTCGCCCGCGTTCGGGGCCGCCCTCCGGGGG
>JANPKP010000278.1:0-6886 GCA_031426095.1 Gemmataceae bacterium
GCCGGGGCCTTGGCCGCCGTCCGGTACACCTCGTAGTCGTCGTTCCACCCCGGGGTGGCGAAGTTCTCGTTGTCCCCGCCGATCGCGCTCTCGCCGAACTTCGCGTGGTTCAGACGCTTCTCGGCCACCAGGACCGTGGACGCCGTCCCGTCGGTGATGTCCTTGAACCGGACCTGCCCGACGCTCGTCCGCATGACTACCCCGTCGGCCCCGCTCGACTGCGTCCCGGCGTTCGCCCCGTAGTCGAGTTTGTTCCCCCCGTTGATGACCATCGCGGCCCGGCGGACCGGGCAGATGTACCCGGCCACCACCGACTTCTTGACGGTTGCCGCGTTCGTCTGCTCGAACAGGGCTTTCTGCTCCAGGTACGGGAGAATGTGGTACGCCCAGCTCCACTGCGCGTCCCGCTTGGCGTCGTCCGCCGCGGACGCCGAGGCGTCATTGTCGCCGCCGGGCGGGAACTTGCCGTAGGCGTCGTGGTAGGCGTGGAAGGCGAGGCCGATCTGCTTGAGGTTGTTCGCGCACTTGGTCCGGGCGGCCGCCTGCCGCACCTTTTGGACGGCCGGCAGCAGGAGCCCGATCAGCACCGCGATGATGGCGATGACGACGAGCAACTCAATGAGCGTGAAGGCGGTACGCGGTCGCGGCATCGGTGCCTCCTGCGGCGGTCGGGGACGCGGGCTCGTTACAGGTCGTCGGGCGAGAAGACTTGGCCGTCGTTGCGGACGCACGCCCGCATGAAGACGGCGGAATCGACCGCGTACCGGACCGGCCGCACGGCCCCGTCCCCGAACACGGCCTGGAACGCCCCGTCGTGGGCCGACCCGAAGCGGTAGTACAGCCCGGTGTCGGCCGGGCTCTGCTCGTCCGTGTCCTGGGACGGCGTCCGCCACTTCCCGGCGGACACCAGCAGGGTGCCCCGCATGTTGTCCGCGTCCGGGTAGCCCGGGCCGGCCCACGACTCGTTGTCCGACCAGTCGTCGGTCGTCCCCGGCTTGGCCCCGTTCATGGTCGGCTTGTTGACCAGCTTCTCGCCGACGACCAAGGTGTTCGACACCCCGTCTTCGAGGTGGACCCAGCGGATCGGCGCGGTCTTGAACGAGTCCGTGCTGCCGCGGGCCTTGACCACCGCCCCGTCAAAGGCGTCGCTCCCGACCCGCGTCCCGCCGTTGCCGGCGTAGTCGAGCTTGGGGTTGCCGTTGTACAGCCCCGGGGCCCGCCGGGTGGGGCAGTAGTAGGTCGGCACCACCGACTTGCGCACCACGGCCGGGTCGGTGTGGTCGAACACGGCCTTCTGTTCGAGGAACGGGAGGATCTCGTAGGCCCACCCCCAGTCCCTGCGGTCGGTCGGCGGGTTGCCGGAGGCGTCGCTGCCGGCCGTGGGGAGGAACCCCTGGGAGTCGTGGTGACCGTGGAAGGCGAGGCCGATCTGCTTGAGGTTGTTCTGGCAGCGGGTCCGGGCGGCCGCCTGCCGCACCTTTTGGACGGCCGGCAGCAACAGGCCGATCAGCACCGCGATGATGGCGATGACGACGAGCAATTCAATGAGCGTGAAGGCGGAGCGCGGACGCGGCATGGGAGAGGGCCCCGGGCGACGACGGGAGACGAGAAGGGTGCGAGCCACCGATTACACCCCTTCGTCGGCCGCCGGTCAAGGATTTCGTGAGGGGTTTGTGAGCCGCGCCGGGGCGGGCACTCGGGGGTTCGCGCCCGGCCTCGCAACTTGCGGCCGCGGCTTGGAGGCGAACGCCCCTTCACCGCGGGTGGGCTTTCGCCCGCCGCCTCCCTACACGAAGGGCATACCCCGCTTCCCTCCCCGCCGGCCCTCCCATGTACGACCCCGCACCCGCGACCCCGCCCGCCCCGGTCGAACGCTGGCGGTGGGGGGTCGTCTGGCTCCTGTTCCTGGCCACCCTCATCAACTACATGGACCGGCAGGCCCTCTACAGCACGTCCGACGCCCTGCTCGCCGAGTTCGTGCCGGCCAACCCCGGGGACGACCCGGAGGCGATCGGGAAGTTGCGGAACGAACTCTACGCCCGGGTGAACTTCGCGTTCGGGATGTCGTTCGCCCTGTTCCAGGTCGTCGCCGGGTTCCTCATCGACCGCTACAGCCTGCGGTGGCTCTACGTCGGGGCCATCGTCGTCTGGTCGGCCGCCGGGGTGCTGACGGGGTTCCTCCCGGCCGGGGCGGTGGCCGCCCTCATGGCGTGTCGGGTGCTGCTGGGCATCGGCGAGGCGTTCAACTGGCCGTGCGCGGTGGCTTGCATCCGGCGGGTGATCCCCCGGGAATCGCGGGGGCTGGCCAACGGCATCTTCCACAGCGGGGCGTCCCTCGGGGCGGTCGCCACCCCGCTCGTCGCCGCCGCCCTCCTCGGGCCGGACGGGGCCGGGTGGCGGAACGTCTTCGTCGTCGTCGGGGCCGTCGGGGCTTTGTGGGCGTTCCTCTGGGTGGCCGTCACGGCCGGCGACCGGGCCGCCGTGATCGACGGCGAGCCGGCCCCCGACCCCGGGGCCGACCCCGGCCCGGCCCCGTCGCTGCTCGCGGTGTTCGGGTGGCGGGCGTTCTGGGTCTGCCTCGCCACCGGCGTCTGCGTCAACCTCTGCTGGCACTTCTACAACCAGTGGTTCCCCCGCTACCTGTCGCAGGAAGTCTTGCCGGACGCCGCCGGGTACGTGCCGCGGGACCGCCAGTGGGTGCTGGCCGGGTTCTACGTCGCGGCCGATCTGGGGAGCGTGCTGAGCGGCTGGCTGACCCGCAAGCTGATCCGCGGCGGCACGTCCGTGGAGCGGTCGCGGAAGCTGGTGATGACCGGGCTGGCCCTGACGGTGGCGGCGGCCACGGTGCCGGCGGTGCTGGCCGCGAACGACGCCCCGTGGGTCAAGTTCCCGCTCTTCTACCTCGTCGCGGCCGGGGCGGTCGGCGGATTCGCCATCTTCTTCTCGCTGGCCCAGGACATCGTCCCCCGGCGGACGGCCCAGATCCTCGGCGTGTGCGGCTGCACGTCGTGGGTGGTGATCTCGCTGGTGGGGCTGGCGGCCGGCCAGGTGGCGAAGCCGGGGAACTACGCGGGGCTGTTCGTGGCCGTCGGCTGCGTCCCGCTACTGGCGGCGGCCGCCGGGTGGTTCTGGCGGGAACGAGCGACGGGACGCGGGTGAGTCGGATCGGGAGGAAACCGGGCCGCCCCCGGCGCAAATTGCGGTTTTCTCCATCAAACGTTACCGCATTCTCCCAGCGCGGGGCGGCTTTGCCCACAAACTGACGCCTGCCCACAAACCGGGGGTGGGTGCCCATAACCGGGAAGGGCCGTGACCCACTTGGCCACGACCCTTCCCGTTTGCTTGCCGCAATCCTTACGTGGTAACCGGGGGAGGAGGCAACGAGTCTTCTTGTAATGGCTCTGCACTCGTGTCTTCAACGAGAACGATTGGATATGTTTGCCGAAAGGGCCATCCCTTTTCACCTACCGGCCGAATGCGGCACTCGATTTCAAGAATTCCAGGGCCGGGGAACGAAGGCATTCGCATTTCGGGAATCAATAGTCGATGCGCGATATGCTTCAGAGTGAACTTGCCGAAATCGAAGATGACTGACTCCCCGCGCGGGCCGCTGGGATCAACCAACCGGCCCACCATTTGGCCCTCATAAATCACGTCCGCTGACTCGTCCGGCAAGCGAATCCACGAGGCCACGATCCGGGCAATGAAGGGTCTTCCGATGTCGGTTGGTTTGCCCTGTGCGTCGTGGGACGTCACTCGCCGAATGTTGATGACTTCGTGTATGTCAAAGTAACTCACCCGATCCGCGTTCTGCTTGGACCGGTCAATTGAACCGGACTCGGAGCAAATTATGTAAGCGGGGATCGGCATTATCGGCTCCCGGCATAATCACGATCCGGGCTTGCCTTCCCGGCCACAACATATTCTCGGTCAGGTGCCCACAACATGTTGAACACGACGGGATCAGGTGCAGATTCCGTGTCATGGGTGACGGGTTGCGTTGATCTCATGCCAGCCGGCAACCCCACCTCTCGCAGTCTGACGAGGAAGGCGCGAAATTCTGGCACGCTGAAAAACGCACGTAGTCCGATGTCGTAGCCACGCTGTTGAACTTGCCCGCCCGATTCCCAGCGGCTCAGGGTTGCCTCCGCGACGCCGAGTAGTTCCGCGAGCCGCTTTTGTGTCAGGCCCAGTTCAAGTCGCCGTGCCTTAATCGCGCTAGGGAGTAGAAGCCCAGCCTTCAGTCTGAGGGCTTCCATCAGGCGGTCTTCGGCTTCGCCGTCGAGAACTCGCTTCCCGCACTTTTGACAACTGTGGATGACGAGGTTAGGCACTTCGATCTGGTACGAACGGCCGTCGTGGTCAACCGTTGTCGTGTAGTCTTCCGTGAGCGGGAAAACCGCCCTCTCCCGGCACGAGGAGCATTTCCAGGGGAAAGGCCGCATGGGAATGCCTCCTATCGGTTAAATGAGGTGAGATGCGCGTTTACGATAACCGCTACGGGCCATTCCTCGTCAACGGGGTCTTGTAGCTCCACCTCGACGAAAAGCCTTCTTGGTAAGCCGGCCACGGGTATTAAAATCTCGTACCAATAGTCTCGCTTCCATTTCCACGTGTCTCGGTCATCCTTCTTTTGCCGAATCAAGCCGCCGCTTTTAGCCCACGTTGTCACTTCGGCGACGATTTGGTTCAGTGTCAAACCCATCAATCCGGGGTCGCATCGCACGCGCGATTCCACGTCCTCGTCAACCCAAACCACGCAACCAGTCATGCCGCTTGCGCAAGCGCGACACACTAGGGCGTGTTGACGCTCAACCTCTCGCCGAGTTAGGCTGTTGCGTCTATCCCCGACCCCCGCGAGGCCCGGACGCCATGCGGTACATGCTCACCGACCACCTCTGGGCCACCCTCCAGCCGCACGTGGCGGCGGCCAAGAAGTACACCTGCGGCTCCCGCCCGACCCTGCCCGAGCGGGCCTTCTTCGAGGCCGTCCTGTATTGGGCACGGACCGGCGTCCCGTGGCGGGACTTGCCCGCCGAGTTCGGGGCCTGGGACGCCGTGTACAACCGCCTCCGCCGGTGGGTCCACTCGGGCAGCCTCAAGGCCCTGTTCGAGCGGCTGACGGCCGACCCCGACCTGGGCGAGGTGCGGACGGTCCTGATCGACAGCACCATCGTTCGCGCCCACCAGCACGCGGCCGGGGCACGGCGGAAGAAAAAAAGATCGGGCCGGAGCGGTCGGCGGCCCGCCAAGGCCTCGGCCGCAGTCGGGGCGGGCTGACGACGAAGGTCGTCCTCACGGCGGCCGACGAGGACACGGCCCTCGCCGTCGATGTCGTCCCGGGTCAGGCCAACGACGCCCCGCTCCTGGCCCCGCTCCTCGACGCCACCCTCGCCCGGGTGCCGGTGGTCGACGCGGTCGGGGCCGACAAGGGGTTCGACGGCGACCCCCAGCGGCACGCCTGCCTCGACCGGGGGGCGTTCCCGAACATCCCGAACGAGCGGAACCGGACCGACCCGTGGCCGTTCGACCCGGCCGGCTACCGGGGGCGGAACAAGGTCGAGCGGCTGTTCGGGAAGGCTAAGCAGTTCCGCCGGTTCGCCACCCGGTACGAGAAGTTGCGGGCGATGTTCCTCGGCGTCGTCCACCTGGTCCTCGGCTTCCTCCGCCTCCGACGACTGGCGACCGTCAACACGCCCTAGCCTGGGTCGAGGCGGACACGAAAACGAAGTCCAATTCTTTCGGCAGCAGGCTCAGCGGGTCGGCCTGCCCGTGGTACGTCGCGTAGTGGACGTTGTGCCCGAGCCGACGCGCCCAACAGGAGACGACCTGCGGCATGAGGCTATGCAGGTGTCGCCGGAGCAACGACTCGGCTCGCTGGGCCTGCCACTCGGGCGGCACGGTGAATGAGATCAACTCGAGCACGCCGACGTTCACTCGCGTAAGCCCCCGCCGCCGAACGTCGCGGCTCACCAGCGGCCGCAACAGGAATGATGATAACGCAATCAGCCTCATTCACGGCCGTTCGGTGCAGCGGCTTGTTCGGCCTGAGCTCCGCTGGCGCGGTACTTGATTTCTGCACTCCTCGCGGTTTGGAGAATGCCGAAAGCGGGGTCGGACTCCGAGAGAGTAAAGTCCTCAATCAGATTGCCCGACTCATCCCACGCCTGACGTCGGAGCTTGACGCCATGTTCGTACAACGCATCGGCTGACAACCGGCTATCCTCGTACCACTCGTGGACCTTGCCGTGATAAACGCCGTCTGCACACTCGGCCTCCAACTCCAGCCCGCCGGCGTGATGCCAACTACGTTTTCGACCCGAGAGCAGACCGTCCATGTGCTCCGACTCAGCCGCTAACCTGCCATCTAAGCACTTGGCCGGGGTCGGTTGTAACCTTCACGGCGGCGGGTCATTCACCGCCCCAGCCGAGAGACGTTTCTTTCCGTGCGATCACTCGCAGCGGCAAAATGTTACAAGCGACCCTGGCAGAGTGCTTAGCCACCGAGACTCTACGATCCCCTTCAACGGCTCCCCATCCACGTAGTAGAGACCGTCACCCGGATAGTAGAGTTGCTCGTTGGTGTAGCGGCTTGGCTCCACGCAACCGCCTCCCGAGAGGCCCGAAGCAAGTTGTCGCGGGGGTCAGAACGTGTCCTCAGTCATGTCTAACCCTTCCACCCCCAAGTCGAGGCGGTAGACGGCTCCCCCGTCTCGCCGCTCGCCCGTCGCTCCGCCGACGAATAAGAGACCCTAACTTTACCGTTCGAGCAGGCGGTACGAGCCGACCTTGATGCAGGCCAGGGTGAGGAACGCCTGATGGATGTCGCCCCGCCGCTCGTACCGGACCTTCGGCCGCCGGTTCTGGCGGACGGCGGCGATCGTCC
>JANPKP010000279.1:0-4528 GCA_031426095.1 Gemmataceae bacterium
ACGGACGGGCACCGGGAGGTGCCAAAGCTGATGACGTTCCTCCGGGCGGCCGGGGCGATCTTCCGGCCCGACGAGTGCCGGGCGTACATCCGCCACTGCGGGTACGGCGTGGCCGCTACACCGCTAGCGAATTGACACTAAATGGCAGATAGGTGTGGGTTCAACGTGAAGCTGGCATAACAGTGCAATGCCCGAGGGGGAAAAGAGGGACGGGTAGAACGCGAAGAGGTCGGGCGCACGTCTGGTCCCGTCGGCTGAACAGGCGACGAGACGAGGCCGATGGGGCACCGCGAGAGGACAAGGTTACGCTGCGGGTCGGACGACGATCGGCCGGGGGGGATAAGCCGGTTCCGGTCGGGTTGGCGTGAAACGCCAGCCGGGCCGGTTCCGGTGTTCCTTTCACCCACGAGGGCGTCCCGTGATTCTGCAACCGTTTGTTCACGACCTGGTCGCGGCGCTGGTACGCGAGTTCGCGGCGGCCGGAAAGCCGGTGACGCCGGCGGGCCGCCGCGACGAACTGGTCGGCGCGATGATGAGCGTCGCGACCGGCCCGGTGACCGTGGACGAGTACTCGGGGCTGCTGGCGGCCGCGTTCGGACCCGGCCTGGTTCCGCCCGAGGTGCCGGACGATCTGCCGCTCGACGCGGTCCTGCGGGAAGGACCGGGCGTGCTGTCCGACGACCTGCTCGCGCGGCTGGCGCTCAGCCGACCGGCGATCTCGGACCTGTACCGCCGCGTGGAAGGAGCACTCCAGCACGGCTCGGCCGGAGAGTGCTGGGTTCAGGCTCAGTTGCTTCCCGACGACGCCATCCCACGCGAGTACCACGAGGCGGGAGACCGGGCCGTCGAGGAATTCCGCCGGATTGAGCGGGCGACGCGGCCCGGTAATTCTCCCGACGGCGGTGTTCCGGCCGGTTCGAGACCCCCCCGATTGTGGGCGAAGGTCGCGCTGCCGGTTGCACTCGCCGCGAGTCTCCTCCTCGCCTTCTACCTGGGCACCAATTGGGTTGGCACAACCGGGCAGCGAGCCGTACGCCTGGCGAGCGTGACCGTCCGCGGCGACGCGACGCGAGGAATCGAGGACGTCGCTCTCGACGTGACGAACGGAACTGACCGGCGTGTATTTCTGACCGTGGTCGGCCTCGTCCCCGGCCGGAAAACGCCCGCGTACTACTATCGGCACGAGGGCCGGTACATCGAGCTCCCGCCCGGCGGCACGGCCGAGGTCAAAAACCTCCCGCCCGAGTTCGAGGGCAGCGCCGTCCTCTTCCTCGTCTCGACCCACGTTCCGGCCGGCGGGGTCGTACGGGACGTGACCCCGCCGGTGCTCGCGCCGGAGACGGCGGAACCAGACGCGGACCAGATCCGAAAAGCACTGAGCGGCCTGGGGCTCGACGCGGACGTCCGCGTCATCCCACTGCCGTCGAAGAAACGCTGAACGCACCACTCGCCGGCCAGTCATTCGAGTTCGCGGAGCTGCCGATGCGGAGGCTCGTTTTCATCGCGCTCCCGTGCGTGCTCGCCGCCGGGGCCTTGCTCCTTTTTGCGAGTGGCACATTTCGCGGCCGCGGCCCGGACCAAAACGCTCCCGCGGCGGACGACGGCCTGAGGTCCGGTGTCGATAAGCCGGAGGCGCGACTGGCGAGCACCAATAGCGCGAAGCCGCTACACCAGCCATACCCGTTCAAGCGAGTGGTCGTCGTCGCCGTCGGCATCAACCAATATCCGCGGCTCCGCGGCACGACCGATCTTCGCTACGCCGAGGCCGACGCGACGGAGTTCGCGGACGTGTGCGAGGCACTCTACGGCTTCGAGGTCGTGCGGCTCACCGGAGAGTAGGCGACGAAGCGGGAGATCGAACTCACCCTGAAGCGATACGACGGGGAACTCGGGAACGAGGACGCGCTCGTCGCCTACTTCGCCGGGCACGGTCAGGTGGTGCCGCTCCCGACCGGCGAAGAGTTAGGCTATCTCTTACCTTCCGACGCCGACCTCGACATTACCGACACGGGCGACCCGGCGCGCTGGGCCGCCCAGGGGCTCGACATGCAGGTCGTCACGGACGTCCTCGACGGGACGAACGCCCGGCACGTCGTGTTTCTCGCCGACGCCTGCTGCAGCGGGTTCCTCACCCGCCGCGGCACGCTGGAGCGGGCCGACCTGAAGACATTTCTCCTCGGCGAAAAATCCCGGACGGTGCTCGCCGCGACGACGAGGCGGCAGTCGGCCCGTGAGGACGCTACGGCCAAGCACGGCTACTTCACCGCGGCACTCCTCGATGAGTTGCGGAAGGACGAGGCGGCGAGCGTGCTCGACCTGTACGTCCCGGTGATGAAGGGTGTCGCGGCGAAAACGAACGGGGCGATGACGCCGCAGTTCGGTCAGGTCGGGGCCGGGGACGGCATGTTCGTGTTCATCCCGAAATCAATTCCGCGCTCGCAGGTCGAAGCCGACCTGAACGGCCGCACCCTCGAAGACGTGTCGCCCCGTGGCCTCGCCGGTGTGCAGGCCCGCGCCCGGGAGCGGGTCGGGGCACGGACGACGTTCGCTGACGCGGTCGAGGCGTACGAGGCTTCACCGTACCGTCACTCGGCGACGCCGGAAGAAACGGGAAAACGGTGGGAGGCGAAATTCGCTCGCTACCAGCTAAACGCGGGCCTCGACGACCCGTGGGCGATGGCTGCACTCCATTTTTGTTTCGCGAAGGGGCTCGGGACGGAAAAAATCCCCGACCGCGCGTACCACTGGGCGCGACAGGCCGACCGGTTCAAGTCCCCGGCCGGCGTCGGGCGGTTCCTGCTCGCGCGGTGCTACGAGTCCGGTACGGGGGTCGGGAAAAACCAGCAGGCGGCAGACCGGCTCTACCGGGAGGCGACCGAGGCCGAGTTCCCGCTCGCGCTGTTATCCCGCGGCGAGCGAATCGCGCTCGCGACCAAGCCCGGCCTCGCCGGTCTCGAGCCGGGCGAACTGGCGGCGGCCGAGCGGGATCTCACTCGTGCGTTCGATGCCGGGGTTTGGTCGGCGAGCGTTCCCCTCTCACGCTTTGTCTTCTTCCACTCGAAGCCCGAGCGGGCCACGGTCGAGGCGACCGTCACCCGGCTTGAGGCGGCGGCGGCGAAGGACGTCGCAGCGGCTCATCACGCGATCTGGGTCGTCTACGCCCGTGACCGGGAGAACTTCCCGAAAAAGAATCAGGCGAGAGGTGAAGCACACCTGCTCCGGGCGGCGGGCCTCGGTTATGCCCTCTCGCAACGCGTGCTCGCGGCCGAGTATTACCGAAAACGCCCCTTCGATCGGCCGCTCTCGTCCCTGGCGCAGGACTTCAAGGAGGCGTTCCGCTGGGCCTCGCTCGGCGCCGCGCAGGACGAGCCGGGGGCGCATTTCATCCTGGCCCTTCTCCTCCGCGATGGCGACGGGGTCGATGTCGATCTCGACAGGATGAAGGCGCACCTCGAAGAGGCCGCACGGCTGAAATACCCGGCGGCGCTAAACACCCTGAGCTGGCAGCTCGCGGAGGGGAAGTACCACAAACAGGATTACCAGCGCGCGTTCCAGCTTGCGAAGCAGTCGGCGGAACTGGGGGACGGGGACGGGCACTACACCCTCGGGTATTTCTACCACGCGATCCTCGACCCGAGGACGGGGACGTTCGCCCCCGACGAGAGGCGGCCCGCGTTCGTCTATCACGCGAACTCGCACCACACGCTCCACCACTACGTCCAGGCGTTCCGGCAGAACAAGCAGCCGAGCGCGAAGGGGTATCTGGAGACCTACGGGAAGAAGCTCGCGGAGGAGCGGACCAAGGGAGAGGGTCTCTTCCTCCGGCAGGCTTCGGTCGGAAGTCTCCTCCCATCGGTCGTGCTGGACCGCCTGACGGAAACTTACCCGGAAGCGGCCAAGGTGGTGACGACGGAATTCCTTTCGGGCCCCGCGAAATAAAGGGCTGTCGGCCGGGACGCTCGACGGAATTCGCGGCCGCGGCCGGGCGGAGCCCAGGGTTTTGATCGGCGGGCCTTTCCAGGCGCACCGAGTTGACATGCCGACCTGCTGCGCCGACCGACTAGCGGCCCGGTGCGTTACCTGCCGCCGGTTGGGTACTTACGACTGAGGAATGGGCCGCCCGGCTGTCCGCCCGGGGGGTGGGACGACCGGACACGCTTGCCGGCCGGATTTCGCCCGTGGTAATGTGCGACCGGGCATTAGAAAAGTGCAGAAGCCCGGTGGGGGCCGGACTTCTGCTGGGGATCTAGAACAGTGCCCTGATTATCCGGCGGACGATACCTCCTTCGAGGTATCGCTTCGCCTTTTTGTGACCCTTCTGGGCTTCTTGCAGGCTCTTGATGGCGTTCGGGATGTCGTCGGCGTTAAACCACTGGCGTGCCTCGGGGCGGTAATTCTTGTTCGCCACGAGGACCCGGTAGCTGTTCCGTATGGGGCACTGCTCGACGTAAAGGAGAACCCGCACCGACCCGTTGACGTAGGGCTCCGTCTGCGAGTTCGGTTTCACCTCAGTCGGGAGCACAAACCC
>JANPKP010000280.1:0-1588 GCA_031426095.1 Gemmataceae bacterium
TACTCCCGCATGTCGGCGTTGTCGTCGGCCACCAGCACACGGGGCCGGTCGTCGCCGCCCACCTGCTCCGGTCGAATGTACGGCGTCGGCAACGGTTCGTGGTACGACGGCAGTTCGGAGCGGTTGGCGCTCTCGCCCGGCACATCGTCGGGAAGCCAGCGCAACGCCTCCTCGACGTAAGGGCTGGCCCCGGACCCCGGCTTCGGCTCAGGTCGGACTCGCCCGATCTGGTCGGGCGGCAGGTGGGCAGACCCCAGCGGCAGGGTGGCGGTAAAGGTCGTGCCTCGCCCCTCTTCGCTCTCTGCGGCGATGGAGCCGCCGTGGAGCCGGACCAACTCATGAACCAGGGCCAGTCCGATCCCGCTCCCCTCGTGGGTCCGACCCCGTGCGTTCTCGACCCGGTGGAACCGCTCGAACAGCCTCGGCATCTCGTCGGCATGGACGCCCGTGCCGGTGTCCCGGACCCGGAGTTCGACGTTGCCCCCTGCCTGAGCCAGCGTGACGGCGATCTCGCCCTCGAAAGTGAACTTGAAGGCGTTGGACAACAAGTTGAGGACGACCTTCTCCCACATATCCCGGTCCACGAACACCGGCTGGTCCAGGGGTAGGCAATCGACTGACAGGCGCAGCCCGGCCCGCTCGCACGCCGAGCGGAAGACGCTGGCGAGGTCGGCGGTGAAGGCGGCGAGGTCGGTCGGCTGGTACACGGCCCGGACCCGCCCCGCCTCGATGCGGGAAAAGTCCAGGAGGGTGTTGACGAGCCGTAGCAATCGCAACCCGTTCCGGTTCACGACCTCCAACTGATCCTTGGCGGCGGGCGACAGTTCGCTGTGGCTGCGGGCCAGCATGTCCTCGACCGGGCCGAGCATGAGTGTCAGCGGCGTGCGGAACTCGTGGCTGACGTTGGAGAAGAAGGCGATCTTGGCCCGGTCCAATTCGGCCAGCGCCTCGGCCCGCCGCCGTTCCTCCTCATACGCACGGGCGTTGGCGACGGCGGCAGTCACGCCGGAGGCCAGCAAGTCGTAGAAGCTCCGGTACGCCTCGTTCAACGGCAGGCGGGGGCTGACCCCGGCCACGAGGACGGCGGCGGGGCGGTCGGCCCCCGGTGGGAGGATCGGCAGCACCAGGGCCGCATTCGGCGGCTCGTCGTAAGGGCCGTAAGGAGGCGGGCCGAGCCGCCCCGCCACGTCGTCCACCTGCACTACTGTTCCCGAACGGACAGCTTCCTCCAGCGGCCAAACGCATTCTCCCGCCGCCCCCATGCTCATCGTCTCCGGGCTGGCGGGCGTGCCGGACGTGAGGCCGGTCGAACCGACGAGCCGAGCCTGAAGGCCGTTCGGGTCCAGTGTGTAGAGCAGGACGAACGGGAAATCGAGGTCGTATTCGGCGAGGGCCTGGGCGGACAAGGCGAGAGCTTCGCTAACGGACTTCGCCTTGCTCGTGCGGGCGGCGAGGTCACGCAGCGCCCGTGTCCGCCGCTCGGACAGCATCTTAACGGTCGTCTCGGTGACGGGGTGGAACAGCCCGCCGACGCCGCCCGTCTCGTCACGGATCGGGCTGAACGAGAAGGTGAAGAACGTCTCCTCCA
>JANPKP010000281.1:0-4559 GCA_031426095.1 Gemmataceae bacterium
CGGGTGGGCTTGCCGCTTCGCTTCATCAATCGCGTTTCCCCTGACGCCGCGTTGTCACTTCCGCGGGCCGAAGAGCGACCCCTGGCCGCGGTGGCGGGGCGGGGTCGTCGCGGACGCCGGCGTGACCGCGTCGTCGGCGTCCGCCGGCTCGGGGAGCGGCTTCGGGAGGTCGTCGCCGGCCGACTCGGCCGGGGGCTTCCGCTTGCGGAAGATCGCCCCGCCGCCGGCCTTGGCCAGGTGCCGCTCGGGCTCGGCGGCCACCGGCTCCGGCTTCTCCTCGCCGCCGGGCAGGTCGTGCCCGTCGTCGGCCGACTGGCCCACGGTGCCGACCCGGGCGACCTCCTTGTCCGCCTTGTAGAGCGTCGGGTCGGTCTTGGCGAAGGCCACCAGCCGGTCGATGCCGAACTGGCGGGGGATGGCGTCGACCACCAGCGGGGCCGTCAGCACCTCGGCCCGCTCGGCCCGGCGGAGGAGTTCGACCGCCTCCGGGTGGCCGCCGCCGAGCGTGGCCACCGCGGTCAGCACGCTCGGCACGTCGGCCGGCACGGTCAGCGTCTTCACGTCGGCGTCGCCCTTCACCCGCACCACCCGGCTCACCGACACCTGGTCGCCCGTGGCCTTCATCGTCACGCTGAAGTCGGACCCGAGGGGCAGGGTGAACGGCCCCTTGAACGCGGCCGTGTCGCCGAACACCACGACCTCGCCCTTGCCGTCGCTCGTCAGGTGGATCAGCCCGCCGGACCCCGGTGCGACGCGGTGGAGCTTGAGGGAGTGGTTGAGCACCTGCCCGCGGACGGCCACGTTCTGGGCGTCGGCCAGTTGCAGGGTGAGGAAAGCCCCGAACCGCAACTGCGGGTCGGCCGACCCCATCAGGTCCACCAGCCGGTCGGTGCTGGCCGCGTCGTCCACGGAGGCGAGGGCCTTCAGGCAGTGGGCCCGCAGCGCCGGGTGTTCGGCGAGGCGGGCGAGTTCCGCCGCCCCGTCGGTGAACCCGAGGTACGACAGGGCCTCGGCGGACGCGAACCGGACCCACGGCGACGGGCTTTCGAGCCCCACCCGCAACGCCCGCTTGCTGTCGGCCCCGAGGGCTTCGAGCTTGACGGCCGCGGTCAGGGTGGTGGCCGGGTCGAGGAGTTCGTCGTCGAGCTTCGTGCGGTACGAGCTGTCCAGTTCGACCGGCGTGAGCGGCACCTGGCGGGCGGCCAGGAGGAAGCGGTAGTGGGCGTGCCGGTACGCCGGCGGGACGTTGACCACGACGAGTTCGCGGGTCTTGGCCTCGGCGAGCTTCTGGCCGTCGCCCGAGTGGAAGGTGGCGTTGAGCCGCTCGGCGATCTGCATGGCCGTGCGGGTCGTCTGCTCGCCCGGGTTCAGGAGCAGGTAGTACGGCCGGCCGAGGTGCGACTTGGCCCCGTTCCAGACGCGGCCGGCCCGGAGGGGGTGGTCGTCGTCGGGCTTCGGGGGGGCGTCCGGGTCGTCGGCGTCGGGCGTGGTGCCGGCGGCCTGCCCGCGGGCCGACCCGCGGGCGGCCACGGCCCCGGCCACCACCGGCCCCTCGGCCTTGGCCATCACGCTCCCGGCGAGCAGGGCGTTGGCCGCCGGCTTGGTGCCGGTCCCGTCGGAGATGGCGTCGCGGACGTTGTTCGTGGTGTCGGTGTTGACCAGCTCGCAGGCCAGGAGGACGCCGCCCTTGAGGCTGGTGGTCCGGCTCTCGTCGGGCAGCCCGATCTGCACGTCGAGGGGGTCACCCTTGCGGGCCCCGGGCGGGATGACGGCCGTGACGAGGACGAGCGAGGTCGTCTTGCCCGGGTCGTCGAGGAGTTCGCGGAGGTTGGTGAACCCCTGCTTCTTGAGGTTGTTTTCGAGCTGCGTCCGCCACCCGCCGGCCGGGGCCGAGCTGCCCGTGCCCTGGAGCTTGTACACGAGGCCGACGCCGACGACCGGGATGGCCTCGGTGTTGCCGACGGCCGTCTTCTGGCCGACGGTGGCGTACAGCTCCTTGTCGGCGGCCGGGTCGTCGCCGACCTGGGAGCGGCCCTGGACGGCGGCGTTCTTGGTGGTGCCGACGCACCCGCACAGGCCGGCGGCGAGGCCGACCCCGAAGACCCACGCCCGGTTCATCCCGCTCCCCCTTCGGTGGCCGCCGACAGGGTTCCCCCGAACCCGTCCCGGCGGCGTCTGGCAAATCCACAGCTAGCGATTGGGACGCGGACCATATCACGGCGGGGCGGGGTGTCAAGACGGACACGGGACACGGGACCAGATGCCTTCGCGCGACGGCGGCTCGATCCTGTCCCGTGTCCCGCCGCCCGTGTCCCGCCTCACTTCCCCCTTGCGTGCCGGCCGGGGCACGGTATCGTCCGCGGCTTACGACCGAGGGAGGTGGGCGATGCGAACGCGAATCGGGGCGGGGGCGGCTTTGCTGCTGGCCGCCGGGGTGGCGGGGGCCAAGCCGCCGGGGCCGACGGCCGACCCCCACGTGAACGGGCACGAACCGCCGCCCGTGGTGCGGGAGTTCCACCAGCCGGTCCCGCCGGCGGCGCGGCAGGTTACGGTGGTCGCCCGGTCGTCGCCGCTCCGCGAGGCCAAGCCGGACGCGCCGCCGGGCGACGACTGGTTCGGGCTGTTGCGGTCGCTCGTGCGGGACCGCGGCACCATACTCCTGGGGCCGGCGACGGTGCCGACGGAGTAGGCGTGGCTCCGGGGCGACTCACTCCGGGCGGAGCGTCGCGGGCACCGGGAACTCGGCGTCCCGCGGCGGCGGGACGCCCAGGAAGTCGGCCACGATCGCGGCCGCCGCCTGGGGCGTCACCCGCTCGTCCCGCTCGCCGCCGGGGACGCCCGGGCCGTACACCAGGAGCGGCACGTGGCGGTCGTAGTCGTGCGGGCTGCCGTGCGTCGTCCCCGACCCGCCGACCCCGCCGCCCGGCAGGTGGTACTCCTTCAACACCACCCCCACGTCCCCGCACCGGGCCGGGTCGAACGACCGCTTCATCAGGACGCCCATCTCGTCGTCGGCCGGCGGCCCGGCCAGCAACTCGGCCCGGGTGAACACCCGCTCCACCCCGTCCTGCCGGGCCAGGAAGTCGGCCAGCACCCGGGCGACCTCGGCCGTCGACGTGCCGGCGGCGGCGGCCGCCCGGGGGTTGAGGTGGACCCACGGCCAGGTCGAGTCGACCGCCTCGATCCACCCGCCCCGGCGGACCCCGGCCGGCTTCCCGAACGCCGCCTCCAGGTGCTTCTCGGCCGCCGCCTTCATGGCCCCCGTGTTCACCCGCTTGCCGCCCAGCTTCCGCCCCTCGGCCGACTCGGGGAGCGGGCAGACGCCGTGGTCGGCCGTCACCACCACCGCGTAGTTCCCCGGCCCCACCTGCTTGTCGAGGAAGGCGAGCAGCTCGGCCACGACCCGGTCGGACCGGAGCGTCACGTCGAACACCTCCTGGGAACTCGGCCCGTACTTGTGGCCGATGATGTCGTTCGACGAGAAGCTGACGGTGAGCAGGTCGGGCACCCACCCGGCGGGCTCCCCCGGCCGCCCCGCCCGCCGCTGGCCGAGCCGCTCGGCCACCACGCAGCTCTTGGCCAGGTCGAGCAGCACCTCGTTCCCGAACGGGGAGGCGGAGAGCTGGTCGTAGTACCCGGCGGCCGGCACCCCCTTCGCCCCGGGCATGCGGTGCGGGAAGGTGCGGCCGCTCCCCTCGGCCGGCACGTCGTCCGGCCCGCTGTACGCCTCGTAGTCGAGGCCCTTCAGGAGGTGGGTCCAGTCGCTGCCGGCGAACCGGGTTGCCGACCCGCCGGCGTTGAACGCCTCGGCCCAGGCCGGGAGGCGGTCGGTGTAGTACGTGGACGTGACGAACCCGCCGGCGAACGTGCTCGGGCGGTTCGTCCCGGCGATCGTCCGGCCCTCGAACCAGAACGCCCCGTCCGGCCGCTTCCCCGCCGGGAGGACGGCCGCCCGGTCCTTCAGCGACAGGCCGAACACCTTGCCCCGCCCGCCGGTCGCCCGCTTCAGCGAGTCGCCGACGCACTCACTTTTGAAGCGGTCCGGGCTGCCGACCGTCCGCCCCGGCTTGGCCCCGGCCGCGAGGTCGGCCGACGCCACGAGGCGGTACCGGTCGGTCGCCACGCACCCCACGTCGGCCCCGCCCTCGTACCACCCGTTGGCGACGACCCCGTGCCTGTCCGGGCAGGTGCCGGACAGGACGGAGGCGTGGCCGGGGCCGGTGATGGTGCTGGCGTACGGGTACAGGCAGCGGTTGAACCACGCCCCCTCGGTCTGGAGGCGGACGAACCCGTCGGACCCGAAGTGCCGCCGCCAGCGGTCGTCGTCGAGGTAGTCGGCCCGCATCTGGTCGAACACGAGGAGGACGGCGAGCCGCACCTTGGCGTCGACCGCCGGGGGGGCCGGGGGGGCGGCCGCCCGCGGCCGGGGGGCGACGGCGGCGAGGGCGGCGACGGCCGCGAACCCGAGCAGGGCGGCGACCAGCAATCGGGACCGGGACATGGGGAGGAGACTCGGCGGGGGAGGGGCGAAACGGGGGAGGGGTTCCCAGTTCTGTTTC
>JANPKP010000282.1:0-3809 GCA_031426095.1 Gemmataceae bacterium
GGGACACGTCCGCGCAGCCCCACCTACTTCGCTTGGGCCTCCCGCGGTGGGACTGCGCGGACTTGTCCCACCCTACGAAGTCGACGCCCGCCCCCGCAAACCCGCCACGAACTTCTGCAAGTCCCCCGGCAGCGGCATCGCCCAGTGGAGCGCCGCCCCCGTCGCCGGGTGGACGAACCCCAACTCCGTTGCGTGCAACGCCAGCCGCGGGGCACTGCTGGCGTCCGGTTCCGGGTCGCTTTTGATCCAGCGGTCGTACACCTTGTCGCCGCAGACCTTGTGGCCGGCTTCCGAGAGGTGGATGCGAATCTGGTGCGTCCGCCCCGTTTCCAGCCGACACGAGAGGAGCGTGTACCCGTTCAGCCGCTCCTCGACGGAGACGTGCGTGACGGCCGGCTTGCCCGAGGCGTCCGGCTGCCGCGTGCTGCCCCGCCGGCCGTCGCCGCGGTCGCGGACGAGCGTCGAACGGATCGTCTGCGGCGGGAGGTAGCCGGGCACGACCGCGAGGTAGCGGCGGACAACCGTGTGCTTGCGGAACTGCAATCCCAGCTCGCGTTCGCCGAGGGCGCTACGGGCGAAGGCCAGCAGGCCGCTCGTCTCCTTGTCGAGCCGGTGGACGATCCGCAGGCGGGGGAGCGACTTGGTCGGCCGGCCGAGTTGCCGGGCGATGGCCCACTGCACCACGTCTTGTAGCGTCGGGTCGAGAGCCCGCCGGTCCTCGGCCCACGCCAGTTCGAGCGGGTGGCGGACGCTGTTGATGCCCGACGGTTTCTCCACCACCACGACGTGCTCGTCCAGGTGGCGGATCACGATGCCGTCGGGGCTCGCCGTCTTGGGCAGGGGCTTGGCCGTGCGGTGCAGGGTGACGACTTCCCCCTCCTTGAGCCGGCGGGCCTCGTCGGAGCTGATCGCGTCGCCGACCTGCACCCGGCGGCCGGAGATGAGCTTGCGCACGTCCGCCCACGACGGCCCGTTGAGGCGGGAGCGTAGCACCTTGGCGAGCGTGTGCCCGGCCTCGGGAACCGTGACGGTGAAGGTGGTGGCGTCCATCGGGCTCAAGGTCGGGGCGGGGAATCGGGGCTTAATTCGAGAACTCTCCCGCTTTACCGGGGGAGGTGGGAGCGGGAACACGCAAGTCGTGAGTGGGCGGGGCGATCGGTCTAAACCCGCCGTTAAAAAGCGGTAAATACCGGGGGCGCTAACCGCCCTTCGGCCCCCGCCCCGGCTTTTGGCGGCGGACCTGCGACGCGCGGCCCGGCCGGTAGCCCTTGTTCCCGACCTTCGGCGGCACCGGCCGCTCGCCCGCCTTTTCGCCGCCGGCCGGGTTGGCGACCGAGTGGTAGTGGTCGTGGCGGGCCGCCGCGTTCGCCTGCTGGCGGCGGGCCTCGATCGCCTCCCGCGGCGGCTGGGCGGGGATCAGCCCGTCGCACCCGCCGATCAGGTCGGCCCGGCCGGCCTGGATCAACGCTTCCCGCACCTCGAAGTAGTTCTCCGGCTTGAAAAACTGCATGAGGGCGCGTTGAAGCTTGCGGTCCTTCAAACTCTTGGCGATGCGGACCGGCTTCTTCGTGAACGGGTCGATGCCGGTGTAGTACATGCACGTGGCGATGTCGAACGGGGCGGGGATGAAGTCCTGCACCTGGTCCGGCTTGTACCCGTTCCGCTTCAGGTAGAGGGCGAGGTCGATCATCTCGGCGAGGTCCGACCCCGGGTGGCTGGCGATGAAGTACGGGACGATCTGCTGCCGCGGCTTGCCGGCCGCCGCGGACGCCTCCTGGAACTGGCGGGCGAACGCCCCGAAGTTGTCGATCGGCGGCTTCTTCATCGCCTCCAGCACGGCCGGGCTCGTGTGCTCGGGGGCCACCTTGAGCCGCCCGCCGACGTGGTGCTCGGCCAGCTCGCGGACGTACTCGGGCGAGAGTTGCGCCAGGTCCATGCGGACGCCGGACGCCACGAACACCTTGCGGACCCCCGGCTCCCGCCGGACCTTCCGGAGCAGTTCGAGGGTGGGGGCGTGGTCCGTCCCGAGCAGCTTGCAGACGCCCGGGTGGATGCACGAGAGCCGCTTGCACTTGGCTTCGACCTCCGGCCGGGTGCAGCGCATGCGGTACATGTTGGCCGTCGCCCCGCCCACGTCCGAGACGACGCCCTTGAACTCGGGGTCTGCCGCCATCGCGCGGACTTCGCGGACGACGCTCTCCTCCGAGCGGTTCTGGATGACGCGGCCCTGGTGGGCGGTGATCGAGCAGAACGTGCAGCCGCCGAAGCAGCCGCGCATGATCGTGACCGAGTCCTTGATCATCTCGTGGGCCGGCACCGGCTCGGTGTAGCCGGGGTGCGGCCGGCGGGTGTACGGGAGGTCGAACACCGCGTCCATCTGGTCCTGGGTGAGCGGGAGGGCCGGCGGGTTCTGGACGACGGCCTGCCGGTCGTGGTACTGGACGAGGGTGGCGGCGTTGAACGGGTTGGTGTGCGAGTGGATGAGCCGGGTCGCCTCGGCGAACGCCAGCTTGTCGGCCTTCACCGCCTCGAAGGAGGGGATCACGACCACGTCCGGCGTCCACCCGGCGGCGTGCGAGTCCGGCGGCGGCTCGACGGGCGGCAGCACGTCCCGCAACCGCTCCGGCTCGGCGGCCGGCGGCGACTCGGACGCCCCGAGGGCGTAGGCCACCCCGCGGAGGTCGCGCATGTCCTTGGCGGTCCACCCGGCCCGGAAGCGGCGGGCGATTTCGAGGATGTTCCGCTCGCCCATGCCGTACACGAGCAAATCCGCCTTCGAGTCGAGCAGGATCGACCGGCGGACGGTGTCGCTCCAATAGTCGTAGTGGCCGAGCCGGCGTAACGACGCTTCGACGCCGCCGGCGATCACGGGCACGCCGGGGAACGCTTCCCGGGCCCTCTGGCAGTAGACGAGTGTGGCCCGATCGGGCCGCAGGCCGATGCGGCCGCCGGGGGAGTAGGCGTCGTCGTTGCGGACCTTCTTGTTGGCCGTGTAGTGGTTGATGAGCGAGTCCATGTTCCCCGCGCTCACCGCGAAGAAGAGCCGCGGCCGGCCGAACTCCCGCCACGGGTCGCACGACTTCCACGCCGGCTGGCTGAGCATGCCCACGCGGAACCCGGCGTCCTCCAACACGCGGTGGAGGATGGCCATGGCGAAACTGGGATGATCGACGTAGGCATCGCCGGTGACGAAGACCACATCGACGGCGTCCCACCCCCGCGCCTCCATCTCCCGGCGGGTGGTGGGGGCGTGTGGTGAAGGGGCGAACGGGCCCAGCAGCGGCAAGGTAAATCGGCCACCGGGCGAGCCGTTCTCTGAACCCATCGAGGCCATGGAAGGCAGTCTCGGAGTCAATTAGTGGGAGTAACAGACAGTATAGGGGTCGCAGGCAGGGTTACCTCCCGGGCAAGAACCGCCGCGACACGAAAACTAACACTCTGTAAACGAAGACGGCTCGGATTTCAGGGAGGGCGCGAGTAAATGGCCCGAACTTTCATGTTGCTATAACTTTAGCTTGAAAAACCCGTTTGTTTACGACGGATCCGGCTTTCTTTTTTCGAGCGGTAAGGTTACTCTGATCCACAATTGAGCCCGACGTTTAGTGTGCTCAGCTACTTATGGCTCGGAGATCCCTTACGAGGGAGGATCACCTCATGACTAGTCGCGCCGGCATCCTGACTCGATTCGCGGCCGTTGCCGCCGTCGGCCTGTCGGCCGGGGCGGCGGCGGCCCAGAACCCGGAGATCCTCTCGACGTACCAGCGGATCGAGCCCAAGCGGACGTTCGCCTTCACGTGGAAGGAGAAGGG
>JANPKP010000283.1:0-1818 GCA_031426095.1 Gemmataceae bacterium
GGCGTCGGTGCGGGTAGGATCGGCCATGGGGCGGCCCTCCGTGTCGGTCGGGGACGGGTAAGCACCCCCGATTGGACGCGGACAGGCCGCCCCATTCAACTCATGACCCCGACATAGCTTGCGGCCGATTCAGTGCCATTCATCTCTGGGATACGCCATGCGACTGCACCAACGCAGGTATTAGCCGCTTACTCTATTTGTCGGTTCCGCGTTCGTTGTCGGCTTCTGGTACTTTGTGGAGTCGCTGAACAAGGCCGAGTGGACTTCCCCACCGATGGCGGGCGACGAGTTAACGGTTTATGAGGCCTTTTCGTATTCGCCTCGTGGACAGGATTTGTTGTAGGGCGTAGCCCGATCGGGTATCAAGGAGACGGCGACGCAACTTGGACCTTCATCGACTGATGCCGCCACCGAGTCCCGATCATGGACGACCTCTCACGCTTCTGCTGCCTGAATTCCGCCTGCCCCGAGCATGGCAAGCGGGACGCCGGAAATCTCACCGTCTGCCATCGCTACGGCCCCGGCAAGGCCAAGCGGATGCTGCGCTGCCGGGCCTGTAAGGCCCGTTTCTCCGAGCGCAAGGGCACCCCCCACTTCGGTTCGCACCTGCCGACGGAGAAGGCCCTCTCGGTCCTCCAGCATATCGCCGAGGGCAACGGCATCCGTAAGACCGGCCGGCTGGTGGGGGTGAGCCGGGAAACCGTCGCCCGATACGGCAAGCTGGCCGGGGCTCATGCGGCGGGCCTGCACGACGAGCTGGTCGCCGTTTCCCCCTCGGACCCGTGAGGTCCAGTTCGACGAGAAGTGGGCCTTCGTCGCCAAGAAGGAGGCCCGCTGCGACCCCGACGACCCGGAGGACGATCACAAGGGGGACCACTGGGACCACGTGGCGTTGGACCCGGATCACCGCCTGGTCGTCAGCGTCGTGACCGGCAAGCGGACCGCCGAGAAGACCGGGGCCCTGGTGAGGGACTTCCACCGCCGGACCTCGGGCCGGCTGATGGACTTGATCACCACCGACGAGTACGCACCGTACCGGGGGGCGATCCTCGAAGTCTACGGCCAGACGGTCACGCCGCCCCGCTCCGGGAAGCGGGGCCGGCCCCGCAAGGCATACAAGGTGGCTCCCGCCGGGCTGACCTATGCGACGGTGCACAAGACCCGGGTCAAGGGACGGGTGGTGAAGGTGGAACAGCGGATCATCTTCGGGACGGCAGGGGGCGTGGCGGCGGCGTTGGCCCGCTCGGTGTCGAGCCGGGCGGTGAACACGTCGTTCGTGGAGCGACAGAACGGGACCGACCGCAACCGCAACGCCCGGAAGATCCGCAAGAGCTACGGCTTCTCGAAGGATTGGTCGGTGCACCGGGGGATCACGTACTTCACGATGTTCAGCGACAACTTCTGCTGGCCGGTGCGGACACTGAGGGTCAAGGGCGAGGATGGGACCTGGCAGAAGCGGACCCCGGCGATGGCGGCAGGCTTAGCCGATCACGTCTGGCCGCTCTCGGAGTGGTTGACGCTACCCGCCGTGCATCAGAAGTAGGCCACCAGGAAGAATCCGGTTTGTTTTGATATAATAGTCGAGTAGCAACTACTACATACGAGAATTGGCCGATTTGTCGTTCATCAACCCCTTGGTCAGGAGGGAGCCTCCATGACTCCGGACGATGTGCGCGCCGCGGCCGAACAGCTGGTCGAGTTCCACGACCGATTCGCCCTCCTCTTCGGTAAGTCGCAGGCCCAGGACCACGCCTACACCTACCTCAAGGGGCTGATGTGTTGCCCCGAGCGCAAGAGCATCGAGCCGATCGCGTTGTG
>JANPKP010000284.1:0-5399 GCA_031426095.1 Gemmataceae bacterium
GCCGCGACCGGCCCCAGGAACGACGCCGGCTCGGCCGCGGGCATGGACTGGTCCAGTTCGTCCGCGTCGTCCACGGCCTCGGCCTCCGCCACCGGCTCGTCGTCGTCGAGCGACAGCAGGGCGGCGGCCGCGCCCTCGTCCACCCCCGTGTCCGCGGCGACCGACGCCGCCCCCTCGAAGTCGAGCAGGTCGAACGCCGGCTCCTCCTCGGCGACCGGTCCCGGGGTCGCGCCGGCCGGGGGCGTCGGCGCTCCGGCGTGGGCCACGAACGAACTCGGTTCGGCGACCGGAACGTCGTCGAAGTCGATCAGGTCGAACTCCGGCTCGGCCTCCGCCACCACCTCGGCGGGCGGGGCCTCCGGCGGCGTGACGGCGTCGGCGCTGGCCACGAAGGAGGCCGGCTCGGCGACCGGGGCGTCGGCGTCGTCGAAGTCCACGAGGTCGAATTCCGGCTCGGCTTCCGCTTCGGCCGCCGGAACCTCCGCGGTCGTCGCCGGCTCCGGGGCCGCAGCGCTGGCGACCGGGGCGTCTTCCCCGGCGACGAACGACGCGGGTTCGGCCGTCGCCACGTCGTCGAAGTCGATCAGGTCGAACTCCGGCTCGGCCTCGGCGGTCGCGTCCGGGGCGGGGGCCGCGTCGGCCGGCGGGGCGTCCGCCAGGCCGGCGAACGACGCCGGCTCGGCCAGCGGGAGGTCGTCGTAGTCGAGTGCGTCGGCCACCGGCTCGGCGGCGGGCACCGGCCCGACCGAGCCGGCGACGAACGAGGCCGGCTCGGCCAGCGGGATGTCGTCGTCGAGGAACGACGCCAGGTCGTCGTAGGCCACCCCGCGGGTCATGGCGGCCGGGTCTTCGTCCGACGCCGGGAGGTCGAACCCGACGGCCCCGTCGTCCCACGCGGCCCCGAGGGCGGACACCGGCGGCAGCGGCTCGGCCGCCAGGTCGGGCACCGGCTCGTGGGCGTCCGGCCCGGCGGCCGCTTCGAGCGGCGGCAGCGGGTCGGCCGTCCCGAAGTCGCGGGCGGCTTCCGGCTCCGGGTTCACCACCATGTCCGGCGTGTACCACTCGGCCCCGGCGACGATGTCGGGGGGAATCCACTCCGGGACCGCCCCGAACGGGAGGGGCTGCTCGACGGCGGGGGCGACGGCAACTTCAACGGCGGGGGCGGGGGGGGCGACGGCAACTTCAACGGCCGGGGTTTCGGCCACCGTCTCGGGGGGGGCCGGCGGCGGGGCGTCCGTGCGGGCGGCCGGTTCCCCCTCGTGGTGGGCCTCGGCCACTGTGCTGGCGGCGTGCTCGCTCTCGTGGTGGGTGACCGGTTCGCTTTCCGAATGAGCGGCCTGTTCGGCCACCGGGTGAGCGGCCGGCTCGCCTTCCGGGTGCGTGGCGGAGTCGCTTCCCGGGTGGGGGGCGTGTTCGCCCTCTTGGGCCGCGTATTCCCGCTCCGGGTGAGTGGCCTGTACGCCTTCCGAGTGGACGGCCTGTTCTCCCCCCGCGTGGCCGGGCCGTCCGCCTTCCGGGTGGGGGGCGTGTTCGCCCTCCGGCGGGGCGTGCGGGTGGGCGTTCTCGTCGGGCTCGGGGGCCGGCGGGGGGGTGTCGTGGGGGTCGGACATGGCCGGCAGCTCCGCGGGCGCGGGGGCGAAAACCTAACAGGTCACGGGGGACGGACGCCGACCCGTTCGGGGGAAAGGATACCGGCTATTGTTCCACATCGCCGCGAAGGCACAACCCTTTTCCCGCCTTTCCCCGACCCCCCAGCCCGAACCGCCCGCCCCACCGGGCGCACCGGACGGCGGGGGCGGCGGCGGCCCTTCCGAGCGGGGCAGTCGCCCGGGTGTTGCACAACTTTCCGCCCCCGGTCGAGGGCCATTTGACCCCCCGGCGGGGGCGGCGGGCGTGGGACTACGTGCGCGTTCGGCCCGCTCTCGGATTGATGTTTAGGCATGAGGTGCGCGACAACGTGGCGGCCTCATTATGGGCGTCCTCAAATCGTTCCCCGTCCGAAATCGTCCGAAGGGCTATCCGCGAAGCGTTTGACCCGGGGCCGGGGGCGGCCGCCGGCCACTGGCACTCGAATTGCTTATATGAAGATCGGCCTGAGCCCACCACCGCCCGACGAACAGCACAGAGACGGGTCGACGGCCAACCCCGGCGAGTGGCTTGCGTGTACCCCGCCGAGCGATTACCATTCCCCGCGTGGCGGGGGTGAGGCCATGATCTTCCCCGCACCGGCAAGCTACGACGGACCGCTGCCGGACTGGACCCCCAAGGCAGGTACTCCCGTGCCCCCGATCTTCGAACCCAGCTCGGACGTCACTCGACAGGACCAGGAAGTCGTCGAGCTCCCGCTGCTGCTGCCCCGCTGGCAGGCCCTGGAACTGGAGGCCGCCGCCCGCCGCCGCGGCATGACCACCGGCCAGATGATCCGCCGCGTCATCGGCGACATGCTCGTGAGCCGCTCGGCCGTCGCCGGCTCCTGACCCACCGCCCCCTCTCCCGTTTCCGGCGTCCCTCCGACGCCACGCCCCGGCCGTTTCCACCCCCCGCCCCGTCGTTCCCGCCCGGCCCGTTGCCGCCGGCGGCCGCCGCCGCTATCTTTTGCCGCACCCACGGACCGGGTCTCGCCGGCACGGACGCCCCATTTGCCCGCCGGCCCCCGTCATGGCCCCCGCCCCCCCGCCGGACCTCGCCGACCACCTCGCCCTCGCCCTGGTGCCCGGCCTCGGCCCCCGGCTCACGGCCGCCCTGCTCCAGCACTTCGGCACCGCCCACGCCGCCCGCCGGGCCACGGAATCGCAGCTTCGAAGCGTCCCCCAGATCGGCGACAAACTGGCCGCGTCGTTCGCCCACGCCCTGGAAACGCTCGACCCCGCCGCCGAGTTCGCCCTCCTCGACCGCTTCGGCGTCCGCCCGGTGCTGAAGGGGCACGCCGGCTACCCCCCGCCGCTGGCCCCGTTACCGGCCGCCCCGCCGCTGCTCTATTGTCGCGGGGAGTGGCTCCCGGCGGACGACCAGAGCATCGGCATCGTCGGCTCGCGGCAATGCACGCCCTACGGCAAACGCATGGCGGCCGAGTTGGCGGCGGGGTTCGCCCGGGCCGGGTGGACGGTCGTCTCCGGCCTCGCCCGCGGCATCGACGGGGCCGCCCACCGTGGTGCCCTGGAAGCCGGCGGCAGGACGGTCGCCGTCCTCGCCGGCGGTTTGTCGCGCATCTACCCGCCAGAACACGCCGACCTCGCCGAACAAATCGTAGGGTGCGGCGCACTTCTCACCGAGACGCCGATGACGGTCGCCCCGCAGCCGGGCATGTTCCCGGCCCGCAACCGCATCATCAGCGGCGTCAGCCGGGCCGTGGTGGTCGTCGAGGCCAACCTCAAGAGCGGGGCGCTCATCACCGTCACGCACGCCCTGGAGCAGGGGCGGGAGGTGTTCGCGGTGCCTGGGAACGTCGACAGCCCCGCGAGCGCCGGCTGCCTGGAACTGATCCGCAAGGGGGCCAAGCTGGTGCGGTCGGCCGCCGACGTGCTCGAAGACCTCAACGGCGTGTCGGCCCGCGTCGGCCCGGCCCCGACGCTCTTCGACGCCCTCCCGCCCGCCGCCGTGGTCGTGCCCCCGCCGGCCGCCCCGGTGGCGCTGGAGCCGGGCCTGAAGGCGGTGTACGACGCCCTCGCCGGCCCCCGCCACGGGGACGACTTGGCCCGCGAGTCGGGCCTGTCGGTGGGCGAGTTGTCGATGGTGCTGATGAAGCTGGAGATGAAGAAGCTCGTCCGCCGGCTGCCGGGGAACCAGTACGAGCGGCGGTGAGCGTTACCGGATTCTCCCGCTTTTTTCGGGTGTGGTCGCCCGAAGGGCCAGGCGGCGAGCGGGTTGCGATTCCCCTACCAAATTTTGCGGTAACGCGGGAGCGTTCGCGGATTCCGGACGGAATCGCGGCTCCGGGCTTGCACGACGCACGCCCCGGCGAGCGGGGGGCGTGAGCCGCCTGATGCTTCGCGGAGCCGGCGGCCGGTGCATGGGTATCAGGGGGCTGACGCCCCCCGCTCGCCGGGGTTTGTGGGGTCGTCCCCCGGCGGGTGCTTCGCCAGCCACAACAACTGCCTCGCCAGCCCGTGGAGCATTCGCACCTCCTGCGGCGACGGCGACGCCCGGCCGATCAGGTGGCGGACCGCGTCCATGAGCGGGCCGGCCTTCGTCCCGTACAGGTAGCCGGCGGCGGTGAGGGCGTCCCGAAGGTGCTCGAACACCCGCTCCTGGTCGGCGTGCGGGGCGATCGGCCGGCGGAGGTCCACCCGCGTCCGGGCGGACCACTGCTTCCGCAACTCGTACAGGCACACGGCCACCGCCTGGGCCAGGTTCAACGACGTGCAGTCGGGGTCGACGGGGACGTGGATCAGCCCGTGGCAGCGGGCGACCTCGTCGTTCGTGAGGCCGTGCGGCTCCGGCCCGAACACGAGGGCGACCGGCCCGCCGGCGGCCGCGTCGAGCAGCGGCGGCAGGAGGGCGTCCGGCGGGCCGACGACCGTCTTGCGGGAGGTGCCGTCGGCCAGCCCGGCGGTGGCGAGGACGTGGACGCAGTCGGCGACCGCGTCGGCGAGCGTCGGCACCACCCGGGCGGCGTCGAGGACGGGCCCCCCGTGGGTGGCCAGCCGCCGGGCCTCCTCGTGAGTCGTCGACGTGTACGGGGCGACGAGGACGAGGTCCGACAGGCCGAAGTTCCGCATGGCCCGGGCGGCCGCCCCGAGGTTCCCCGGGAAGTGGGTGCGGACCAGGACGACGCGGCAGCGGGTGAGGAGGGACACGGGGGGCGGGACTCGGGACGCGGGACGCGGGATACGGGGATGATAGCGGACGGGGGCCTCGGCCGGCCGGCGATGAGACTGAAATGAAAGTCGCGGGCGGCGCGCAACGGCCGCGGGCGGCGTCGTTATCGGGGGGCAGAGACCCGCCCCGGGCCTCGAAAACAAGGAGCGAACGATGTTCCGCAGGATGACGTTCACCGCGCTGCTCGCCGCCGGCACCCTGACCGGGCTGGCCCTCACCCCGGCCGCCGCGACCGCCGCCCCGCCCGGCTACCCGTACCCGTACCCGGTTCAGTACCCCACCCAGTACCCCTGGGGCGGCGGTCGGGATCGTGACCGCCACGACCACGACCACGACCACGGGCGGGCCCGGTTCGAGGTGCAGTACCGGCACCGGGGCCACTGGGACACCTACGCCACGTTCCGCGACCGGGACGACGCCGTGCGGGCCGCCCGCCGGTTGCAGTACCAGGGGCACGTGGTGCGGATCGACCGCGACTGAGTACAGTGACGGGACGGCGTCCCCCCCTCGCGGCCCGGGCCCCCCAACCCCGGCCGCGGTCCCCGGCCCCCCCCGCGCGGCCGCCAAGACCCGCCCCCCCC
>JANPKP010000285.1:0-15544 GCA_031426095.1 Gemmataceae bacterium
CGTCTACAGCTTCGGGCAGGCCGGGGCCGGGCCGCTCCAGACCGCCCTCACGCTCGCCCGCCTGCTCGGCGACGGGGTGAAGCCCGACTTCGTGCTGCTCGAATACTTCCCCCTGTCGCTCGCCGCCGACGGCAAACTCTCGGACGTAATGGGGCCGTGGCTGCCGAAGCTGAGCCGGGCCGACGCCCGCCGGCTGCACGAACTTGCCGGCGAACCGGGCGGGCTGGACGCCACGTGGGCGGCCGCCCGGCTCAACCCGTGGTACTCGATGCGGCTGACGCTCATGAGCCACTGGCAGCCGGGCTGGCTCCCGTGGCCGGTCCGTCAGGACTTCATGTGGACGGGGATGGACCCCCGCGGCTGGCTCCCGTACCCGCACGACACGCTGACCGCCGACGCCCGCGCGAAGGGTCAGGAGCGCATCCGCAAGGACTACGCGAACTCGCTGGCGGCGTTCCACGTCGGGGCGTTACCGGCGAAGGCGCTGCGGGACGCGGTCGTCCGCTGCCGGGCGGCGGGCGTCCCGGTGGCGGCGTACTGGATGCCGGAAAGCCCCGCCTTCCACGGCTGGTACGCCCCCGGCGTGGAGCAAGCGGGGCGGGCGTATCTGAGCGCGACGAGCCGCGAGGTGGGCCTGCCGGTGTTCGACGCCGCCGGCGGGTTCGCGGAAGAGGACTTCGCCGACGGCCACCACATGCTCAAGCCGGCCGCCGCCGCGTTCAGCCGGCGGCTGTGGGAAGGGCACGTCAAAGAGTGGGTGCGGGGGAAGTAGCCGCGAGGCCGGGTCCGCAAGATTGGCTCGGCCCGCCCCGACGGGGCGTCCGAGAATAGCCAGGGGTGGAGCGCAGCGGAACCCCTGGACCCACGCACACGTAAAGGGTATGTAGCCCCACCGGGGCGACCCGGAGACGCCCACGCGGGTCGCCCCGGTGGGGCTACAACCCCCTTCACCGCCACCGTTCCAGGGCCTGACGGCCCTGGCTATTCTCGGACGCCCCGTTGGGGCGACGGGACCGTTCGGCCGCACCGGGTCGCGGCTACGCGGGGCTTTCTCCCCTTCACGAATCGCCCCCGCCCCGCGAAAATACCCGGCACCCGCACCCCGAGGCCCCTCCCGTGAACGCCGCCGCGCCCGCCCCCGTCACCCTCCACTCCCGCGACTCGGTCGGCATCCCCACCGTCCAGCTCGTCCGCCAGACGGCCCCGCAGCCGACCGTGCCCGACGTGGCCGCCGGCGTCCGCCGGGCGTGGCTGGAGTCGACCACGGCTAAACGCATCAAGCCCGGGATGCGGGTCGCGGTGGCGTGCGGCAGCCGCGGCATCAAGAACTACCTCACCATCGCCCGGGCCACCATCGACGCGCTCAAGGAGTTGGGGGCGGTCCCGTTCGTCGTCTCCGCGATGGGCTCCCACGGCGGGGCGAACGCGGCCGGGCAGCGCGAACTGCTCGCCAGTTACGACATCGACGAGGCCCACCTCGGCGTGCCCGTGCTGACCGACATGGACGCGGTGGACCTGGGCCAGAACTCGTGGGGCCAGCCGGTCTGGTGGGACAGGAACGCCCTGGCCGCCGACGGCGTCGTGACCGTGTCGCGGATCAAGCCGCACACCGACTTCCGGGCCCCGTTCGAGAGCGGCATCATGAAGATGCTCGTCATCGGCCTGGGTAAGCGGCACGGGGCCGACCAGGTCCACAGCTTCGGCACCCGCGGGCTGGCCGCCATGATGCCCGAGTCGTGCAAGGTGATCCTCGCCCGAACGAAGTTCCTCGGCGGCCTCGGCATCCTCGAAAACGCCAACGAGGAGACGGGCCACCTCGAAGTCGTGGACTGCGACGACCTGTTCGACCGCGAGCCGCCGCTGCTGGTGAAGGCCCGGGCGATGATGGGCCGCATCCCGTTCCCGGAGATCGACGTGCTGGTGGTCGGCGAGAGCGGCAAGAACTACTCGGGGGCCGGGATGGACCCGAACGTGGTCGGCCGGATGCTCATCGAGGCGAGCCCCGAGGCGGAGACGAACAACCCCCGCGTCACCCGCATGGCGGTGCTGGACGTCTCCCCCGAGAGCCACGGGAACGCCACCGGCATCGGCATCGCCGACCTGACCACGAACCGGGCGCTGGCGAGCATCGACCCGGTGCCGTTCCGCATGAACAACCTGACGGCCCGCTTCCTCTGGCGGTCGAAGCTCCCCATCGGCTTCGACACCGACCGCGAGGTGATCGAGCAATCCGTGGAGACGTGCTGGCAGCCGATCGCCGACCAGTTGAAGTTCTGCGTCATCCCGAACACGCTCGAAGTGGCCGAGATGTGGGTGTCACCCGCGTTGGCGGCTGTGGCGCGGGAGACGCCGCACCTGGAACTGGTGGGCGGCCCGATCCCGCTGCCGTTCGACGCCGCCGGCAACGTGATGCAGGAGCGGCTCTTCCCGCACAGCGTCCGGGCGCGGCGGGTGGGTCACCGCTGAGGGCGTTCACTCACCACCGCGTGGCCGCCCGAACGACCCCGCCCAGGGGCCGCGTAAATCACGCCCCAAGAGTCAGAACCGACCAATGCCCCGCGGTCCCCTGGAGCGGTTGGTCCGGCTGAGCCGAGCCGCCCGCCGGGGCCGGGTGAGGAACGCCGTCACCGGCCTACCTCGGTCGCCCACCGCGGTCGGGACGCGGCTGCACCCGCCGCCGACCGGGATGGGCCGGTCACCCCGCACCTCGGCCGGGCTTCCGGGCTCGCTTGGCCGAACGCCAGTTGTCTGACCAGTCCGGGCAGCGGTCCGCGCACAACTCTGCGAATACCCAATTGATCGTCTCCTCGATAGTGCCGAGGAAATGGACCGTGCCAGATTCATGACCGCGCCAACCACCTCGGCCATCCTCGGTGTATACCAGTTCGTCGCCGCACGGGCTGGAGCCGAAAGCGTAGACCGAAGTCGGCTGAGGCATCCTGCCGGGATTGTCCACAGCAAATACAGGCTGCTCACGCCGAGTTTGCGCGTCGTATAGCCCGCCCGAATAGGCGAATCGCATCCACGAAACCTGATCCACAAGGGAGTACAAGGACTGCAACGCTGCGGGGAGAGTTGCGGGCGGCGGGCCCGGAGACGGAGTGATTGTCGCAGCGCGTACCTTCGGGCCGTACAAAAGGAACCCGACTGAGGTCCACTCGGGTACATGGCCGCGGTGCAACTCAAGTTTCCAACCGCCATTTTTCAGGACTGCACGGAGCCATTTTGCCATCGTGGCGAACGGGCAGGCCTGAGCAATTCGCTGGAAGTGCCCAGGCGGATCGCGAAAGATGTCGCGTAGTAGCGGCGAAAGCAGTTTGCGGTGGGACTTTGGAACTTTGGCAAGGTCGTCACCCGCGACTAGAGTGACTGACGTACCGGGAGCATCGTTTTCCAAGATGTCCATGAGCAAGCTCTCCCGTGGCGCGGATGCCCCTCATCATCTACGGCCGAACCAGTCATTCTGAAGCGTGCCGTCGGACATTCAGGCGACCGCCACACCCCGCACGGCCGTGTCGGCGCCCCAGCGTAGCGACCCCGCCGGCCCCCGTCGAAACGATTGCCCGCCGGCTCGGACTCGACCGACGCCACACGGCCACGTTCGAGGCAAGCTCGGAGCCGATAGTCCCTCCGGATTTTGCCGCCGCTCCCGCTTTACCAGGGGGTGCGGGAGCGGTAACGCGGATCGGCTTGCCGGGCCTCCACTTCGGGCGAAATACGCCGTTAAAAAGCGGTAAAAATCGGGACCGGAGCTTTAAACGAACCCCCGCACCACCGCGTCGCCGCCCGCGTCCCAGTCGAACAGCACGAAGTCCGCGACGCTACCCGCCTCGATCCGCGGCACCGGCAGGCCCAGCAGCTCCCGCGGGCGGACGCTCGCCATCTCCACCGCGTCCGTCAGGCTCACGCCCGCGTCGCGGATCACCGTCCGCACGCAGTGGTCGGTGAAGTGCCCGCCGCCGGCGAGGTAGGGGGTGCCGGCGACCACGATCTTGCCGTCGGCCAGCACCTCCTGCTCGCCGCCCCAGTCGCGGTAGCGGCCCGGCGGCGACCCCGCCAGGGTGCCGGCGTCGCACGTCAGGAGCGTCTTTGCCACGCCCTTCGCCCGCACCAGCGACTTCAGCACGGCCGGCGGGAGGTGGTGGCCGTCGGCGATCACGCTCATCCACAGCCCGTCGGCGGCGAGTTGCTCCCAGATGGCGTTGTCGTGCCGCGGCAGGACGGCGGCGCAGCCGTTGCCGAGGTGGGTGCTGGTCCGCGCCCCGGCCGCCGCCGCGTCGCGGATTTGCCGTCCCGTCGCCGCCGTGTGCCCGAGAGCGACCACGACGCCGGCCGCGGTCAGCTTCTCGATGAACGGCAGCGCCCCGGCCCGTTCGGGGGCGAGCGTGACCATGCGGATGCGACCCCCGGCGGCGTCCTGCCAGCGGCGGAACTCGTCCCAGTCGGCGTCGCGGGCATGCTCCTTCGGGTGCGCCCCGCGCGGCCCGTCGTCGCCCGAAATGGCCGGCCCTTCGAGGTGGAAGCCGGGCACCCGGCGGGCCAGTTCCGCGTCGCCGTCGAGCGTCCGCCGCAGGGTGTCGAACCCGTGCAACAGCGTCTCGAAGCTGGCGGTGATGAGCGTGGGGAGGAAGCCGCCGATCCCGTGTTCGCGGCACACGCCGTCGACCGCCCGCACGCCGTCGGGGGTGAGCGTCGGCGACGTGAAGCCGACGCCGCGAGCCCCGTTGATCTGCACGTCGAAGAACGACGGGGCGACCCACGGCAGCCCCCCCGCCGGCCGGTCCGACGGCCCCACGGCGGTGACGCGGCCCCCCTCGACCGCGACGGCGACGGCTTCCCCGGTGGCGTAGTGGCGGGCGTGGGTCGTGGGCATGGGGTTGGGTGTGGAACGGGTCGCGGGATTGGGCTATTGTGGGGCCAACGCCCCCAAAGCCCAGGGACGGCCGTCCCTGGGCTTTCGCCCCGCAGCGAGTGACCCCATGCGACGTGCGGTGCTATTCGCGCTCCTCGCACTGTCGGGCGGCCCGCTGGCGGCGGCCCCGCTCCCGGCCGGGGCGGTCGTCGAGGCCCCCATTCCGCCGTCGGCCGTGCGGCTCCTCCTCCACGAGGAATGCCGCACACAACTCGCTCTGGCCGACGACCAACTCGTGGGGTGTATGTCCCTCGTCGAACTCCAATTCCGGGCTGGCACGCCGCGGACCGAACGCGAAGCCGTTCAACTGGCTGTCATGAGCCAGTTCGTCGCCAAAGGATTGACCCCGGCCCAGCGAACCCGCCTCGCCCAGATCGACCGCCGGGTCCGCGGCCCGCTCGCGTTCGCCGACCCGCCCGTCCGCCGGGCCCTACTCCTCACCGACGCCCAGGCGGAAGCCATCGACCGCCGCTTGGCCGACTACCGGGAGGCGGACGAGCGGTTGCGGAGCGGAGCCGTGGACGGGGCCGAGGACAAGATTCGGGCCGACCGGGTGGCGGCGCGTGCGACCGGCATGAAGGCGATCACGGACCTACTTACGCCCGCCCAGCGGGACGCCTGGAAGGGCCTCCTCGGCGGCCCGGTGAAGGGGTTCGACGCCGACCAGTTCTACCTCGATCGCCTCGGGCCGGCCGCTGAGTCACCGTGACGGCCGTTACCGGATTTTACCGCTTTTCGCGTGTCGCGTTTGACCCATCCCACGACCCGATTGCCGGTTACGGCCCCCGCTCCCACCACGGGCGGTAAAGCGGTAACGCTCCCGGTCGTGACCCGCCCCGCGAGCCGATAATCCGTCGCAAGCCGTTGACCCGCGGAAGGTTGCCGCGCGCCGGCCGCAGCGTAGCACTTGTGCAACACTTTGTGCCGTGCCCCGCTTCGCCCGCGGTCACTCCTTCGCCGGCTCGGTCGGCTTGGTGCGGAAGAGTTGGGCCATGCCGTAGCCGCCGCACACGGCCAGCAGCACGCCGAGGCCGCCGGCCCCGAGCATCATGAAGTCGCGGCGGCCGAGGTCCGTGAGCGGGCGGTCGTCCGGGTTCACCGCCGGGGCGGCCGGCGTCGGCGCGAACGGCGGCGGGACGTACACCGGGGCACCCAGGGCGGCCATGTCCACCACTTCCACGTCCACTTCCTCGACCGCCGCCGGGCTCACGATCAGCGGGGCCGGGTACGACGGGGGCGGGCCGGCCGGCGGCTTCGGGCGGGCGGGGGCGGCCGTCGCGGCGGGCTTGGCGAGCGGCGGCTTGACGGCCGTCGATTCCCGCTTCGGCGGGGCCGGCGGCAGGTCCTTCGGGATTTCCATCCCCGTCTCGGTCTGGAGCCACTCGCGGTACTCGGGGACGAGTTGCGGGCCGGCCGGCTTGGCCCCGGCGTTCGGCGTCAGGAACGGGCGGAGGGCCTCGGCCGCCTTCGCGGGGGTCGGGTAGCGGCGGTCCGGGCTCTTCGCCACCATCACGTCGTGGACGGCCTGGAGGCCGGGCGGGGTGCCGGGGGCGAGCGACGAGATTTGCGCCGGCTTCTCGGTCGCGTGCTTGAGCATCTGCGTCATCACGTTCGTGTCGGGGAACGGCGGCCGCCCGGTTAAACAGTGGTACAGCACGCACCCGAGGCTGTAGATGTCGGCCCGCACGTCGGCCGTGCGGGCGTCCTTCGCCTGCTCCGGGGCGAGGTAGTCGGGGGTGCCGAGGATGGCCCCGTCCTCGGTCAGTTGCGTCTCGATCTGCCCCTCGGGGGTGCCGTCGGCGAACAGCTCGCGGCCGAGGCCGACGTCCACGATCTTGAGCGTCGCGTCCCACGTCGTGTCCGGCTTGCCGGCCCCATGGGCGGGCACGAGCATCAGGTTGGCCGGCTTCAGGTCGCGGTGGACGGTCCGCCGGTCGTGGAGGTGTTGCAGCCCGTCGAGCGCCTGCACCACGAGCCGGACCGCCTCCCCGGCCGGGAGCTTCTTGCGGCGGGTGAGCACGTCGTCGAGCGTCTCGCCGTCGAGGTACTCCATGGCGATGTAGCACTTCCCGCCGCTCTCCCCGACCTGCAACCCGCGGACGACGTTCGGGTGGTCGAGCTGCGTCAGCAGCCGGCTCTCCCGCTGGAAGCGGCCGTGGGTGTGCGTGTCCTTCGCCTTCGACGCCGGGAGAATCTTCAGCGCGACCGTCTGGCCGAGGGCATGAACGGCCCGGTAGACGCCGCCCATCTGCCCCTTGCCGACGCGGTCGAGAATCTTGTACCCGTCGAGGAAGAAGCCGTCGGCGTGCCCCCGCTGGAGCATGGCCGCCTGCCAGTCGGTGAGCAGCCGCTTGGCGACGAGGTGCTTGCGGAAGCTATCGACGTCGTCGGTGGCGGCCCCGCCGTCGTCCTTCCACCGGCGGTAGACGCGCTCGACCTCGTCGGCCGGCAGAAGCCGGCTCTTGGCCAGGAGGCCGCAGTACTCGCGGGCGGTGGCGGTCAGGTTGGCCATTGGGAAGGGTGGTGGGGTGGTGGGGTGGTGGGGTGGTTAAGACCCGAAAGCGAGTTCCGTGAGTTGGTCGGGCCGAACGTCGAACCGCGTTTCACCGGCGGCCGTCTCGACGTGCCACGGCCGTTCGGTATCGATGGTCACGACTTCGCGGCCGTCCGGCTCGCGCCGCGTTGTCACGACCTCGCAAGCAATGACCCCGGGCAAAGGATAAGGGCTGTTCGCGTCGAGGTAATCATTTGTGAGCACGGGCCCCTTATCGACGAACGTCCACATGCGCCCGTGTGCGTCCGTGAGCTGACCTTCCACGAAGCCGGGGAAAGAGTCGTTCACGAACCGGGTGATCGTGATGCGGACGCAGGGCATGGACGGCCCCCCTGTCTGTGTGGCACCGGTCTCTGGCCGGTGCGAGGCATGCACAGCCCGGGAGTCGAACACGGAGCCGGT
Organism: Gemmataceae bacterium; assembly: GCA_031426095.1. GTDB lineage: Bacteria > Planctomycetota > Planctomycetia > Gemmatales > Gemmataceae > JANPKP01. The sequence goes on from JANPKP010000285.1 coordinate 7,869, forward strand.
TGACTTGCCTGTCTCGCACCGGCCAGAGACCGGTGCCACACAGACAGGGGCGGTTACTTCCCCGCCATCGCGTCTCGAATCGCCGCCCGTGCCTCCGCGTCGCCCTGGAACAGCTCCTCCAAAGCCGCGAACGCGGCCGTCGCCTCGGCCGTCTTCCCCGCCTTCGCCAACTCGCGGGCGTGGTCGAGGGCGGCGCGGAACGGGCGGCGGTCCGGCGGCGGCTTCGTGTGCTTCGCGTCCGGCTTGTCCAGCGAGGCCAGCCCGTCGCGGCTCAGGTCCACCCAGCGTTTCTCGCTCTCGACACCGGCGAACGCCGTTTCCACCGCGTGCCACGCCGTTCGCGCCGCGTCCGGGTCGCCGGCCTGGGCCAATCGCAGGCCGCGGAGGTAGCCGCGTTCGGCGTCCGTACGCGGGTCGGCTTTCGCCCCGACGGCGAGGGCCCGCCGGAGTTCGCGGCGGTCCTGGATGCGGGCCTTCGCGGCCGTCACCTCGTCCGCGTAGCGGTCGGGGAAGTGGCGGGCGAGCGGCTCCAGGCTCTCGTCCCACGCCCGGTCCCAGTCGGCCGGGTCGTCCGAGTTCAGGAGCGGCTGGGCGGCGGCGAACAGGGCGTCGGCGTCCGGCTTCGGCCAGAGGAACGGCACCGCCAGCCCGGCCCCCGCGAGCAGGAACAGCCCCGCGAAGAGCGCCACCCGCAACCGCTGGGGCCGCCCGCCCGGCCGGCCGTCGGGGCTCACACCCTCCGCTTCTTCCGCCACCGCGTCGGCCGGCTTGTCGCCGGGGTCGGCCGGGACCACCAGTTTGAAGCCCTTGCGGTCGAGCTTGCCCCGCACGCGGTCGAGGTCGGCGAGCAGGGCGGCGGCACTCGCGGGCCGGCGGGCCGGGTTCTTGTCGAGCAGCCCGCGGATGAGTTCGTCGAACTCGGCCGGCAGGTCGGGCACGAGCAGGGCCGGCCGCTCGGGGAGGGCGTAGCAGACCTTGTGCGTCAGTTCGACGAGCGTGGCGGCGGCGAACGGCGGCCGCCCGGTGACGAGAGTATAGAGTACGCCCCCCAGGGAATAGAAGTCGCTCCGCCGGGTGAGCGGCTTCCCGCCGGCCGCTTCGGGCGGTAAATACGCCGCCGGCCCGAGAACCCGCCCGGCGTCGGACGTTTCCGGCGGCACCACCTTCGCCAGCCCGAACGCCGCGAGCTTCAACGCGCCGTCCGGGGCGATCAGGAAGTGGGCGGGCCGCAGGTCGCGGTGGAGGGTGCCGCGGAGGTGGCCGTGCTTGAGCGCCCGGGCGGCCTGGACGGCGACCGCGAACGCCTCCCGCCACGGCCGCCGGCCGCCTTCGAGGAGGGTGGCGGCGTCCGGGGCGTCGACCCACTCGGCGGCGTACCACGCCCGCCCGGCGTGGACGCCGGCCTCGTAAAAGCGGACGACGTTCGGGTGGTCGAGGCGGTGCAGGCCGAGCATGTCGGCGGGGAAGCGGGCCAGGAACGCGGGGTCGGCGGTGCGGGGGTCGTCGAGGACGGTGACGGCCGCCTTGTGGTCGGGGTCGCCGTACTGGCGGGCGACGTACCCCGCCCCGCCGGCCGTGCGGCCGACTTCGCGGTCGAGATACCAGTTGCCGACCCGCGCCCCGGTCATGCGGCTAGTATAGGGGCGGGGGAGAACCATGACCGAGACCGCCCGCCGCGTCGCCCTGCTCCTGATCGCCCACGGCAGCCGCCGGCCGGAGGCGAACGCCGACCTCGACCACGTGGCCGCCGCGATGCGGGACCGCGGCCGCTACCCCGTCGTCGAGGTGTCGTACCTCGAACTCGCCGAGCCGGACATCGAGGGGGGCGGGGTCAAATGTGTGGGGGCGGGGGCGACGGACGTGATCCTCCTGCCGTACTTCCTCTCCCCCGGCGTCCACGTCCGCGACGACCTGACCGAAGCCCGCGACGCCCTGGCGAAACGCTTCCCCGGGGTGCGGTTCGCCCTCGCCGAGCCGCTCGGCCGCCACCCCCGGCTGCTGGACGTGGTGGAGGAGCGGGCCCGGGAAGTGGAATGAGCTTTTAGAGCCGTCACCACCGCACCCGGCACGAATCCCCCGGTTTACCCGAAATCGCCGACCCCGGCGGGCGTAGAATCTGTTACACCACCGTCCCCCGCCGCCCCGGCCGTCCGCTTGCCGCGGGGCGGCCCGGCGGGTAGAGTGGGGTCGATCCGATTGCGTCCCGCCTTCCGAGGAGCCGACATGAGTTACATGGTTGACGGTTATTACGGGGAGACGGCGGCCACCGCCCCGGTGAACGAGCGGGTGGCGTTCGTCCGCCGCACCTACGCCCACCTCGCGGTCGCCATCGCCGCGTTCGTCGGGCTCGAAGCCTTCCTGCTGAACACCGGCGTCGGGCACCAGGTCTTCAAGACGGTGTTCGCCAGCAACGTCGGCTTGATCGGGCTCATGGTCCTGTTCGTCGGCGGCGGGTACGTCGCCCAGTACATGGCCCAGTCGACCCGGTCGGTCGGGGTCCAGTACATGGGCCTGTCGATGTACGTGATCCTCGAAGCCCTGATCTTCCTGCCGATCATGACCTACGCCGACATCCGCTTCCAGGGCCAGCACCTGCCGCTGAAGGCCGGGGCGCTCACGCTCCTGGTGTTCGGCGGGCTGACGGCGGCCGTGTTCGTCTCCGGCAAGGACTTCTCCTTCATGGGGTCGTTCCTCCGGATGTGCGGGTTCCTGGCCCTCGGCCTGGTCCTGTTCGCCGTGGCCGGCCCCATGCTCGGGATCGGCGGCCTGAGCCTCGGCATCTGGTTCTCGGTCCTGATGATCGGCCTGGCCGCCGGGTACATCATCTACGACACGTCGAACGTCATCCACCAGTACGGCACGAACCAGCACGTGGCCGCGTCGCTGGCCCTGTTCGCGTCGGTGGCGACCATGTTCTACTACATCCTCCGGCTGTTCATGCAGACCCGCGACTGACCCGGCCGCCCCGCGGCCCGCGAGAGTCCCCCGGCGACACCCGCCGGGGGATTTTTCGTTTCGCCGGGCGTGTGCGGCGGGTATCGTGTGGCGGAACGACGATTCGCCCGACAGGAGGCCCGCATGACGTTCGACTGGTTGAAGCGGATCCCCCCGCCGTCGGCCGACGGCGGGGCCGACGGCGGCGGGATGCCGCCCGGGCCGCTGCCGGACAAGGTCGAAATCCCGTGGGAGCGGGTCGCCCAGCGGGCCTACGAAATCTGGGTGCGGAAGGGCCGCCCGGCCGACACCCAGGTTCCCGACTGGCTGGCCGCCGAGGCCGAACTGCGGGCCGAGCTGGACCTGCCCCCGCCGCCCGCCCGCCGATGACCCTCGCCCTGCGGCACCGCCCCGTCCCGCCGTCCCCGGTCGCCCGCTGGGACGCCCGCTGGAAGCTCGCCGCCGCCCTCGCGCTCGCCGCCGGGGCCGCGGCCGTCACCCGCCCCGGGCCGTCGGCCGCCGCCTTCGCCGCCGGGCTCCTGCTCGTGGCCGCGTCCCGGCTGCCGTGGGCCGCCGTGCGGGCCCGGCTCGGGGCGCTCCTGTTCACCACCGTGCCGTTCTTCCTCGTGCTGCCGTTCACCCTCGCCGACCCGGCCGGTCACGCCACCGCCCTGGGCTTCGACCTCGGGCCGCTGCGGGCGTCCGAACGCGGCGTCCTCGTGGCGGCGGGATTGGCCTTCCGCTGCCTGGCCGTCGGCTGCCTCGCGGCGGTGCTGGTGGGCACGGCCCCGGTCCACCACACGCTCGCGGCCGCCCGCCGCCTGGGGCTGCCGGGGGTGCTGGTGCAACTCGCGCTGCTGGCGTACCGCTACGCGTTCCTCCTGGCCGACGAGTTCCGCCGCCTGCGGATCGCCCTCCGCGTCCGCGGCTTCCGCCCGCGGACGGACGCCCACACCTACCGCACGGTCGGCCACGCCACGGGGGCCCTGCTCGTCCGCGGGGCGGACCAGGCCGACCGGGTGGCCGAGGCCATGCGCTGCCGCGGGTTCGACGGCACCTTCCACACCCTGACGGCGTTCCGCACCACGCCCGCGGACGTGGGGGCTTTCCTTCTGTGCGTGGCGGGTACGATAGCCCTTGTAGCTTGGGACCGCTCTTAATTCGGAATGCGGAACTCGGAATGCGGAATGACAGAGCCGGCCCCGAAACGGGCGTCAGTCCGGGGTCGGGATTCCGCACTCCGCACTCCGCACTCCGCATTTCCGCCCTGTCCCACTCCTACCCCGACGGCCGGGCGGCCCTCACCGACCTGTCGTTCGCCCTGGCCGACGGCGAGTGCGTCGGGCTCGTGGGGCCGAACGGGGCCGGGAAGACGACCCTCTTCCTCCGCCTCTGCGGCGTGCTGCCGGGCAAGGTCGGGCAGGCGTCCGTGGCGGGGCTCGACCCGGCCGACCCGGGCCAGCGGCGGAAGCTCCCGGCCACCGTCGGCGTCGTCTTCCAGAACCCGGACGACCAGTTGTTCGGCCCCACCGTCGGCGAGGACGTGGCGTTCGGCCCGCTGAACCTGGGGCTTTCGGCGGACGAGTCGAAGGCCCGCGTCGCGGACGCCCTCAAAGCGGTGGGCCTGTCCGACGCCGGCGAGCGGGTGCCGTTCAAGCTCTCGGGCGGGGAGAAGCGGCGGGCGGCCCTGGCCGGCGTCCTGGCCATGCGGCCGGCGGTCCTCCTGCTCGACGAGCCGACGATGTTCCTCGACCCCCGCGGCCGCCGCGAGCTGATCGCCGTCGTGCGGGACTTGCCGGGCACGAAGCTGATCGCCACCCACGACCTCGACCTGGTGCTGGACCTCTGCCCCCGGGTGCTGGTCCTCGACGCCGGCGAACTGGCCGCCGACGGCCCCACGGCCGACACGCTGGCCGACGCCGCCCGGATGGACGGGCACGGGCTGGAGGTGCCGTACCGCCTCCGAGGCGCGGGGAAGGTGTGAAGTGTGAGTGTGAAGTGTGAGGCGAACCGAGCCCACCCGTTGCAACGGGTGGGCTTTCGCCCCGTTCTGCCGCCGTCTTCCCTCACACCCCACACTCACCCTCACACCTTCGCCTCCGTACAATCACCCCATGCCCGACACCCTCTTGGCCGAACCGCCGCTCAACCCCGGCCGCGAGCCGTTCCACGTCTCCCGCGTCCTCGCCCCGCCGGCCGCCGACGGGCCCCGCCGCAAGCACCGGGTCACCGCCGTCCTCCCGGCGTACAACGCCGAGAAGACGCTCGCCGCCACCGTCGCCGACTTCCCCCCGGGGTGCGTGGACGAAATCCTCCTCGTGGACGACGGGAGCACCGACCGCACCGTCGAGATCGCCCGGCAGATGGGCCTGACGGTGAAGGTCCACGCCAAGAACACCGGGTACGGCGGCAACCAGAAGACGTGCTACCGGTACTGCCTCGAAACCGGGGCCGACGTGGTGGTCATGATCCACCCGGACTACCAGTACGACGCCCGGGTGATCCCGCACGCCGTCGGCATCATCGAGTTGGGCATCTGCGACGTGGTGCTGGGCAACCGGGTGCGGAGCCGGGCCGAGGCGTTGAAGAGCGGGATGCCGTGGTGGAAGTACGTCAGCAACCGCGGGCTGACGATGTTCGAGAACTGCTTCCTCGGCCAGAACCTCGGCGAGTTCCACAGCGGGTTCCGCGTCTACCGCCGGAGCGTGCTGGAGACGATCCCGTTCGAGCGGAACTCGGACGACTTCGTGTTCGACACGCAGTTCCTCGTGCAGGCGGTCCGCTGGGGCTTCCGCCTCGGCGACGTGCCGGTGCCGGTCCGGTACTTCCGCGAGGCGAGCAGCATCAACTTCCGCCGCAGCACCAAATACGGCCTGGAGACGGTGAAGACGGTGGGCCAGTTCTGGCTCCACCGCCTCGGCCTGTGGCGGGGGTCGCTGTTCCGGGCGAAGTGACGGGCCGGCGGGGTGCCGCTCCCGTCCTCCGGCCCCACCGGGGCGGCCGTCAATCGCGGGGGGTGTGGCGACCCACACTCACGCCCCACACTCGCTCACTTCTTCGGCCCCGCCGCCTGCTTCGCCCCCGCCTGGTGGATGGCCTCGTTGGCCAGGGCGCGGACGCTCTGCTCGTAGTCGTCCGCCCGCGGGCCGTCGGTCAGCAGGAGGGTCGGGTTGGCCCTCTGCTTCAGCTCGGCGAAGAACTTCGGCACCTCCCGCACCACCTTCTTCTTGAACTCGTCCCGCTCCAACTGGGCCTTCACCTGCTCCAGCGGCACGTTCTGGGCCGGCACCACGCCCACGCACTTGACGCACATGGTGCCCGTCCGCGTCTGGAGGAGCTGGCTCATCTCGCCGGGCCGCAGGCCGAACACCACCTTCTCGACCACCGGGTCGTCGGCCTCCACGTGCCGGCCGACGGGGGCGATCCGGCCGGCCGCCGCCGCCAGGTTCGGGTCGGCCTGGGACCGGGCCACCCGGGCCCACTCGGCGTCCGGGTCCGGGGCCTGGCGGATCGCCTGCCACTCCTTGATGGCCGCCTTCTCCTGCCCCTTCGGCCAGATCACGATCTCGCACGCCCGCCGCTCCCCGAACTGCCGCTCGTGGGCCTTCCGGAGGTCGTCCGGCGTCACCGCCACCCGCCCGCCGACGAGCTTGTTGAGCACCACGTCCGGCTTCACCACGTCCTCCCGGTACTCGGCCAGCGTCAGCTTCTTCTTGGGCAGGATCGTCGCCTCGAAGTCCTTCCGGTCGATCCCCGCCCCGGAGAGCAGGTCGGCGTAGGCCGCGTCCACCTCCTCGGGCGTGGCCTCCACCTTCCGCTCGCGGGCCTCGGTCTCGAGGATCCGCTTGTTGACCACCAGTTCGAGCTTGTCGGCCCCGCCGCGGGCGATCAGGAAGTCGCCCAGCTCCTCCCGCGTGATCGGCACCAGCCGGCCGTCGAGGGTGACGGTGGCCACCACCCGCGGGTCGACCCCCGGCGGCACGGCCACGCCCCCGCCCGGCAGCGGCCGGAGCAGCAGCGTGGGGGCGGCCGCGGCCTTGAGCCCCTTGAAGAACTCGGGGATCCGCTCGCTCACCTTGCGGTCCCGCACTTCCTTCTCGATCGCCGGGCGGACCGCCTCGGCGTTCACGCCCGCGTTCGGCGGGATGACGCCGACGCACTTGATGCACATGTACCCGGTCCGCACCTGGAAAACGCCGCTCGTCTCCCCCACCTTGAGGTCGAACAGCACCTTCACGGCGGTCGGGTCTTCGCCTTCGAGGTAGCGGCCGACGGGGGTGATGTTGCCGCCGGCGTCGGCCATCTTGCGGTCGGCCTGGGCGCGGGCGGCCCGGTCGAACTCCAGGTCGCTGCCCCGGATCGCGGCCGCCTGCTCGGCCGTCGGCGGCGACCCGGCCGGCCAGATGATGACCCGGGCCTGCCGCTTCTCCCCGTACTTGCGGTCGAACGCCGCGTTCAGCTCCTCGGCCGTCACGCCCACCTCGCCCTGCACCATCTTGCCCAGGGCGATGCGGGGGCGGATCACGTCCTGCCGCCACTCGTAGAGCGTCTTGCCGTACTTCGGGAGGATGACGCCGACGAACTCCTCCTTCTTGGCCCCGATCTCGGCCAGGTCCTCGCCGAGGCCGCTGTCGATCTCCTCCTTCGTTACCCCGACCCCGCGCTTGTCGCACTCGTGCTGGATGATCCGCTTGTTGACGACGAGTTCGAGCTTCTCGGCCCCGCCGCGGGCGATCAGGTAG
>JANPKP010000286.1:0-20507 GCA_031426095.1 Gemmataceae bacterium
GCCCGCCGGGCCGGGGGGGGGTGCGGGGTTCGGGGGTCCCCCCACTCCCTTCCTGCTGGGGCCTCCCCCCCCCCCCCCCCCCCCCCCCCCCCCCCCCCGCCGGCCGCCCCGGCGGGGGGGCCCCCGCGGGCGGGGTTCGGGTCGTTGCCCGCCCCGCCGGTGCGACCCCGAGCCGGACCCGCGCCTGCTGTTTAACGGCAAGGACCTCACGGGTGGGACGCCGGGCCGGGCCTGTGGCGGGTCGAGGACGGCGTCATCGAGGGCGGTCATCCGGACGGCGGGCCGATCGCCCAGCCCCGTCCCGATCCCGATTCCCCCCGCGAAGTGAGCGACGGAGCGGCCATGTTCACGATCAGACCGGGCCACGGCGGGCTTTCGCGGCGGGCGTTCCTCCGGGTCGGGGCGCTCGGCCCCGGTGCCGTCGGCCTGCCCGGGTTGCTGCGCGGCAACCCGGCCGCGGATAAGCCGTGGGTGCGGGACAAGTCGGTCGTGTGGGTGTGGCTCGGCGGCGGGCCGCCCCAGCACGAGACGTGGGACCCGAAGCCGGACGCGCCGGAGTCCGTCCGCACCATGTTCGGGACGGTGAAGACCTCGCTCCCGGGCGTGGCGTTCGGCGGGCACTTCCCGAGGCTGGCCGAGCGGGCGCACCGGCTCGCGGTCGTCCGCTCGTTCCAGACCCCGTGCAAGGACCACCAGGAGAACTGGGTCCGGGCGATGCTGACCGGCACCGACGCCAAGCCGTCCCCGCCCAGCGCCGGGTCCGTGTACTCGTACCTCCGCGGGACCAACCACCCGACGACCGGGGTGCCGAGCTACATCCTCCTCGACAGCGGCAACAACGGGGAGTTCCTCCAGGAGCACTTCCTCCGCGGGAACACCCCCGGCGACCTGCCCGAGGCGTACGCCCCGTTCAACCCGGCCGGGGTCATCACCGCGCCGCCGAAGGCGACCGGCCCGCGGCGCAAGGCGGAGGCCGAAGCCACCTTCTCGCCGCTCCTCCGGAACATGGAGTTGCGGCTGCCGGCCGACCTCGCGGCCGGGCGGCGGGAACTCCTCGAGGGGCTGGACGCCGCCGCCCGGGGCCTGGAGTCCGACCCGGCGTTCGCCGCCCACGACGCCTACCGCGAGCAGGCGTACAGGGTCCTCAAGGGGAGCGTGGCCGAGGCGTTCCGGATCGACCGCGAGGACCCGAAGACGGTCGAGCGGTACGACACCAGCGACGTCGCGCTGACCTGCCCGAATTTCCTCAAGCTGAAAGACTTCCCCCGGCGGCCGGCGCTGCTCGGCCGGCAGATGCTCCTGGCCCGGCGGCTGTGCGAGGCCGGGGCCGGCCTGGTGATGGTGGAAAACTGTGGCTGGGACTTCCACGGCGGGGACGGGCTGAACCCCCCGCTGAAGGCCGGGCTGGACGGGTTCGGCCCGCAGCTCGACCGGGCCGTGTCCGCGTTCCTCGACGACGTGAAGGACCGCGGGCTGGGGGACAAGATCCTGCTCGTCGTGTGCGGCGAGATGGGGCGGACGCCGAAGATCAACCCGAAGGGCGGCCGCGACCACTGGCCGACGCTCGCCCCACTGTTCCTGGCCGGCGGCGGGTACAAGATGGGTCAGGTGATCGGTGCGTCGGACGCTCAGGGGACCCGCCCGGCGACGACGCCCGTTACCACCGCCGACCTCGTCTCCACCGTCCTGCGGACGCTGCTCGACCCGACCCAACTGCGGCTGTTCCCGAACATCCGCCCGGACCTTCTCCGGCGGGTGGATGAGGGCCGGCCGATCGCGGGGCTCGTCTAGCCCGGTGATCGGGCGCCCGACCCGCGGTCGAGGACGCGGCCCGGCCCCGCACCGACGCCGACCGGTTCATCCTCGCCGAGTTGGGGAAGCGCGGGCCAAAGCCGGTCGCCCCGGCTAGCCGCCGGGATTGGATCCGCCGCGCCACGTTCGACCCGACCGGCCTGCCGACGGCCCCGGCTTCTTCTCCTCGTTCGGTCCGAACTCCCAGGCCAGCACGAAAGCCATGCGGGCGTGTGCGGGGAAAGGCGTACTCATCGCGGGCCTCGTCGGGCGTCTCAACGGGAGAGCCGCCAGCAGGTTGATCAGGTTCCACGTCGGCCGAGATGCCCGGCGCTCTCGAAGAAGTTGGCCCCCCGGTAGTTGGTGAGCATGACGTGGTGCGGGATCTTACTGGTGGGGTCGGCCAGTTCCCGTGCGATCGTCGGCCCGAGACTCGGGCAGCGGACCGGACCCGTCTTGGGCTTGCCGCCGAAGATGGTGAAGTCGGTGTGGTCGCCGAGGGCGTGCCGCGAGCGGACGGCCGCGTCCACGCACACGACGCCGTTGCCGCCGGAGGAGCCGATTCTCGGCTCCTGGTCGTGGAGGGGACGGGCACCCTACCCACTCGGCCGGGGTCGTCCGAGGCCCCGGCCTCATGCGTCGGGGCCTGGGTCGCTCGCCGGCTCGGGGGCGACCTCCCACACGGCGGCGGCGGCCTTGTTCGTGGCGGTGACGAGAAGCTTCCCGTCCGGACTGAAGGCGAGTGATCGGACTATGCGGGTGCCGGTCTCGATGACTTGCAACCGGCGGCCCGTCGAGACGGACCACACCCACACCTGGCCGTCGTTCGTCCCGGCCGCGACCAGGTCGCCCTTCGGGCTGAAGGCCACCCGGGAGACGACCCGCTCGAACCCCTCGAGGGTGCGGATCAGCTTGCGACCCGGCACGTCCCACACCTGGACCGCCCCGTTGAACCCGGCGGCCATGGCCCGGCCGTCGGGGCTGAAGCCCAGCGCGGTGACCGGCCGGCGGCGCGTCGGCAGGGCGAACGCCTCCTCGCCCGTGGCCGCGCTCAGGAACGCCACCCGATAGTCCGCCCCGCGGGCCGGGCCCGGGACATCGGCGGCCAGCCACTTCCCGTCGGGGGTGGACGCCAGGCACGACGGGCGGTTCTCCCAGTCGCGGGCGAACCGCTCCGCGCCCGTCACGGCGTCCCACACCCGGACCCGGTTTCCCGCCTTCGGGTCGGCCGGCTTCGGATCGACCGTCGCCACCCAGCTCGCGTCCGGCGGCGCACACATAAAGCGGGGTTCGGTCACCCGGACGGGGAGGGTCTGCCGCACCGCCCCGCCGGGCAGGTCGCGGAGCGTGACCCGGTCGTCCCGGTCGTCCCCCCGGAATGCGACCAGCGTCCGCCGGTCCGCGGAGAAGACGGCCGCGGTACCGTCGTTGGACGAGGGCGAAGCGAACAACCGGCGCTCGGCCGTGGCGGGCTGGCCCCCGCCCGCCGGGTGCCACCGCACGAGTTGCTTGGCGGAGGCGGCCCACACCTCGCCCCGCTCCGCGAAGGCGACGTCGAGCGCGCCGGGGAAGTCGAGCCGGTCGAGGGGGGTGTTCTGGGGTTTCCGCGGCGACTCGACCCGGACGAGTGCCTCTTCGTGGCGGACGAACGCCGCCCGGCCGGGGCCGAGCAGGACCGGTTCGGCCGGCCCGCCGCGGACGACCCGCACGCCCCCGCCCAGCGACTCGACCCGCGCCGAACCCGGCCCGGACGAGTACACCGAGAACGACCCGCGGCCGACGTCCACATCGGCCGCTCCCACGCCGACCACGAGCCGCCGGCCGGTCGCGACCGCGGTGACCCGCCCCTGGACGAGAAACACCTTCCACGCGTCCCCCCCGTCGGCGACCGGGGTGAGCCGCACCGCCGTCTCCGGGTGGACCTCGACCCGCGCGTGGTCGGGGAACTCCACGACCACGGTGCTCTCCTCGCCCGTCGTCCGGACGGTCTCCTCGCGCTCCAGAACCTGACCCGGACGGGCGGGGGCGGCACCGCCGGGGCCGACGACCTCGACCGTGCCGGACATCGTGGTGAGTCGCGCCTGCTCGGGCGCGACCGGGGCGCCGGTGCCGGGACCCCGGTGCCGCGGCGGGGTCTCGACCGCGGCCCCTTCGTGCGGGGCCTGTGGCCCGGGGGTCCGGTCGCGGGTGCCGAGCCAGACCGCCAGAAGAAGGAGCGCGGCCAGGGCGGCGAACGCGGCCGGAACGCGCGGGCGCCGGGCCGCCCGCCCGCCGCCCGCCCGCGCCCGCCGGTCCGCGAGTTCGGTCATCACCGCCGTGGTCGTCCGCGCGAGGCGCTCGGCGGCGATCTTCGCCACCGTCGGTCCGGCCAGGTCGAACTCGGTGCGGAGGCCGCGCAGCACCAACTCCAGCCGGACGAGGGCGAGGTGGCGTGCCAGCGCGTCCGGGTCCGCCTCCAGGAGCGCGTGCAGTTCGACCGCCTCGGCGTCCGTGACGGAGCCGCCGAGCAGCCGGTCGGTGATTTCGTCGGTGCGGTTCATGTCGTGCCCAACTGCCCCTCGATGCAGGCACGGAGCCGGAACCGGATGCGGGAGATCGCCCGCTGGACCGCGGCCGGGGTCGTGTTCCGGCGTGCGGCGATGGTCTCGAACGACTGCCCCTTTTCGTACCGCAACTTCAGGATGGCGGCCTCGTCGGACCCCAGTTCGGCGCGGCAGGCCCGCAGGGCGACCAGGTAGACCTCCGAGTCGTCCCGACCGGGGCACTCGGCCCGGAGCCGCTCGGCGAGTTGCTCGCGGTACACCGCCAGCCGCTGCCCGGCTCGGGTGTCGCCGCGGTACTCCTTGCGGAGCCGGTTCCGGGTCAGGGTCCGAATCCACGCCCCGAAGTCGGTGCCCGGCTGGTACCGGCCGAGGTGGGTGTAGGCGTCGATGAACGCCTGCTGGACCAGGCTCTCGGTCGCGCTCCAGTCGCGCAAGAGGCCGGACGCGATCCGCCAGACGTCGGCCTCGTAGAGCCGGATGAGGCCGGCGAAGGCGTCCAGGTCGCCGGCCAGCACCTGCCCCACGAGCCCGTCGGCGTCGGGCGTCGGCCCGTCGGGTTTCGAAGCTCCGTCCATAGGAGTGAATCCCTGCAACGCCACACGGCGGGCAGACCCGCCCGAAGCGGGCTAGCGGTTGAACCGGAACTCGGCCCCGGTCACGAGCGCCCACACCACGTCGCGGCACAGTTCCTCGCGCGGCACGCCCGGGGTGGCGAGGTGTTTCGCCACCTCGCCTTCCTCCTCCGCGGTCGGCGGGCGGGACTGCGCCGCGAGGTACGCGACCCGAGCGACGTCGGGGTTCTTCAGTTTGGCCAGCCTCCCGACGAGTCCGTTCGGACCGAGCATCGTCCGCACCAGCGGGTTGTACGTCAGGTACAGCGCGTGCGCCGCGTTCACCTGGAACGGCTCGCCGTCCTGCTTGAAGCGGACCAGCAGGGCCGCGTACTCGCGCTCCCGCTCGAACTGCTTCCGCACCACCGTCATCGTGACCGCATCGACCTTGAGTTTCGCCCGGTCGCGGTCGTACTTCGCGCGCAACACGTCGGCGTACCCGGTCGCCTGGGCGAGTGCGAGGGCGAGCTGCGGCGGGGACAGCGGCTTGAGCGCCCCGACCGCGTACGTCCCCGGCGCCGGCCGCGGCCCCGGGCCGGGCCACTTGCTCGACCGCAGGTACGCCTCGCTGTGCAGGACGGCGGCCATCAGCCGCCGCAGGTCGAACCCGTTCGCCGCGAAGTCGTCGGCGAGGCCGTCGAGCAGCCCCGGGTGCGACGCCGGGTTCGCCGAGTGGATCTGATCGACCGGCTCGACCAGCCCGACGCCCATCAACTGCTTCCACATCCGGTTGGCCATCGCCCGCTTGAAGTACGGATTCGCCGCGTTGACCCCGGCGTCGACCAGCGCCTTCCGGCGGCTCCCCCCCTTCGCGTCGATCACCTCGCCGTCGAGGAACAGGAGTTGCGCCGTCTGCTCGCCCTTCCCGCGGCCGGAGAACTTGACCTCCCCGTCGGCCCGCTCGGTCAGCCCGGGCAGGTTGTACTTGCCCTTCGCCGGGTACGTGCGCCCGAGGAACGCGGCCAGCCCGTAGTAGTTCGCCTGCTTCCAGGCGGCGACGGTCGGGTGGTCGTGGCACTTGGCGCACTGCATCTGCACGCCGAACAACACGCTCGACACGCTCGTCGTCATCGCGTCGATCTGTCCGGCGCGGTCGCCGTTGAGCCGGCAGGCGAGGTAGTATGCGGCGGCCGCACCGGTCGCGTCGGCGTCGCCCGGGTCGAGCAGCTCGGCGGCCAGCTCGTCCCAGCGAGCGTTGTCGGCCAGCCGCTTCTCCAGGAACGCGAGAAACTCCGGCTCGCCGACCCGCTTGTCGTCCACCGTGCCGTTGAGCCAGTGGTTGAACACCCCACGCCAGTAGACCGGCATCTCCGGGTGTGCGATCAGCGCGTCGATCAGCCGGTGGTGCCTCTCGGGGTCGGGGGCCTTCAGGTACGCCTCGGCCTCGTCCGGCGTCGGGAGGCGGCCGAGCACGTCCAGGTACACGCGGCGGAGCAGCTCGTACGGCTCGGCGCGCCCCGCGGGCGTGAGCTTGTCCTTCGCGAGCGCCGCGCCGACGTGCGCGTCGATCCTCACGCCCACGGCGCGGGCGTCCCCGGCGCGGGCCGGGAGCGCCGCGAAGACGGCCACAACGAGCGTGAGGGCCGCGGAGCGCATCAGGCCACCTCCCACACTTCGACCTTGCCGTCGGTGCGGCCGAGGCCGAGCAACTTGCCGTCGGCGGAGAACCGCATCCCGAGCGAGAAGTCGCCGAGTTTGACCTGCGCCAGCTCCTTGCCCGCGAGGGCCGCCGGCGCGGCGGGGCGGCCGTTCTTGTCCGGCCTGCCGGGCACGAACTTCGACGCGTCGTAGGCCAGCACCTTCGCGGTGTTCGACCCGGCGGCCAGCAGGTCGGCGTTCGGCGAGAAACACACTTGCGCGTCGAACTTGTCCTCCGCCACCGGGTCGCCGGTCGCGAGGGAGAAGACGGTGAGGTTCTTCCCGCCGGCCGCGGCGAGCCACCTCCCGTCGCGGCTGACGCCGAGGCGGTGGACCCCGCTCAGGGTCGGGTTCTGTCCGACCTGCTCGTTCGCCCCGCCGAAGGCGATCGGGCGGACGAGGGCGAACGACTTCGCGTCCCACACGAGGAGTTTGCCGTCTTCCGCCCCGGTCACGAACGCCGAGCCGTCCGGGACGAAGTCGAGGTCGCGGACGAACCCGGTGTGTCCCTTGAGTACCGTCACGGGCGACAGGTCGGCGGCGTTCCACACCTTCACCGCGAAGTCCGCGCCGCCGGTGACGACCCACTTGCCGTCGGGCGAGAACGCGACCGCCTCCACCCACCCCGCGTGCGCCCCGGTGTCGTGCGCCGGCTTCTCGGCCGGCCCGCCGTCGGCCCACGCCCAGAGCTTGAGCCGGCGGTCCGACCCGCCGGTGGCGACCCACTTGCCGTCCGGCGAAACGTCGAGGCATCGGACCCACCCGGCGTCGTGCGGGCAGGCGAACTTGCCCGGCACCGCCGACACGTTCTTGACCGCCACCTCCTTGGCGTCCAGGCCCCACACCGCGGCGCGCCGGTCGGCGCACGCGGCCAGTACGAACCGCCCGGTCGGGTGGAACCGCACCCGCGAGATCGTCTGCGGGCCGCGCTTCGCCCCGTCGTCGACGTGCAGCGTCTTCAGCTTGGTCAGCGGGGCGGGCATGTCACAGCACCTCCTCGACCGGGGTGCCCTTGCCGTTCTCGGTCAGCGGGATCGGCCGCCCCTCGTACTCCAACTCCGTACGGTAATCGATTCCCAGCAGCGCGTAGAAGGTGGCGAACAGGTCCGGGATCGTGACCGGGCGGTCCTTCACCGCGGTGCCGTCCTCGTTCGTGCTCCCCACGAGGACGCCCGGCCGCACGCCGCACCCGCCGAGGGAGAGCGACCACGACTTCGTCCAGTGGTTGCGGCCGGGCGGCCCCTGCCCGAGGATCTCCGGGGTGCGGCCGAACTCGCCCATCAGCACGACGAGCGTCCGGTCCCACAGCCCGCGGTCGGTGAGGTCGTCGATCAGCGCGCCGGCGGCGACGTCGAACTCGCGGGTGATGTGCCGCTGGCTGTCGAACGCCCGGCGGTGCTTGTCCCAGGCCAGCCCGTTCTGGTGCTGAACGCGGACGAACGGGACGCCCTTCTCGACGAGCCGGGCGGCCAGCAGGCAGTCCTTCCCGAGGGCCGACGGGCCGTACGCCTCGACCCGCTTGGCCGGCTCCTTCGAGATGTCGAACAGCGCGCGGTTCCGCAGCAGCCCGTCCACCGCGCCGAAGGCGGCCGCGTGGCCGGCGGTGGCGGGCGTCGTGCGGCCGTCGCCGAACCGGGCGTCGAGCTTCGCCCGCAGCGCGGCACGGCGGCGGAAGTCGTCGACATCCTTCGCCCCGCCGGCGGGAAGGTCTTCCGGCCCTTGGCCCTTGCCCGGGCAGTACAGACCCTGGTAGCCGGCCCCGAGGAACCCCGGCCCGGGCACCGCCATGTTCCCGCCCTGCTCGGCCCCGAGGACCACGTACGACGGGAGGTCGCCGGCCGCCGGCCGGAGGTGGGCGCCGGCCGACAGCCAGTGCGGGGGCGGGGCGACGACGTTCGTCGGCTTGTGCCCGGTCTGGGCGAGGTAGTGCGCCTCCATGTGGTCGCCGAGGTCGCTCGTCATCGACCGGATCACGGCGGTCTTGTTCGCGAGCCGGGCGAGGTTCGGCATGTACTCGTCGAACCGGACGCCCGGCAGTGAGGTCTGGGTGTTCATGTGCGGCCCGCCGGTCGGCCGCCCGGTCTTCGGGTCCCACGTCTCGAACTGGCTCGGACCGCCCGACATGAACAGCAGAATGACGTGCTTCTGCTGCGCGGCGGTCCTCGCCGCGTTGTCGGCCGCGAACAGCCGGCCGAACCCGCCGAGTGCGCCGGAGGCCGAGCCCCGGAGGAACAGCCGGCGGGACAGGTGGTGTTCGGCCCGGTTGCAGGCCCCGGGGTTTCGATCGTGTTGGGCCATCGCGGTTACCAGCGGGGCGGGCGGGGGCGGTGGGGGCGGGGGCGTACCGGGTGCCACAATTCTAAACCCCGCCCGCCGGCAGGCGCAGACAATTCAGCGCGCGAAGCCCGCGCCCGACACCGGGAGCCGCACCCGGGACAGTCGGTACTCGCCGGCCCCGGTAATGAACAGCGTGCGCCCGTCCTTGCCGCCGAACGCCAGGCCCGAAATGTTCCGCGGCACCCCGACGATCATCGCGATCACCTTCTTCCCGTCGGGCGAAACGACCGCGACCGCCTCGCCCGACGTGTGGGACTCCGCCCCGGCGATGTAGATGTTGCCGAGGCTATCGACCGCGAGCCCTTGCAGCCGGCCCACCCAGCCGAGGAGGGTCGTGCCGCCGTCCTTCGCGGCCGGGAGGTTCGGCAGGTCCGGCTCCAGGTCCCGGACCTTGAAGAACACCTCGCCCTTGCCCGGCTTGCCGTCGGCGTCGAGCGGGAACCGCCACACGGCCCGCAGTTCCGCGTTCGGCAGTTTCGACGCGACGTAGAGCCAGTCCTGCCGCGGGCCGAGACCGACGCCGTAGGTGTGCCCGATCTTCGGCGTCAGCACCTCCACCGCCCCGCCGGGCACGACACTGCGGGTTCCGCCGTCCGGGAACCCGGACCAGAAGACCCGACCCGACTTGTGGGCCGTGACGAAGTGCGGGGTGCCGGCGTCCCTGTCCGCGAGGACGAGGCCGCCGCCGTCCGGCTTGATGCGGACGACCCGCGGCGGCTCCTTCTCGGTCAGGATCAGGTCGCCGTCCGGATCCGTCGCGAGGCCGACCGGCGCCGGCACCTCGCGGAGCGTCTCGAACTTGCCCTCCGGCGTGAGGGTGACGAGCCGCTTCCCGCCGCGGTCCGCGATGACGAGCCTGTCCTTCCACCAGGCCATGCCCGCGGCGGCCATCTTCGGGCCGCCGGGCACCTCCTCGGCAGTGTACACGCCCGCGGGCGCGGCGTCCGGTCCGGCGGCCCGCGCCGGAACGCCGAGGGAGAGGAACGCGAGCGCGAGCATTCGGCGGGGCATGTGCGTCTTCTCGTCGTGCGGGCGGCCGGCCAGCACTCTATCAACCCCGCCGCACGCCGGCACCAGACGCCGCCCGTCAGCGCGCGGGCCTGCGCGGGGTTCGGCAGTCAGCCCCCCACCCCGTTTCCGGACGGCAGCCATGACCGACCTGCTCCGACTGGGCCTCGCGGCCGCGTGCCTCGCCTCCCCCCTCGCCGCGAACGCGGCCGAGGCCCCCTGGCCGGCCGACGTGCCCGGGTGGAACAAGCCCGAGCCCGGCGAGCACCCGCGCATGCTGTTCCGGAAGGCGGACGTCGGGGCGCTGAAGACGCGGGCCGGGACGCCCGAGGGGGGGCTGATCGTCGCCCGTCTGCGGTACCTGCTCGACGGCAAGAACGGCGACACGCTCCCGCCGCCCGGGCAGCCGCCCCAGACGGTCGGCGGGTTCACCATCGGCCACGCCGCCGGCTACGGGCTGCTCTACCAACTGACCGGCGACAAGGTGTACGCGCGGCTCGGCCTGGAGTGCTTCGACCGGATGCTGAAGGGCGAGGCCGACCGCGACGGGCGGTACTCGTTCACCAACCCGAACGGCGAACTCCGGGCCGGGTCGTCGTGGGCGGTCGCCGCGCTCGGCTACGACCTCTGCTACGACGGCTGGCCCGAAGCCGACCGCAAGCGGATCGCACGCGCGTTCATCGACGTCAAGGACGACCAGGGGTTCAACCTGGAGAAGGTGGTGCGGAAGCCCAAGTACAAGCCGGCGAAGAACCACACCGGCGGGATCATGTGCGGGGCGTTCGCGGCCGCGGCTCTCGCCGGCGACCCGGGCACCGAGGGCGTGAAGATCTGGGAGGAGTGGCTCCCGGACGCGTACAAGAACACGACCGCGATGCTCACCGAGGGGTTCGGCGACCACGGCTGGTACGCGGAGAGCCAGGGGCCGAGCCACGTCTCCTCCGACACCGGCTTCCAGCTCTGGCTGAAGGGCGCGCGGGTCGCCTGCGGGAAGGACTTCGTCACCCCGCGGCCGAACGCCCAGTACGTCGCGCTGCGGTGGGCGATGGAGATCGTACCGCAGGAGGGCCGGCCGCAGTACCCGCTGCGGCCGACCAACGCCGGCCCGACGTACGGGACGCACGAGTTCACCCGCGCCGGCGACTGGTCGCACGGCGGGCAGTTCGCCCAGGGGTTCGGTGTCATCGACGACAAGTACAAGCCCGCTTTCCTATGGGTGTACCAGAACTTCGTGGAGCCGCACGAGCACGAGTTGACGCCGAAGGAGGCGTGGGCGACCGAGAAGGGGTTCCTGCGGAAGGGCGAGAAGAGCTTCGACGCCGTCGCCTCGCCGTGGAAGGCGGTCGTGGCGTTCCTGAACTGGCCGATCGGGGTCGAGGCGAAGAACCCGGCCGGCGTTCTGCCGCGGGCGATCGAGGACCGCGTCCACGGGTACTACTGCTTCCGCAACCGGTGGAAGGACGGCGACGACGTCGTCGTGACCGCGCTGCTCGGGTACGGGCCGAAGGACGGGTACAAGCCGAAGTTCGGCCCGGTCGTGGTGTGGGGCCTCGGGACGCGAGTCGAGTTCGGCTCCTTCACCTCCGCGAAGCCCGCCGCCTTCACGCCGGGGAAGGACGGGTCCGGGGTGGTCGCGGCCGACGGGAAGCACCTGGCGGTGGACTTCTCCGGCGCGTCGGGCGCGCCGCTGTTGCTCGTGGGCGTGGGGATCGGCGAGGGCAAGTCGGGCGGCACCGCCCGGTTCACGAAGGCGTCTGTGGGCGGGCAGACCTTCACCGTGATGACGCTGTCGAAGGACGAGCACCCCGAGGTGAAGGCCGACGGCGACAAGCTCACCGTCGGCGGGCAGACGGTCA
Organism: Gemmataceae bacterium; assembly: GCA_031426095.1. GTDB lineage: Bacteria > Planctomycetota > Planctomycetia > Gemmatales > Gemmataceae > JANPKP01. The sequence goes on from JANPKP010000286.1 coordinate 11,785, forward strand.
CCTTCGACGGGAAGCGGATCGCGTTCGCGAAGTAGCCGGCCGCGGGGCCTTCCCGCCGCGACCCGCCCGTTCGCCCCCGGCCCCCCGCCGGCGGGTCAGGCCAACAGCTCCGACAGCGGGCCGCTGCTCTCCTTGAACGCCTTCACCGGGCAGCCGAGTTGCTGCAGGATCGTCAGGTAGAGGTTCGACATCGGCGTCTTCTCGCCCTCGAACTTGACGTGCCGGCCGTGCCGGAAGCCGAGCTTCTTGCCGCCGGCCAGGAGCGTCGGGAAGCTCTTGCCCGAGTGGCTCGAAATCTGCGCCCCGCCGAAGAGGATGACCGTGTGGTCGAGCAGGTTGCCGTCGGCGGCGCGGACGCCCTTCAGCTTCCCCATGAGCCGGGCGAGGCACTCGACCAGCATGAGGTCGCGGGCGAAGATCACCTTCGCCTCGGGCGAATCCGCGGGCCCCTGGGCCTTGTGGTGGACGTCGTGCGCCCCGCGGACCGGGGCGCCGGCCTTCTGGGCCCAGTCCTTGTACTCGTCGTAGTTCGGCCCGCCCTCGCCGCCGAGGCTGTGCGTCACCACCCGCGTCATGTCCGTCTGGAAGGCCAGCGCGATCAGGTCCATCATCAGCTCGATGTGCTCGCGCATCGCGTTCTTGCCCTGCGGCACGAGCTTCACCGATTCCTCGTCGAACTTCGGGCGGCCGCGGTCGAGGATGGCCTCGCTGTCGTCGAGCCGCTTCTCCACCTCGCGGATCGAGTCGAGGTACTGGTCGAGCCGCCGCTTGTCGTCGGTGCCGAGCTGCTTCTGGAAGTCCTTCACGCCCGCGCCGGCGGTGTCGAGCACGCTCTTGTTGAGCGACAGCCGGGCGTGCGCCTCCTTCAGTTGGTCCTTGTCGGCGGGCGGGAACAGGCGCTCGAAGACGCTGCGGTAGTTCGCCGTCGCCGCGACGTCCACGCCCAGCGCGTTGCGGGAGAGGGTCGAGGTGCCGACCCCGTCGGCGAAGGAGAGCGCCAGCGACGGCACCCACGTCGGCCCGAGGTACTTGGCGGCCACCTGGTCCATCGAGACGGTGTTGGTGATCGTGCCCGGGTTGATGTTGATGTTGTGCCCGGTCAGCCAGTTGTACGGGTGGACGTGCCCGCTGATCCGCCCGGTGACGTGCAGGAGGTTGGTCAGCACCGTGAACTCGTCGCGCATCTTCTCCAGCGGCTTGTGCGCCGGGGAGACGGTGTAGTCGCGGCCGGTGTCCTCCGGGAACCAGGTCGAGCGGCCGATGGCCCCGGGGATGTAGAAGCACGCCAGCCGCCGCGGCTCGTTGCCGCCGGCCCCCGCGGCGAGGGTCCGCCCGCCCATGACCTCCAGGTACGGCAGCGCGAGCGTCGCGCCGAACCCCCGGATGAGCGTGCGCCGCGAGATCAGGTTCGTCTTCGGGTTCATTTCGGCTCTCCGCCGGCTCGGGGGGTGGTGTCGGGTATCGGATCGTACTGTTCGAGGAAGGCGCGCGACCGGACGACCGCCTTGAGCAGGTCGCGGACCGGGTAGCCCTTCGCGCGGGAGGCTCCCATGACCGCCGCGATCTCGTTCGCGTCGTCGATGCCGGGCAGCCGCCCGGTGGCGTACACGAAGAGGTTCTTCAGCAGCCCGCGGACGACGTCGTCCATGTAGTTCTTCACGACGAGTCGTTTGAACTCGGCGAACGTCCCGAACTCCTCGCCGCGGGGCAGGCGGCCGGTCGCGTCCACCGGCCGCGTCGTCCCCTCGCCGACCCACGCGATGCGGCCGTCGAGTTCGCCCCGCTTGTGCGTCTCGTACTCGACGTCGCGCCACCGCCCGCTGAGGTCGAAGTTCTGGTACGCGAACCCGAGCGGGTCCATGTGCTTGTGGCACACGGAGCACTTGGCGTCCATCTGGTGCTGCCGGAGCAGCTCGCGGGGCGGCTTGCCCTTGTTCTTCGCGTCCGACGGGTTCAGCTCCGGCACCTCGAGCGGCGGGGGCGGGGGCGGCATGTCGAGGACGTGGCGGAGGGTCCACGCCCCGCGGTAGATGACCCAGTTCTCGCCCATCCAGCAGAGCATCGACTGGATCCCGGCGTGCCCGAGGATGCCCCCGCCGCGGGGGTCGTCGGCCCGCAACTTCACTTTCCGCAGGTGCCCGCCCTCGGGCGGCGGGTACCCGTAGTGGATGGCGAGCCCGTCGTTCATCATCGTCCAGTCGCTCTGCACCAACTCGGCGGCCGGCTTGTTCTCGGCGATGACCCGCGCGACGTAGGCGACCGTCTCGTCGCGCATCGACGCCTTCAGGTAGCGGGCGAACCGGAAGTCCTGCTTGTTGATGTGGGCCTGCGCGATCGTGATCGGCTGCTCCATTTCCAGCCACTGCACCACGAACGGGCGGACGAACGCGTCCGCCCGCGGGTCGGCCAGGAGCCGGTCCACCTGGGCGTCGAGCACCCTCGGGTCGCGGAGCGTCCCGGCCTTCGCGAGCCGGCGCAGCTCGGCGTCCGGCGGGGCCCCCCAGAGCATGAAGCTGAGCCGCCCGGCGATCGCGTACTGCGCGGCCACCGGGTCCGTGTGCCCGGGCGAGGCGTGGTAGCGGAAGGCCGCGCTCATCAGCACCGACTGGAACGCCGCCCGCAGCGCCGGGTCGAACGCCGTCCCGTCGCCGCGGAGCTTTTCGTACAGCTTGAGGAACGGCGTCACCTCCGCGTCGGCGACGGGCCGCCGCCACGCGCGGTCCGCCCACAGCGCCAGCAGCCGCCTCGCCGACGCCGCGTCGTCCTTGACCTCCCCCACGTCCGCCTTCCACCCCCTCGGCGGCCACGGCGACGCCGTGGCCGGCTCGATGCTGATGCGGTGCAGCACGAGGTACGGGACCGGCTGCTTTTCCGGCGGGAGCGCCCGGCGGTCGAAGCCCGGGCGGAACGGCCCGGTGCCGCCGGGCGCCGGGTTCTTGTCGTTCGGGCTGGTCTTGTCCTCGTTCTCGAACCCGGGGACCGCGTACGGGATTTCGACCTTGCTCGCCAGCGAGACGGTGACGCCCTTCGGCTGCACGACGAGGTCGCCGAGCTGCGCCTCGTAGACGAGCGTCTGCTCCTCGTCGGCGGTCCCGGTGACCTCGCGGAAGTCGAGGTCCTGCCCGCCGATGCGGACCCACAGCCGCGGGTTCGGCAGCCCGGCCATCGGCTTCATCGCCGACACTTCGAGCGTCAGCCGCAGCACGCCCTCCTTGCCCGGCGGGGCGGGCACGCTCACGCTCCACTCGTCGCGCTCGCCGACCGCGCGGCTCTCGATCAGCAGGCCCACGCCCGGCCGGTGGATGCCGGGGACCTTGCCACTGGCCCCTTCGGCCTTCCACGCGTCGAACGCCTTCTTGACGTCCTTCACCCCGGCGAAGTCCATCGCGAAGGACGCCCCCTTCGGGGCTTCGAGGAAGTACAGCCCGTCGACCGCGCGGCGGGTGACGACGAGCCACTGGGCGACGGCGTCGGACGCCTCCGACAGTCCGTCGGCACCGGTGTCGAACCCGGCGACGGTGCCGTCGCCCGGCAGCCCGAGGGCGAAATCGACGTTCAGCCCGGTCACGTCGCGGAGGCCCGCCGACAGCTCGCGCCGGTTGAGCCTGCGGGTGCCGCTCGCGCCCCGCGCCCGCTGCCGGTCCGCGACCCACGCCAGGACCGCCTTCCGGTCGGCGGCGGCCGGCTGGGGCGAGTCCGCCGGCGGCATCTCGCCGGCCGCCACCTTCTGGTGGGCCATCGTCCACAGGTTGCGGTTGCCCGCGGTGACGCCGGCCACCCCGTCGAACCGGACGCCGCCCTCCTGCCTCTTCTCGCCGTGGCACGAGAGGCAGTACTTCTTCAGGAACGGGGCGACGGCCGCGTCGAACGGGTCGTCGGCCGCCGCGGCCGGCGCGGCGGCGAGCAGCAGGGCGACGAGCACGCCGACGGGGCGCGGCCGGGGATTCGCGAGTCTGGCTGTCATTTCGTGACGTCCCACACTTCCACCGTTTTCCCGCGGGCCGCGACCACCCGCTTGCCGTCCGGGGCGAACGCCACCGCCGACACGCCCCCCCGGAGCCGGAGCGTCCGCAGTCCGTCCCCGGTCGCCGCGTCCCACACCCTCACCGCCTCGTCCTCGCCGCCCGACACGATCCGCTTGCCGTCCGGGGCGAACGCCACCGCGGTCACGTCGGCGGCGTGGCCCTTCAGCGTGAGGAGCGTCTTGCCCGACTCCACGCCCCACACGCGGAGGGTGTCGTCGCGGCTGGCGGACGCCACCTTCGCGCCGTCCGGGCTGAACGCGACCGCGGTGACGACCGCGTCGTGCCCGTCGAACACCCGGAGCGAGTCGCCGGTCGCCGCGTCCCACAGCGTCAGCGCGTTGTCGCCGTCGCCGGAGACCAGCCGCCTGCCGTCCGGCGAGAAGGCGACGGACGTGACGTCGTACTCGTTCCCGGAGTCGAGCGTCAGGAGCGGCTTGCCGGTGCGGGCGTCCCACACCCGCAGCGTGTCGTCGCCGCCGCCGGACGCGATACGCCCGCCGGCGGGGTCGAAGCAGACGGCGGCGACGTTCTCCTTGTGCCCCTTCAGCGAACACAACTCCTTGCCGCTCGTCAGGTCGTATACCTTGAGCGAGCCGTCCCAGCAGCCGGCGGCGACGGCCTTCCCGTCCGGGCCGACCGCCAGGCAGGTCACGCCCTTCCCGCCGGCGCGGATCGACAGCGACTCCGTGCCGGTCGCCGCGTCCCACACCCGCACCGTCTCGTCCTCGCCGCCGGAAACCACCCGCTTGCCGTCCGGGGTGAACGCGACCGCCGTCACCCACTTCTCGTGCCCGGCGAGTGCGACCGCGGGCGCGTCACGGCCCCCCGCGCGCGGGGCGGGCCCCGACGCGACGAGCACGAGCAACCCGGTTCGCAGCGCCGCCGTCATGGAACCGCTCCTCGGTCGGCGTCCCCCTGGTCGCCCGGTCCACCACCTCCGCCGGGGTCGCCGGCCCGCCCCCGCGGCGGTCGGACCGGCCCACCGCGCCCGTGCTTCAGCCGCCACGGCGAACTCCGGCGGGCAGGTCTTCGCCCCGTGCTGCCGGCCGATCTTCTTGTCGAGGCCCGGCGAACGGCCGAACTCGCCGGCAGCCACGACCAGTATCTCATCTTCCGGGACGCCCCGCCTCGCGTCTATGAGGAACTCGCCGACCGCGCGGCCGACGGGCGGGGCGACCACGCCCATCCCCTCAGGGATGTCCGGAATCCCCTTGCGGGCGTGGAAGACCCCGCGCAACCGGTCGTACCGAGCGCCAACGCCGAGCAGACCGGCGGGGAGGAAGTCGCGGCGCGAACTTCCGTCGCGGAAAGGAACGCGCGTCATAGACGACTTCGAACATGCGGAGGGTTCCCGAACGCGACCGGGCCGACCCGACACGGCCGTCGGAGACTCAATCCCGCCGAGCGGGGGCGTCAGACAGGGAACCGGGTGCGGGCCGCGCGGGGCGCGTCCGCTCCCGGCTCACCCCGCTCCACCCGACCCCGGCTGTCTGCCCGCGGCGGCGGTGGGATTCGGTTATCGCCGCACGCGCACCCGCCCGGTCCCTCCGACCGATTGCCCTTCGCGGACCCGCCATGCCGTACGTCCCGCCTTCCACACGGTTCGCCGCCTGCGTCCTCGTGCTGCCCCGGACCGGCGGGCCCGCCTCGGCCGCGGAGCGGCCTGTCGGATTCGACGCCGATGTCGCCCCGACGCTCACGAACCACGATCGACTGCCGGGGATCGCGCGAGCCGAAGTAATCATTCCGGAGGGACCGACATGACCCGCCTCCTCTCCTGCCTGTTGGCCGCGGTCCACGCGGCCCCGGCCCCCGCCGCCGACGCCCCGGCGGACACGACCGCCCGCGTCGAGTACACGTTGAAGACCCCCCGGACCCGCGACCCGGTCCTCGGGGGGGCGCGCGACAAGGCGTTCGTGAGCGTCTGGATTCCCGAGGGCGTGAAGGTCGCCCGCGGCGGGGTCTGCAACCCCTTCTCGAAGGGCGACGACGTGAGCGCCCACTGGAAGGCCGCCTGCCGGCACTGGCGGTTCGCGTACGTCCAGATCGACCTCGACGCGGTCCGGAGGGAGGAGTACGCGCTGCTCGAGACGGGCCTGACCGACCTGGCGAAGACGACCGGCCACCCGGAGCTGGAGCACCTGCCGCTCTGCTTCCTCGGCATGTCCCGCGGGGGCGGGATGAGCATGCAGCTCGCCGAGCTGATGCCGGGCCGCACGGTCGCGGCCGCCCCGGTCTGCCTGGAGGTCGGCCCGACGACCGAGGCGGGCCGCCGCATCCCCGTGGTGACCGTCTTCGGCGAGAAGGACGGCTCGCAGATGAGGCTGCTGCTGGACAAGCTCCCCGCGGCGCGGAAGGAGGGCGCGCGGTTCGGCATCGCGGTGCAGTGGGACCGCCGCCACGAGTTCGCGCTGGCGAACAACCTCGCGTTCGTCCTGTTCGACGACGCCATCGCCCGCCGGCTGCCGAAGGCGCCGGCCGCGACCGGCCCGACCGCCCTGGCCGACGTCCCGCTGGAGGAGGGGTGGCTCGGCGACGCCTCGACCTGGGGCAAGGGCAAGGCCCCGGCCGTGGCCGCGTGGAAGGACTACGCCGGCGACCGCGCGGCGGCGTGCTGGTTCCCCGCGGAGCGCACCGCGGCCGTGTGGCGGGCGTTCGTCGGCGCGGGCAAGGACGTGTCCATCGCCGAGCCGCCGGGGCTGGGCGACAAGCAGCCGTTCGTGCCCCACTCGGCGAAGAAGCCGGTCGCGGTGAAGGTCGCGCTCGCCGCCGACGTGAGGCCGGCGAAGGTCGTGCTGTGGGACGCCCACCGGAAGCTCGCCGAGAAGGCCGCGGGCCCGTGGGAGTTCGAGGTGGCGCTCGGGCCGGGCGTCCACTCGCTCATCGCGACCGCCGAGGACGCCGCCGGCCCCCGGACCTCGCGGCCCCACACGATCGTCGTCGGCGAATAAAGGTGCACACCACCCGCCCGCGCCGCGCGGGCGTGGCAGGGGTTCGGGTCGTACAACCCGCGGCGACCCGATCCGGTGCGGGTGGTGGGACTTCGTATCGGGTCCAACTTTGAGAATCGGCTCCGCTCCCAACTTCGCGCCGCCGCGCGTCGGGAGGTTCACTTCGTGACCCGACCCATGTCCGACCATGTATAGGGGGCGTGCGAATCCGTCAGGTTGTCACCGTCACATTCAGTGACTTCAATCCGCGGAGATTGAAGTTCTCCCGGTACACGGGCGGCTCACCTGCCAGTTGAATGTGCGAGCAACGCCGGATCAACGATCGAAACACGACCGTACTTTCCAACCGGGCAAGAGTAGCGCCGAGGCAGTAGTGTGGGCCCACCCCGAACGAGATGTGTTTACACGGGTCGCGAGTGGGCAAGAACGAGTCGGGGTCGGGGAAGTGTGCGGGGTCTCGGTTCGCGGCTCCGAGTATGAAATACACCAAGTCCCCGTCCGGGATGCGTGTCCCCATCAGTTCGACATCCCCGCGTGCCCTTCGGGTGACCATCTGCACCGGGGGATCGTAACGGAGCATCTCCTCGATCGCCTGGGGCACCCAGCCCGGCTCGGTCCACAATTTCTGCCGGGCCCCGGGGTGTCGCAGGAGGGCGTAAAGGCCATTCCCGATCAGGTTCGTTGTCGTTTCGTTGCCGGCGATGAGCAGGACGAGGACCGTGCTGTAGATCTCGTCTTCCGACAGCCGGCCCTGATTCTCCTCGGCGCGGATCAACGCCGTTAGCAAGTCATCCTGGGGGTCACGGCGGCGGCGCTCGATGTGAATCGCGAGGTAGTCGAAGAGTTCTGATAGCGCCCGGGCCGCACGGCCCAACGAAGCCGGTCCCGGCACCTCGAAACTCCCGCCGAAGACGTTTGCGATGGCGTCGGACCAGTCCTTGATCTTCTCCCGGTCGGCGGCCGGCACCCCCAACAACTCCGCGATCACGATCAACGGCAGCGGCTCGGCCAGGGCCGCAATCACGTCGAAGGGGCCGCGGGGGAACGCGTCGATGAGTCGATCGACGAGGGCTTGGATTCCCGCCTCGAGTGCGACGACCCTGTTCGGAGTGAAGGCTTTGTTCACGAGCCCACGCAACCGGGTGTGGTCGGGCGGATCGCGATCGAGAAAGGAGTGGATCTTCGCCGGTGCCAGGTGGGCGAAGCCGGGGAAACTCAACAGTTGAACCATTTGTGCGAGTCGGTCCGAGGAGAACCTCGGGTCTCGAAGGCCGGCCGAGACCGCGTCGTAACTGGTGACGATCCAGGCACCGAGCCCGGGGTCGTGCAGGACTGGGTTTGTTCCGCGGAATCGTGAATAGACGAGGTACGGATCGGCGATGAGTTCGGGCCCCATCAATTTGCCTTCCCCCATCGGTGCGCCCCCCCGCCGCCGGACGATCAACCTCACCCGCCCGGCGGCGCGGGTGGCAATGAAGTCCAGAAAACCGACCCGCCGCCGGGTGTGCTGCCGCGGGCGGCTCGGCTCTTGGGCGCGGCCCGGGCCGACCGTAGGAACACGCCAACCTTTGAGCCGTGCGCCAAGGTCAGCGGCCCGTCACGGCGGAGCGTCACGGACAAGATCGCCCACTACAAGATCGACAAGGGCGAGTTCAAGAAGGGGTGACGGGCGGCGGCCGCGGGCGGGCCCCGCGGGACCGCCCCCGGCGGTCACGCCCGCCGTTCGCCCACCGGGCCGGGGCTGGGG
>JANPKP010000287.1:0-4079 GCA_031426095.1 Gemmataceae bacterium
CTGGGCGTCGAGCCGGGGCGGCTCCGCGACCTGTTCCGGTCGTCGGGCGTGCTGCTCGCCGGGCTGGTCGCCAACCTCGTCGTCCCGCTGCTGTTCATCGGCGGCGTGTCGGTCACCCTCGCCGTCTGGCACAACCCGACCGAGGTGCAGTACATCCTCGTCGGCCTCGCCCTGATCGCGTCGATGCCGGTGGCCGGCTCCTCGACCGCGTGGTCCCAGAACGCCAACGGCGACCTCGTCCTGAGCCTCGGGCTGGTGGTCGGCTCGACGGTCCTCAGCCCGCTCACCACCCCCGCCGTGCTGCACGCGGTCGGCTGGGTCGCGGAGGGGACGTTCGCCGACTGCCTGCACCGTCTGGCGGCGGGCGGGACCAGCGCGTTCCTCGTTGCGTTCGTGATGGCCCCGTCGCTCGCCGGCATCCTGACGCGGTGCGTGCTGGGCGGCGGGCCGGTCGGTCGGGCCAAGCCGGGGCTGAAGGTGGTGAACTCGGTCGTGCTGCTCGCCCTGTGCTACGCGAACGCGGCGGTGGCCCTGCCGAAGACGTTCGCCGACCCGGACTGGGACTTCCTGGCGGTGATGCTGGTGATCGTGACCGGGCTGTGCGTCCTCGGGTTCGCCGCCGGCCTCGGCCTCTCGGCGTGGTTCGGGGCCGACGCCGGGCGGCGGGCCTCGCTCATGTTCGGGCTGGGGATGACGAACAACGGCACCGGGCTGGTGCTGGCCACGACCGCCCTGGCCCACGTCCCCGACGTGATGCTGCCGGTCATCTTCTACAACCTCGTCCAGCACGTCGTCGCTGCCGGCCTCCAGCGACTCGCGGCCCAGGAGCAAGATAAGACGAAGATAAAATCCCCTTCATCATCCCAGCCCGCACAAAGTTTACAACCTGCCCAGTCCGATACTTGACTTGTACCGACAGAGCGGCGGGCGGGCTGCGCACCCCGGAGGTCACCTTGACCCCCACCTGAAGACGCTCGGGAGAAAAGACCCGTGCCAATGATAACGTCGGAAGCGAGAGCGGTGGCCTGGGTCTTCCTGGCGGTTGTGGTCGGCACCACCGGTTGCCAGACCGCTCCGCACGCCCCCGACCGGGCGACCGTCGCGGCCCACCTGACACAACGGGTCGGCCACACCATTCCCGCTCACACCGGGCCGGCGCAAGTCACCCTGCCGCCGGGGGCGGCGTTCGAGGACGGTATCACCGAGGACGAGGCCGTCGCCGTTGCACTGTGGAACAATGCCGCGTTTCAAGAACTCCTCGTTGACCTCGGCATCGCGCGGAGCGACCTGATCCAAGCCGGGCTGCTCCCGAACCCGGAGTTCGTCTACTTTTGGCCGATGTCGGACAAGCCGTACAAGTACCTCTTTGACTTCCCCATCGAGGCGATCTGGCTGCGACCCGTCCGGGTGAAGTCGGCGGGGCGGGAGGCCGACCGCACCGCCGCCCGGTTGACCCAGGCTGGCCTCGACCTGATGCGGGACGTGCGGCAAGCCTACGCCGACGTGGTGCTGGCGAAGGAGCGGGTGCGGGTCGCCGGCGAGTCGGTCAAGCTGCGGGGCCGCATCGCGGAATTGGCCGAGAAGCGGCTGAAGGCGGGTGACATCACTGCCCAGGAGGCGGCGACCGCCCGCATCGACGCACTCCAGGCCGAGCAGGACGCCACCCGCATCGGGTACGACGTGCCGGTGCTGGAGGAGCGGCTGCGGAACCTGATGGGCATCGGCCCGCTGCGGGGGCAACTGCCGCTCGACCCGTCTCCACCCCCACCCTGTCAGGCGTTCGACGCGGACGCCCTCGCCCAGGAGGCGATGGGCAGCCGCCCGGACGCGCTCGCCGCCGCCGAAGCCGTTGCCGCCGCCGAGGCCCGGCTCCGGTTCGCCCGGCTCGGCTGGGTCCGGCTGCTCGGCATCGCCGACGCGACCAGCGGTCGGAGCGGCCACGTCCTCGGCCCGGCCCTCCGGTTCACCGTCCCGCTGTTCAACCGCAACCAGGGCGGCGTCGCGCGGGCCGAGGCCGAACTCGAACGGGCGGTGCGGAACCAGAAGACCGTCGCCTACCAGATCATCCTCGACGTGCAGCGGTCGTACACGCAGTACCGGCAGGCGTGCGCCGAACTGGACGTGCTGCTCGTCAAGGTCCGGCCCGAGGTGGAGGCGGCGATCCGCCGCGCCCAGGCGGCGTATCAGGAGGGGAACGTCCCCATCTTCATCGTGCTGGCGACGACCCAGCAGTTGCTCGACAACTACCTCCGCGAGGCCGTCCTGCACGGCGACCTGCGGCGGTTCCTTGCCGAGTTGGAGCGGGGCGTCGGCAAACGGCTGATCCTGCCCACTCAGCCCGCCCCGGCCCACCCACTGCCCCCGCCGGCGAAGGCGGACGGCCCGACTTCCAAGTTCGACCCGCCCGTCACGCGGGCCGACCCCGTCGCCCCCGTGGCGCACACGTCCCCTCCGGTCGTACCACAACGGATCGGCAGCGAGGCCGTGTGGACCCCCGCGAGGGCCAAGTCATGAACCGACTGCAACGGGCCGCGACGATTCTTCTCACGCTCGCTCTCGCTGCCGCCGTTGGGGCCGGGGCGTGGTGGCTCGTCAACAACAAGTCCGCCGCCATGAAGGCCGAGAAGCCGCCGGGGCCGGCGACCGTCGCCAAAGTGGTCAAGGAGGACGACCTGAACACCGTCGTCCTCACTGAGGAGGCCGAGAAACGCATCGGGCTGACGCTCGCGGCTGTCCGGTCGAAGGCCGTCCGCCGCGTCCGGGTGTACGGCGGCGAGGTCACCGTCCCGGTCGGGCGAACCATTCTGGTCGCCGCCCCCCTCGGCGGCACCCTAAAAGCCCCTACGGGCGGGGTGCCGAAGGCCGGCAGTGCCGTGAAGGCCGGCACCCCCGTGTTCCAGTTGACCCCGCTGCTGACCCCGGACGGGCGGGCCACGCTGACCGCCGCCCTGGCGGACGCCAACGGGCAGGTGAACACGGCAAAAGCGAGCTTCGACCTGACCGACATCGCCGTGAAGCGGGCCGAGCGGGTGTTAAAAGAGGGGGCCGGCAGCCAGCGGCAGGTGGACGAGGCCCGTGCCGCGTTCGACGTGGCCAAGAGGACGCTCGACGCCGCCACCGCCCGGCAGGCCATCTTGAACAAGGTCGTCGGGGACGCCGAGGGCGGGGCCACCGCCCCGATCCCCATCGCCGCCCCGCAGGACGGCGTCCTCCGCGTCGTCTCCGCGTCGCCCGACCAGACGGTCCCCCTCGGCGCGGCCCTGTTCGAGGTGGTGGACTTCTCGACCCTGTGGGTGCGGGTGCCGCTGCCCGTCGGCGACCTCGACGGCATCGACCGCACCGAACCCGCCCGTGTGGGCAAGCTGTCCGCCCCGCCCGGCACCCGGCTGCCGTCCGCCAAGCCGGTCGCCGCCCCGCCCTCGGCCAACCCGCTCGCGGCCACGGTGGACGTGTTCTACGAGCTACCGAACGCGGACGTGAAGCTGACCCCCGGCCAGCGGCTCGGCGTCACGATCCCGCTCGCGGACGCGAAGGTGAGCCGGATCGTGCCGTGGTCGGCGGTGGTTTGGGACGTAGACGGCGGCACCTGGGTGTACGAGCGGACCGGCCCCCGGACGTACAAGCGGCGGCGGACATTCGTCGCGTTCACCAGCGGGGCGGACGCGGTGCTGGAGGACGTTCCTCCGAACAGCCCGCCGAATACCCCGGCGGTCGGGCCGGCGGTCGGGGCGGCGGTCGTGACGCAGGGAGTGCAGCAGTTGTTTGGGGCCGAAACCGGGTTCATCAAGTGAGGACGCCGTGCTGAGCAAGTTGATCTCGTCCTCGGTCAAGGGCCGGGTCGTCGTCCTCGCCCTGTGCGGCCTGCTCGTCGCCTACGGGTTCCGCACCGCCCGCACGGCCCCGCTCGACGTGTTCCCCGAGTTCGCCCCGCCGAAGGTGGAAGTCCAGACGGAAGCCCCCGGCCTGTCCACCGACGAGGTCGAAGCCCTCATCAGCGTGCCGCTCGAAAACGCCCTCAACGGCACCCCCGGCCTGAAGACGATCCGGTCGAAGTCGGTGCTGGGGCTGTCGTCGGTGGT
>JANPKP010000288.1:0-2020 GCA_031426095.1 Gemmataceae bacterium
CCCCCGGGCCGGCGGGGGGCGCCCGGCGGCGGGCGTTTCCCGTTCTTCCGCACGCCCTCGCCGCGGACGATTGCCGCGCTCGCCGGCCCTGGTATACTTGTCCCCGTCTCCCGCCGCCCGGCCCCCCGGGGGCGAGGCCGACCGGGCAGTCCCCAGACCGAGGAGTCAGAGCATGGCCGACGGGCGTGACCAGGCACCCGCCTTCAGCTTCCGCCGGGCGTTCCCGTGGACGGAAATCTTCCGCTGCTTCCAGGTCGCCCTCGACCCCCGCAAGCTCGCCGTCGCCGCCCTCGGCATCCTGGCGATGTCGCTCGGCTGGTGGGTTTTGGCCCGGGCCTTCTACTACGACGAGCCGCGGCGGGAGAACCCGACCTACCTGGCCGCGACGGTGGCCAAGGACTATCAGAATAAGCCCGTCCCGGGAGACCCGGAAGCCTTCTTCACCCAGGTCGGGGCCGAGCGGTTCGAGGACGACCGCCGCCGGTGGGTGGCGATGGACGAACTGGCCGGCCCGTTCGGCCGGTTCCGCCTCCTCCCGTGGGACGAGTACCGGGGGCCGAACCCGTACCTGCTGGTAACGAAGGTCATCGGCGGCTCATCCGTCGAGCGGGACGCCGCCTTCCGCGACTTCCGGCTCGGGTCGCTCCCCGTCCTGGTCGAGCCGCTCACCAAATTCCTGGTGCCCGTGTCGAAACTCTTCGCCCCCGAGAGCGGGACGGCGACGCGGCTCCTCGCCCTCCTGGCGATCCTCTGGTTCCTGGCCGTGTGGGGCTTCTGCGGCGGGGTCATCACCCGGCTGGCGGTCGTGTCGCTCACGAACAAGGGGCCGACCACCCTCCGCCAGGCCGTCCGGTTCGTGGCCGCCCGGTACTTGAACTACCTGCTCTCCCCGATGGTCCCGCTGTTCATCATCGCGGCCGTGGTGGTCGGGCTGATGGTGTACGGGCTGCTGAGCCTGATCCCCGTCCTGGGAGACATCGTCCTGCTCGGGTTCGGGTTCCCGTTGGTGGTGGCCGCCGGGGCCGTCATGGCCGTCTTCCTCGTCGGGCTGGTCGGCTACCCGCTGATGTACACCACCCTCAGCACCGAGGGCGACAGCAGCGACACGTTCGACGCCCTCAGCCGGTCGATCAACTACGTCTACCAGGCCCCTTGGCACTACGCCTGGTACTCGCTGGTGGCGGTCGTGTACGGGGCCGTGGTCACGTTCTTCGTCCTCTTCTTCGGCTGCCTGAGCGTGTACCTGGGCAAGTGGGCGGTCAGCCAGACGCCGCTGACGGAGACGTTCAACCGCCACCCGGACTACCTCTTCCTGTACGCCCCGCAGTCGTTCGGGTGGCAGGAGTTGCTCCTCCAGGGTAGTCCGGCCGCGGTCAAAGCCGTGGCGAAGCCCTCCCCGAGCGACCGCCAGGTGTTCCAGAACGAGACGATCGACCCGGCCCGGCGGGAGAAGTACCGTGCCGAGTACTACTGGTACAACTACGCGGGGGCCGGGATCGTGGCCTTCTGGCTGACCCTCATGTTCCTCATGCTCCTCGGGTTCACCTACAGCTTCTACTGGTCGGCCGCGTCGATGATCTATCTGCTCATGCGGAAGAAGGTGGACGAGGCCGACCTGGACGAGGTCTACCTGGAGGAGGACGAGCCGGAAGCCCCGGTCGCCCCGCCGAAGCCGGACCCCACGACGCCGCCGGGGGGCACCTCGCTGAACGTGCTGCCGGCCCCGGCGGCCCCGGCCCCGCCGCCGGCCGCGGCCGCCCCGACGCTGCCGTTCACCCCGCCGTCGCCGCCGCTGAGCCCGCCGCCGTCGAGCGTCGTCATCAAGGAGATGCCGCCGATCACGCCCGACGAGTTGAAGGGCGGATCGAACGGGTCGACCGAGGGACCGCCCCTCAACGGCCCTAAGGGCGACGGGCTGACCCCGCCGAGCCCGAGCTAAGTCGCCCGACACGGTGACGGGGGGGGGGGGGGGGGGGGGGGGCGGTGGGAGGGGGAGCGAAAAACCAACCCCCCCCCCCCC
>JANPKP010000289.1:0-14506 GCA_031426095.1 Gemmataceae bacterium
CCCGCCCCGGCCCGCCCGGCCCCCGCACCCGAACCCGAACCGCTCCCCGCCGACGAGGACGACGCCCCGGCGGGGCCGGAGCCGCTCCCGGACGACGAGGACGCCGCCGACGAGGCCGACTCGCCGCTGCTCGCCCTCCCGCGGGTCATGGTCCGGGCCAAGGCCCTGTCGTTCGGCAAGTTCAAGAAGCTGGTCGTCACCGACCCGGCGAACGGGGACGAGGAGGTCGGCCGCGGCGGGAGCGAGAAGAGCGTCTGGGCCGGCTGGTTCGACAACCTGAAGCTGTACGCCACCTGCCCCTACGTCTACCGCGACGCGGCCGGGGCGGTGGCCCTGACTGTGACCATCCGCGAGCCGTCGCTGCTGGCCCGCCTCCCGGTGGCCGTCCCGGCGACCCGGTTCGACGTGCTCGACGCCCGCGGCAAGAAGGTCGGCGGGTTCGAGTTCAAGCCGGTGGTCGGGTGGGTGCTTCTGAAGTCGGCCCTCTACATGGAGGACGCCCGCGGGAAGCGGGTGGGGGAGATGGTGTGGGTGGTCGGCGGCGGGGCGGCCGTGCCGTACCTGGAACTGCGGGCGACCGACGGCGGCCCGGTCGGCCGGCTGGTCGACCGGCAGTGGGCGGAGATGGCGGCCGAGGTCGCGGCCGACCGGGCCGAGGGGAAGAAACCGGGGGTCAAGTTCAAGTGGAACGCCTTCGGGGCCGGTGACGCCGACGGACTGTTGGTGGAGGCCGCCCCCGGCCGGGCCGGCGACCCGTGGGCCCACCGCATGCTCCTGGCCCTGGCGGTCGTGGTCGAGTGTTACGGCATCGGCAAGCGGCAGGCCGGGCGGGCGGGCTCGCCGACCGGGGGCGGCCACCGGACTCGCCGGCGGTGACGGCACGCCGGTTGCGGGCACTCGTTGGGGGAGAAGTGCCCCGCCCAGACTCGGGCGGGGCAACGCGACCCTCCCGTCGGGAGCCGTGCCGATGACCACCGAACCGCCCGCCCTCGCCGGGCCGCCGCGATCGCCCCCCGACGCGCCGGTGGCCCTCGACATGCGGGTGCTGGTCGTGGACGACAACGTCGACGCGGCCGACTCGCTCGGCGACCTCCTCCGCCTCTTGGGGGCCGACGTTCACGTCTGCCACGACGGGGCGGCGGCCGTGAGGGACGCCGACGCCTTCCACCCGGACGCCGCCCTGCTCGACATCAACATGCCGGGGATGGACGGCTGCGAAGTCGCCCGCCGGTTGCACGCGGCGGCCCCCGAAAGCCCCGTCCTGCTGGTGGCCGTGACGGCGGTGAGCGACGCCCCCGGCCAGCAGGCGACGGCCGACAGCGGGTTCGACCTCCACCTCACGAAGCCGGCCGACCCCGCCCGCCTGGTCGCCGCCCTCTCCGAACACCGGGCGTGGCTCCGCTCGGTCGGGGTGAAGGAGTAACCGCAGTCGGCCGAAAGGTTCCCCTCACGTCTCCCGTATCCCAGGTGGGCCTTTCCTCCCGGGGTGCTCGCCATGTCCGCCGACCCGTTCCCGGTCGAGAACCGGGCCGCCCTCCCGGCCGACGCCTTCGCGGCGTTGGCGGCCGCGGTGGCGACGCACCACTCGGTCGAGCACGCCCTCGACGGGCACCTGGGTATGACCCCGCCGGTGCCGCCGGCCGACATGGTGACGCAGGACGAGTACAGCCACGACGTGCTCTTCCCCCACCCGGGCGGCCGCTGGCTCGTCTACGACTGCACCTGATTCGGGGTGGTGACGGCGGTCGCCGTCTGGGCCCACCGGCCGACGCCGGACGAACTCCTCGACGCCCGCCTCGCCCGCGGCTGGACGCCGACCGCCACCGCGACCGTCGAGGGGGACCAGATCCTCGGCCACGCGGCCTGCCGGGTAGGGCGTCCAGCTCAGGCCCGGTAGGTTACAACCGGTCGCTTATCGGACGAGCTCGAGGTCCATGCTCTCGCAGCCGGATGTGGTGTGAGTCCGTGGGGGGCGCACACCGCTTCCGAACGCATCCTGCTTGCCGTCACACCGGCGAGGGGTTCCGCTCCCCGAAGCCGCGCTGGTGCCAGTACGGGTAGGCCAGCGTCGTCGCGCTCGCGGCGTCGAGGGTCGCCACCTGCTCCGGCGTGAGGTTCCAGCCGACGGCCCCGAGGTTCTGCTTCAACTGCTCCTCGTTGCGGGCCCCGATGATGACCGACGACACCGTCGGGCGTTGGAGGAGCCAGTTGAGGGCGATTTGCGGGACCGTCTTGCCCGTCTCCTTCGCCACCGCGTCGAGGGCGTCCACCACTTTGAAGACGTGCTCGTCGGGCACCGGCGGGCCCTTGTCGGTGCTGAGTTTGCTTTGCAGACGGCTCGTGGCCGGGAGGGGCTGGCCGCGGCGGATTTTGCCCGTGAGGCGGCCCCAGCCGAGCGGGCTCCAGACCACGCAGCCGACGCCCTGGTCGAGCCCCAGCGGCATCAGCTCCCACTCGTAGTCGCGGCCGACCAGGCTGTAGTACGCCTGGTGGGCGACGTACCGCGGCAGGCCGTAGCGGTCGGCGGCGGCGAGCGACTTCATGAGGTGCCAGCCGCTGAAGTTCGAGCAGCCGACGTAGAGGATTTTGCCCGCCTTCACCAGCGTGTCGAGCGTCCCCAGCACCTCCTCGGCGGGGGTGAGGGCGTCGAACCCGTGGAGCTGGAACAGGTCGATGCGGTCGGTTCCGAGGCGCTTCAAGGCGGCTTCGACGGCCCGCGTGAGGGCGAACCGCGACGACCCGACCTCGTTCGGCCCCTCGCCGTGGCGGAAGGTGCTCTTGGTCGAGATCAGCACCTTGTCGCGGCGGCCCTTGACGGCCTGCCCGAGAATCTCCTCGGCCATGCCGCCCGAATAGATGTCGGCGGAGTCGAAGAAGTTGAGCCCGGCGTCGAGGCAGACGTCGACGAGGCGGGTGGCCTCGGCCACGTCGGACGCCCCCCACGACTTGAAGAACTCGTTCCCGCCGCCGAAGGTGCCGGTGCCCAGGCACAGGGCCGGCACCTTGAACCCGGAGTGGCCGAGGCGTCGGTATTCCATCGGAAGAGTCCCCCGTCGCGTGGTGGGTAGCCGTCACGCCCATGATATGGGCGGCGGCCCTTGTCCGGGCGAACCCCGCCCGGTCAGGGCGGGGGTTGGCCTGGCGCTTGACACTACCCCCGCCCTGACGGTGACGGGGTTCGCCCGGAAGGGAAACGAAAAAGGCCCCCGGGCGACCCGGGAGCCTTTCGAAACACTGGCGTGTGCTGGTGGACCTCGCGGCGGGGCGGGGTCAGTAGGTCTTGCGGGGCTTCGGCGGCAGGGCGGCCTTGCGGATGGCCCGCAGGCGGCTCAGCTTCTTCCGGCTCCGCGTCTCGCACGGCTTCTCGTAGTACTCGTGGGCGCGCAGCTCGCGCTTGAGGCCGCTCCGCTCGATCAGCTTCTTGAACCGCCGCAGGGCGGCCGCGATCGGCTCGCGGTCGTGGACGCGCATCCGAAGGGTCATTCGCTCTCCTGAGTTCTCGCCGTCGCCCGGCGGGTTCGGGGTGAAAAAGGCCACGCCGCCGGCCGAATCCGGCTAAGCGGGTTCTGACACTATAGGAAACGACGGCGGCAATGGCAGCCCGGGGCGGAATTGTCAACGGCTGTCGGGTTCACGGACATCGCCGCCCCGGCCGGGGTGTGGCATAACGCTTCCGCCTTGCCGCCCGGCGGCGGGGCGGGATAATTCCCGTGTCGCGTCGCCGCCGCCCCGAGAGTCCGGCATGACCGCCGCTTACCGCTGCCCGCGGGGCCACACCTGGGGGCCGGCCGGGGACCACGCCGCCGCCTGCCCGGTGTGCGGCGGCACGGCCGTCGGGCCCGCCCCGCACGTCGTGGCCGTCGCCCCGCACGCGGCGTCCGGCGGGAGCGACACCACCGCCTTCCTCCACCCCGACCCGCCGAGCACCGCCCCCGACCCGTCGTTCGCCTCGCTCGCGGGCTTGTCGCCCGGCCCCCTCGCGCCGGCGTCCCGAGCGTCCGACGCGAGCAGTGCGACGCCGCGTGCGATCCCGCGGCCGACGGTCCCGGGGTACGAAATCCTGAGCGAACTCGGCCGCGGCGGCATGGGCGTGGTGTACAAGGCCCGGCAGGTGAGCCTGAACCGCACCGTGGCCCTGAAGATGATCCTCTCCGGGGCCCACGCCGGGGCGACGGAGCGGGACCGCTTCCGCCGGGAGGCCGAGGCGGCGGCCGCGTTCCAGCACCCGCACATCGTGCAAATCTTCGAGATCGGGGAGGCCGCCGGTCACCCGTACCTGGCGCTGGAAGTCGTGGTCGGCGGCAGCCTCGCCCAGCACCTCGACGGCACCCCGTGGCCGCCGGCCGAGGCCGCCCGGCTGGTGGAACTCCTCGCCCGGGCCATGCACTTCGCCCACGAGCGCGGGATCGTCCACCGCGACCTGAAGCCGGGGAACATCCTGGTGGAAGGGGTCAGGGGACAGGAGTCAGGGGACAGGAAGAACAGACCTTCGACACCACTTGCCCGGCTGTCTCCTGCCGCCTGTTCCCTGTCCCCCAAAGTCACCGACTTCGGCCTCGCCAAGCGGCTCGACGGGGACGACGGGGCGACGCAGACCGGGACCGTCCTCGGCACGCCCAGCTACATCGCCCCCGAGCAGGCGTCCGGGAAGGGCCACGGGGTCGGGCCGGCGGCCGACGTGTACGCGCTCGGGGCGGTGCTGTACGAGCTGCTCACCGGCCGGCCGCCGTTCCGCGGGCAGACGCCGCTCGACACCGTCCTTCAAGTGCTGCACGACGACCCGGTGCCGCCCAAGCGGCTGCACCCGAAGGTGCCGCGGGACCTGGAGACGGTTTGCCTCAAGGCGCTGGCCAAGACGCCCGGCCGGCGGTACGGGTCGGCCCTGGCGTTGGCGTCGGACCTGCGGCGGTTCCTCGACGGCGAGCCGATCAAGGCCCGCCCGCTCGGGAAGTGGGGGCGGGCGGTGAAGTGGGCCAAGCGGCACCCGGCCCTCGCGGTGCTGTGGGGCGTGTCCACGGCGGCCGTGCTGGCGTTCGTGATCGTGCTGACCACGGCTTACGCGAAGGTGCGGGAGCTGGCCGACCAGAAGGCGGCCGAGGCCGAGAAGGCCAAGCAGGCGACCCACCTCGCGGCCCGCAGCGCGGAGGAGGCCGAGGCCGCCCGGCAGGACGCCGTGCGGCAGGCGGACGAACTCCGCCGCGAGGCCGACCGCACCCGCCGCTCGGCTTACGCGCTGCAACTGGCGCAGGTGGCGGCGCTCGTGGAGCGCGACCCGACCCGCGCCCGGGGCCTGCTCGACGACCCGCTCCGCTGCCCGCCGGGGCTGCGGGACTTCACCTGGCACTACCTCCACCGCCTCGGCCGCCGCGACGACCGCGTGTACGCCGACCACGGCGAACCGCTGTACTGCGCGGCGTACTCCCCGGACGGGGCCGTCGTCGCCACCGCCGGCCGCGACCACACGGTGCGAATCTGGGACCCGCGGACCGGGTTCACGCTGCTCAAGCTCCTGGGGCACACCGGCCGCGTCCTCGGGGTGGCGTTCGGCCCCGACGGCGACGTGCTGGCGTCGGTCGGCTCCGACGGCACGGTCCGGCTCTGGGCCCTGCCCGCGACCGTGACCGGGTTCGACGGCGGCAACTCCGTGTTCCGCTTCGCCCTGCGTCGGCTCACCCCGCCGGCGGAAGTCGGGCCGGCGGTCACGCTCGAAGGGGCCCACGACGACGAGGTGAACGCCGTCGCCTTCCACCCGGACGGGCGGACGCTGGCCACCGGCGGGGCCGACGGGGCGGTGCGGCTGTGGGACCTCGGCGGGTGGCGGCGGCCGGCGGCGGACGCGGGGGCGGTCGGCGGGGCCGGGGCGTGGGCGGCCACCCGCGACCACGCCCGCAACAGCCCCACCGCCCGCCCGGTGTGGGAAACGCGGATGCTCGACGGGCACCTCGGCCCGGTGCTCTGCCTCTCGTACGCGGCCAACGGCTCGCGGCTGGCGACCGGCGGCAGCGACGGGGCCGTCCGCGTCTGGGAGGGGGACGGGTCGGCCCTGGTGCGGGTGGTGCCGAAGCAGGCCGACGAGCCGGTCCTGGCGGTGGCCTTCACCCCGGACGGGAAGCGGCTGGCGGCGACGAACAACGCGGCCAGCCCGACGGTGCTGGTGTGGAACGCCGAGACGTGGGCCGCCCCCCGCAAGCTCGTCGGGCACACGGCCGCCGTCCACGCCCTGGCCGTCGGCCCGGACGGGCAGCTGCTCGCGTCGGCCGGGTTCGACCGCACGGTCCGCCTCTGGGACCTGGACGACGGCCGCGAGCGGGGCGTCCTCCACGGCCACGGCGGGGGCGTGCGGGCGGCCAGCTTCTGCCCCGACCGGCGGACCCTCGTGACGGCCGGCCTCGACGGCACCGCCCGCGTCTGGCAGGTCGGCGTCCGCCCGTTCGACGGGGCGGACGCCGGCGGCGGGCCGGCGACGGTGGCGGCCGCCGCGAGCGCCAACGGCGAGACGCTGGTGACGGCCGACGAGGCGAACACGGTCCGCGTCTGGGAACTCGACGCCGTCGGCCGCGGCCGCCGGGTGCCCGACGCCGTCCAGGTCCGCGGCGTCCTGCCGACGGCGCTGCTGCTCCAGAAGAAGCTCCCGTCCCGCGTGCTGAGCGCGGCCGTCACCCCGGACGGGCGGACGGTCTTGGTCGGCTGCGACGACGGCCTCCACGCGTGGCGGCTGCCGGTCCTCCCGGCCGTCACCGGCGGCGGGGCCGGCCGCCCGAAGGTGCCGCTGCCGGTCCAAGAGTTGAAGGCCATCCGCACCCCCCGCCCGGTCTACGGGCTGGTGCCGGGGCCGGGCGGGCGGGCGTTCGCGGTGGTCACCGAAGAAGGCGTCCGCCTCTGGGACGCGCGGCTCGTGCGTCCCCTCTCGAACGGGCTCGTGGTGGCCGCGGCGGACGTGCGGGAGGTGGCCTTCGGGCCGGACGGGGCGACCCTCGCGGCGGCCGTCGGCGGCGACCTGCGGGTGGTCGAAACCGACTCCGGGAAGGTGCTGGCCGACGCGCCCGACGCCCACGCCGGGGCGAGCCTCGACGCCGTCGCCTTCGACCCCGCCGGCCGGACGCTCGCCACCGCCGACGGGGCCGGGCTGGTCAAGCTCTGGGCGTTCGACCCGGCCGCCGGCAAGCTCCGCCCGCGGGCCACGCTCACGGCCCACACGCAGGCGGTGCCGACGCTGGCCTTCAGCCCGGACGGCCGCACCCTCGCCAGCGGCGGGTGGGACCGCGGCGTCGTCCTTTGGGACCCGGTCACGGGCCAGGAGCGGGCCACCCTCACCGGCCACGCCGACCGCGTCCTGGGCGTGCGGTTCGCGGCCGACGGCGGGGCGCTGATGACGACCGGCCGCGACGGGGCGGTGAAGCGCTGGCGGGCTGAGGCGGCGGGGCCGTGACGGGCCGGTGCGACACGGACAGCAGCCTCTACACCCCGACCCGGTATCCCTTCATGCCGTCGCTGTTCATGGTCGAGCTGCCCGCCGCTGACCCCGCCGCGTCGGCCGCGTGGTACCGCGACCGGCTCGGCCTGCGGGTCGCCCTCGCCGACCCCGCGACCGGCTTCACCCTGCTCGAAAGTCCCGCCGGCGGACGGCTCGCGTTCGTCCCCGGGACGCCCACGCCCGGCGGGGTGACGCTCCACTTCCAAGTGGCGGGCCTCGACGCGGAACTGGCCCGCCTCGCGGCCGCGGGGGTAACGGCGGACGCGCCGCCGAAGGCCAGCCCCGAGGGCTACCGGCGGGCGGTCGTCCGCGACCCGGACGGGTACGCGGTCGGGCTCTTTGAGTGGCGCGCCGGGTGAGGGCGTGTCTGGTCGAAAACCTGACCCCGCTGCAGTGACTTTCTCCCTCGCCGCCTTTGGGGGAGAGGGCAAGACGCCGAGCCGACCAGCCCGAAACGCAGAACGCCCACCCGGTTCGCGGGTGGGCGTTCTGCTTTCGCTCAATCCCTCGCGGCGGTCAGCCCGCGGCGGTGGGGGCCGGCTGCGGGGCGACGGCGTCGGCCACCCGCTTCATCCCCTTGGCCTTTTCGGTCGGCTCCCGCACGTCCCACACCACGCCCAGCACCTTGAGCGTCCGCAGGATGTAGTAGCTCACGTCCACCTCCCACCACTTGAACCCCTGGCGGGCGCAGCTCTGGTAGTGGTGGTGGTTGTTGTGCCACCCCTCGCCCAGGGTGAGGAGGGCGACGAGCCAGTTGTTCCGGCTCGCGTCGGTGGTCACGAACCGGCGGGTGCCGAACAGGTGGCACAGGCTGTTGACCATGAACGTCGTGTGGTACAGGGCCACCGTGCTGACGATGAACCCCCACATGATGCCGCTCCACCCGTCGATGGCGGCGCAGGCGCCGGCCAGGGCGAACCCGGGGAGCCAGTGGAGCAGGTCGAGCATCCGCAGTTCGGGGAACTTGCGGAAGTCCCGCACCTGGTCCCAGTGGATCTTCTGGAAGCGGCCGGAGATCACCCACCCGACGTGGCTCCACCAGATGGTGTTCACGATCGGGGAGTGCGGGTCCTCTTCCTCGTCCGAGTACTTGTGGTGGATGCGGTGGTGGGACGCCCACCAGAGCGGCCCCTTCTGCATGGCCGCACAGCCGATGAACCCGAGCAGGAACTGGAACGCCCGGCTCGTCTTGTACGCCCGGTGCGAGAAGTACCGGTGGTACCCGCCGGTGATGCCGAACATCCGCACCAGGTAGAGCGTCAGCCCGATGGCGGCGGACGTCCAGGTGAGCGGGACGAGGCAGAAGGTGACGACCGCCGCGACGTGCATGAGCACGAACGGGACGGCCCGCAGGCGGTTGAAGAAGCCGACCTTCTCGTCGCGCTTCGACCGGCCCGTGGTCCCGCCGGTGTTGGCGGGGTTGAAGGTCTGGGGGAGTGCGGTGGGAATGGAAATGCTCCTGTTTGACGGCGGGGCTGCGCGGGTCGCCGTCCCGCCGGCGTGTAGCCCGGGGACGCGCAGAATTACAGCAATGATAAGACCGCGGCCGGGCGGATTCCCGCCACAATTTTCCCTTTTCGCCGGTTTTCGCCTGGCCCCGTTGTGACCTGGCGGGTCAAGTCAACAGTCTAGGTTCCTGTCCGTGTTCCGGCGAGTGGCGGCCCGGGGGTAACGATGATCCAGTTCGAAGGCGACGAACCGTTCCCCGGCCCGCCGGCCGAGGTCGCGGCCAAGCTGTCCGACGCCGCGTTCCTCGTCGGCTGCCTGCCGGACGCCACGATCACGACCGCCACCCCCGACCGGGCCGCCTGGTCGATGCACCCCAAGGTCGCCCTCCTGACGGGCGAACTCAAGGCCGAGCTCGACGTGACCGGCCGCGAGCCGCGGGCCGTCAGCTTCCGCATCGGCACGCGGGCGATGGGGGCCGGCAGTTCGGTCCGGGCCGTCCTCGACTTCCTCGACGCCCCCGCCGGCGGCACCACCGTCAAGTGGAAGGCCGAGCTGACGGAGGTCACGGGCCTCCTGCGGATGGTGCCGCGGGTGGTCCTCCAGGGGGCCATGCAGAAGGTCATCGCCGAGGCGTGGCCGGCCATCCGGGGGAAGATGACCGGGTGACAAGGGGAGGGGGTGACACGGTGACAATGACGCGCCCCGGTTTTTGTCACCCCCTCACCTTGTCACCGTGTCACCCCCTCACTTCCCGCTCACCGCCTCCGCCCGCAAGTCCTGGGCGGCCTGCACGAGCTTGATGAGTGCCACCGGGTCCGGGGTGCCGTTCTGGGCCGCCCGCGGGCGGCCGAGGGCGTCGAACACCACCACGTTCGCCTCGCCGGGGGTCAGCCCGAACCCGTCCTTCATGGCGTTGCGGAAGTCGAGCCACACGGGCACGTCCGGCGACCCCTTGGCGACCTGCGTGCGGATCAGCCCGCGGACCGGGCCGGGCACCTTGCCGACGCACGCCACCGGCACCACGCACACGTCGGGGGCCGTCTGCCCCGCCGCCAGGCCCGGGAGCGGGGCCGGCGGCTGCTGGCGGGCCTTCGCCGGCGGCATCCCCTTCGCCGTCGGGTGGAAGGCGAGGTGCAGCTTCTCGCCGAGGGCCTTGCACTCGTCCGTCCCCTTGCGGTCGCCGTACACCAGCACCACCACCGCCCCCTTGAGGTCGGCGAGGTCGGCCTTGCGGTCGAACTGGTCCTCGAACTGGAGCGCCGCCGGCACCACGTCGGGGGCCGGCGGCGGCTTGTCGGCGGCCGTGGCGGTCAGGAGCCCGATTCCCAGGGCGAGGGCGGTCCACTTCATCACGTCTCCCCACGTCGGCGGCGGGCCTCGGCGGACGCCAGGCGGGCGGCGGCCAGGGCCAGGAACAGGGCGGTGAACCCCCACACGGCGGCGACGCCCGGCAGCGCCGCCCGCAGCCCGCGGCCCTCCCAGGTGACGGCTTCGAGGCCGCGCATGGCCCAGGTGGTGGGCAGGGCGAGGGCCGCGCCCCGCACCCAGGCGGGGAGCAGGAAGGCCGGCATCCAGAGCCCGCCGACCATCGACACGCCGAGGATGGCGAGGACGCACACGCTCCGGGCCCGGGCCTCCGTGCCGCCGATCGCCGCGACGAGCAGCCCCGTGGCCGCCGCCAGCCCGCAGGCGGCGACCGCGAGGAGGGCGAACCCCACGGCCGACCCGGTGACGGCGACGCCGAACGCGGCCCACCCGAAGGCGAACGTCACGCCCACTTGCAGGAGCGCGATGCCGGCGGTGGCGAGGGCCTTCCCGAGCAGCACGGCCCCCAGCGGCACGGGGGCGGCCCGGACCCGCGTCCACACCCCCCGGCGGCGCTCGCGGAGGAGCATCAAGCCGCTCTCCATGCCCCAGAAGAGCAGGTATTGCAGCGTCATCCCGTTGAAGCTGTGGGTGTAGGCGTTGAACGCCGCCGGGGAGCCGCCGCCGGCCGCGACGGGGGCGGCCGCGACTTCGAACGGCGGGGTGAGGGCGTCGGCCGCGAGGAACGTCGGCAGCCGCTCGCGGGCCAGCCGCTTCATCACCACTTCCGTGAACGCCCCTTCCGCCCACTGCCGCTCGGCCCCGCAGCTCGGGTGGTGGAGCAGCGCCACGCTCGGCCGGTCGCCGCCGGCGGGGAGTCGCTCGAAGCCTTTCGGGAGGACGACGGCGACGCCCGGGTCGCGGTCGGCCACGCACGCCGTCGCCTCGGCCGCGGGGACGAGTTTGGCGTCGAGCCGGGGGGAGGCGAGGAGGTCGGCGACCACGGCCCGGGTGAACGGCCCGTCGGCGTCGGCGGCGACGGCGAGCGGCAGGCGGGCCGGGTCGCCGGGCGGGCGGTGGAGCAGCAGGCCGAACGCCGACGCCAGCACGACGGGCACCGCGAACCCGAGGGCGGCGGCCCGGCGGTCGGCCCAGAACAGCCGCCAGTCCTTGCCGGCGAGGGCGAGGATCAGGGCGAGCCGGCGGTACATGGCGCACCCTCCGCGGCGGCGTCGGCGGCTCGTCGCAGCACCCGGTCGAGGGCGGCCGGCGGGGTGCCGAAGGTTTCGAGCGTGGCCCCGGCCGCCAGCACGAGCGCGAGCCCGCCGCCGAGCGCCTCGGGCGAGTCGGCCGCGAGCCGCACCCGCCGGCCGGTGACTTCGAACTCCACGCCCGGCCCGAGCCGCTGGCGGATCGCGCGTTCGAGGAACTTCGGGAGCACGTCGCGGAGGTGGCCGTAAAGCACACTGCGGCCGGCGGCCCGCGGGCGGAACAGGTCGCCCGGCGGCCCGGACGCCACGACGCGGCCGCGGTCCAGGACGGCGACGCGGTCGCACTCCCGTTCCGCTTCGTCCAGGTGGTGCGTCGAAAGGAGGATGGCGTGCCCGTCGTCGCGGAGCCGGCCGAGGAGGGCGAACAGCCCGTCGCGGCAGCCGGGGTCGAGGGCGGCGGTCGGCTCGTCGAGCAGCAGCAGCGGCGGCTCGTGGAGGAGGGCGGCGGCGAGGCTCACCCGCTGTTTCATGCCCCCGGAAAGCCCGCCGACGCGGTCGTTCGCCCGGTCGGCGAGCTTCACGCACGCCAGGACGCGGCCGACGCGGCGGCGGAGGTCGCGGCCGCCGAGCCCGTAGAGCCGGCCGAAGAAGAGGAGGTTGCTGGCGGCGGTGAGTTCGTCGTACAGGGCGTGGTCCTGCGGCACGAGCCCGACCTTGCGGGCGAACCCGTCGGCGTCCGCCCGCCGGCACACGCCGTCCACGGAGACGGTTCCCGAAGCGGGGTCGAGGACGCCGGCGGCGACGGCGAGGGTGGTACTCTTGCCGGAGCCGTTGGGCCCGAGGAGGCCGACGACTTCGCCCCGGCGGACGGCCAGCGACACCCCGTCCAGGGCGGCGGCGGCCCCGAACCGGACGCGGACTTCCTCCAGGCGTAACGCCACCGGACCGGGCATGGCCCCTCCCCGAACGACTCGCGTGAATGGCCGGGGGTATAACCCGGGCGGGGAAGGGGGGCAAGGGGAAGTGAGGCCGCGTCGCCCGGCACAAATGGCGGTTTTCTCATCAAACGTTACCGCATTCTCCCAGCGCGGGGCGCTCGAAAACGCCCGATCCACCCGCCCGCCAACCACATGCGGAAACCGCTCCCAAGAGATGCGGTAACGTGGGAAATGTGCCATCTCCGCGCACCGGCGACCCGTGCGGGATCAGTCCCCGCCGAACGGGTCGGGGTCGTCGTCGAAGCGTTCGAGGTCGCGGTCGGACCAGCCGAAGTGGTGGGCGATCTCGTGGACGACGGTCTTGCGGATTTCGGTCCGCAGGTCGCGGGGGTCGGGGAAGTCCTCCTCCAGCGGGTTGCGGAAGATGAGGATGCGGTTCGGGTTCTCCAGCATGTCGGCCGCGGCCACGTCCTCCAGCGGCATGAAGTAGCCGTACACCGTCTCCCCGGCGTCGATCTCCTCGTCGCTGAACCCGGCCTGCCGCAGGAACTCGACCGACGGCTCTTTCTCCACGTCGATGACGACGTTGTCGAGGTGCCGCTTGATGGCGTCCGGCAGCGTCTCCACCACGGTGCGGACGATCGCGGCGAACCGGCTCATGGGCATGCGCTTCATGCCGTTCATGCTGAAGCGCGGGGGCCGGCGTGTCAACCGGGCCGGCGGACGGAGCGAATCGCTACAATGCGGCTCCAAGCGCCCCGCCACTCGTGGATCGGACATGGCCGACGGCAAACCGAGCATCGCACGCCTCATTGGCATCGTCCTGGCCGCCTCGACGTTCGCGTTGTGGCTCGGGGCCTTCCTTTCCGTACCGGTCCCGGAAGGTCACGGCAAATCGGCCCCACCTCCGGAGATGGACAACTTCATCGGGTACTGGATCGCGGCCGTCGCGGCGGCGGTCGCGGCGCGGTTGTACTGGCACCCGTACCGGGTGCTCGGAACCGTCCCTTACCTCGCCACCGGCTGGTTCGCTCTTTGCCTTTTGAGTTACGCCACCGGGGTTTGGCCCGGCTGGGCGCACGGCATCTTCGCGGGGGCGCTCGTGGGGGCCGGGTTGCGGTCCGTTGTCGTCACTCGGTCCCCGTGGCACTACGTCGCTGCCATCGGCGGGTTACTTGCCGGTCCGACTCTGCTCGCGTTGACACGTGCTGGTATGAGTCGGCCGGAAGAACAGAGGTTCCTCGCCCTTGTACTGGCGGCCGTCACGGGCCTCCTCGCCGTCCTCGCCTGGCTCCGACTGTTCCGCCCGGCGTTCGAGCTGTTCGTCGAACCGGTCCTCTGGCGGATGTACCACGTCCGCGCCGCCGGGCCGGGGATGAGCGACTTCCCCGTCCGCGGGGCGTGCCTCGTGGTGGTGAACCACGCCTGCTGGCTCGACCCCATCTTCCTGTCGAAGGTGCTGCCGCGGCCGATCACGCCGATGATGACTTCGCGGTTCTACGACAAGCCGGGCATCCGCTTCCTCATGCGGGCGTTCGGCGTCATCCGCGTGCCCGAGGAGGCGATGCGGCGGGAGGCCCCGGAAATCCAGCTCGCAATTGCCGCCCTCGACCGCGGCGAGTGCGTGGTGCTCTTCCCCGAGGGCTTCCTGCGGCGGACGGAGGAGAAGCCGCTGAGGCGGTTCGGGCAGGGCATCTGGCAGATCGTGAGGGCCCGGCCGGGCACGCCGGTATACGCGGCGTGGATCGAGGGCGGGTGGGGCAGTTACTGCTCGTACTTCGGCGGCAAGCCGACGCAGAACAAGAAGCCCGACCGCCGCCGGCCGATCGGCGTGGGGGTGGCTGCCCCGGTGGTGATCGACCCGGCGACGCTGGCGAACCACCTGCCCACCCGGCTCGCGCTAATGAACCGCGTGGCCGACGCCCGCACGCACCTGGGGCTGCCGGCGCTGACGCACTTCGATCTACCGAAGGCGGGGGAGGTGGACGCGGAGGGGGAGAAGGAGTAATACGCGACGCCGTGACGCGAAGTGGTGACGGTGAACGCAGGCGGCGCGGCGATTGGTTTTCCGCCCCAACGGGGCGACCGAGAATAGCCAGGGCCGTCAGGCCCTGGAAAACGGACGCGAA
>JANPKP010000290.1:0-4577 GCA_031426095.1 Gemmataceae bacterium
GGGGTTCGCCCGGAAATCACTTCCCACTCCACCGCCGGCACAAATCAACCGCCGCCACCGGCCACACGGGAAACGAGAAGGCGAACCCCGCGTCGAGCAACAGCCCCGGCACGACGCGGCGGCTCTTGAGGACGAGTTCGCTCTCCGTCCGCAGCGCCCACGTCCCGAATTCGAGCATCCACCGCGCCGCCGGCAGGCCGAACGACCGGCCCCACGCCGTGCGCAGCCCGCGCATGAACGCCGCGTTCGGCAGAGGGTTCGGGGCCGAAATGTTCACTGGCCCTCTGATGTCGTCCCGTTCGATGAGGAAGTCGATGGCCCGCACGAAGTCGCGGTCGTGGACCCACGACACGAACTGCCGGCCGTCGCCGGCCGGCCCGCCGAGGCCGCGGCGGACGAGGCCGAGCAGCACGTCGAAGACGCCGCCGCGGTCGGGGCTCATCGTCATCGCCGACCTCAGCACCACCTTCCGCGTGTGCGGTACGACGGCCGCGGCGAACGCCTCCTCCCACGCCTTGGCCACCCCGACGCTGAACCGCCAGGTGTCGGGGGCGTCCGGCTCGTCGCCGCCGATGATTCCCGTGGTCTCGTCGTTCGGCACGTCGAAGCGGTGGGCGTAAATAGTGGCTGTGCCAGCCTGGAGCCAGACCCGCGGCGGCCGTTTCGCGGCGGCGACGGCCTCCCCCACCGCCCGCGTCGAGCGGACCCGCGAGTCGGTGATGAGCTTGCGGTTGGCGGCCGTGTACCGGCAGTTCACGCTCCGCCCGGCGAGGTTCACCAGCACGTCGGCCCCGTCGATCTCGGCGGCCCACGCGCCGACCGTCTCGCCGTCCCACGGCACGACCCGCCACGGGGCCGACGCCGGCGAACGGCTGAGGACGACGACCTCGTGCCCGCAGGCGTGGAAGTGCCTGGCGAGAACCGCCCCGACCTGACCGGAGCCGCCGGGAAGGACGACCTTCATGGGGGTTCTCACCTGGTCACGAAAAATGGCCTCACGACGCGAACCGCCAAAAGCATGGAGAAACAACAGCGTCCAGGCGAGCGACACCTCTCCCGCGTTACCGCAAAATACGGTAACGGTTGCCGCAACGACTTGCCCGACCAAGAAGATGGGGCAGATCGAACACGCATTTTGCGGTAAAATCTGGTAACGGGCTGGCTGAGTAAGGGGCGATTCGGGCCGAAAACTTGTGCAACACTTCGCCGCGTGCCCCGCTTCTCGCGGATTTGTCAGAAGGCGTGCTGGAAGCCGAGCCAGAACTGGACGGGGGTGTTGTCGTTCACCGTCTTGCCCACGTCGAAGCGGAAGGTGGCCCGCTCGATGAAGCTGAAGATGGCCGTGTCGAGCCGCAGCCCGGCCCCGACGGCGTGGGCCACGTTCCCGACCGTGTGGCCGTCGGTGTAGACGGCCCCCGCGTCGTAGAAGCCGACGAGCCAGAGGTTCCGCCCGCCGACGACGTGGTCGAGCACGTCCCACCGGGCCTCGCGGACGAGCGGCACCCGGAGTTCGAGGTTCGTCACCCACAGGGCACTCCCTTGCCGCTCGGCCAGGTCGTACCCGCGGAACAAGGTGCCGCCGCCGAGGGCGAAGAACTCCCCCCGGTCGGGCGTCGCCCCCTCCCCCACCACGCGGGCGGCGATGCGCGGCCCGCCACTTTCCGACCCGCACGGCGACGCCAGCGAGCGGACGCCGGCCAACTCGCCCCGGAGCTGGTGCGTGGCCACCGTGGAGCCGCCGAGCTTGGCCGCCCCGCCGCCGTACGAGGCGTCGGCGTAGAAGCCGCCCTCGGGGTCCCAGTACGGCGTGTACAGGTTCAGCCGCCAGTGCAGGCCGGTGGTCTGCGTCCACTCGAACCGCTGCCCCCCGGGCGTCGGGTTGCGGGTGAACGGGAGGAAGTTGTCGGTGTACGTCGTGAACGCCTCGACGTAGTGCATCGGCGGCAAATACAGGCTCGACCCGTACTGGAGGACGTACCGTGCGAAGAGGGCGGCCCGGTTCTGCCCGCTCGGCGCGTCGGTGCCGATCGGGGCGAGGACGCGGTGTTCGAAGTTGAACCCGACCTGCGTTTTGGGCAGCGGCCAGTGGTCCCACAGCGCGTCCGCGCCGACCACCGCGTCGCGGTAGTCCGTGCGAAACGCGGCGTATACGCCGCCGGAGAAGATTTGCGTCCGGTAGGCCCCGGCCCGCACCCCGAGCATCGTGGACCGCGTGTACCACGGGTCGCGGTACAACGCCCCGCCGATCCACGGGCCGGCCCCGAAATTCCACTTGTCGTAGTCGTTCGTCAGGTCCGTCTCGTCGAGCATGTTGTAGAGCGGCGAGACGTGCCAGCGGTACCCCGGCTTCCAGACGTTGTTGCCGGGGTCGCGGTCGAGCAGCACCCGGTGCGGGTCGACCGTCACCTGCTCCACCGCCGATGGCGTCGCCACCTCGACGCGCCAGGCGTTGGCCCCGGCCGGCACCACCTTCGCCCCCTGCTCCGGCAGGTCGATCGGCTCCGGGTGCCCCACCGGCACGTCTAACACCGACCCGCCCGCGAGTTGAAAGCGGACCAGCGTCGGCTCGGTCAGCTCACCCTTCTGTCGGAGCGTCACGGTGGTCGAATGGGCGGGACCGCTCGAACTCCCGAACACCCTCGCTTGCACTGGCCCACGCTTGTCTTCGGCCGCGACCGCCTCGACGGACCAATCGGTCATGCCTTTGCCGTACACCCAGCGGTCGAAGAACTCGCCCCAGTCGCGACCGGTGTACGCCTCCAGCTCGCGCCGATAGTCGGCAGCCTGGATGACGCGGAACGAGTACTTCGCCACGATCAGCCGCGTGAAGTCGAGGAACGCCGCCTCGCCGAGCTGCGCCTCGATCATGCCGAAGACCTTCGAGCCGCGGTCGTAGGCCCCGGTGAACAGGGCAAAGAGGTGCCCGTACCGGGGCAGGTCCTGGGCGGCGGGCGTCATCTCACCCTTGCGGATCGCCGAGTACATGCTGGCGTAGCGGTAGTTTTCCCGGCGGATGTTCGGCAGCCAAGCGGCCCCCTTCGGCCACGCCATGAACTCGTTGTTCGGCCCGTTCTTGTGGTCGAGTAGGCGGTGGGTGAAGTACGTCGCGGCCCCCTCGTCCATGAACGGCTCGGCGTACCCGTTGGTGCCGACGATGTTGTACCACCACTGGTGGCAGGTCTCGTGGGACACGAGGTACTCGACGTAACCGCGGGCCAGTTTCGGCATCCCGAACACCCGCTCGTCGATCATGATGAGGCCGGCACACTCGTTCCCGTTCCACCCGAAGTACGACTCCGCGACGGTAAACTCGGGGTACGGGAACGGGCCGAACCACGCGCTGTAGACGGCGATGGCCTCGCCGACGATCTTGAGGATTTCGGTGGCGTAATACTCGTGTTCGGGGAACGCCAGACACTTGAGCTTCACCCGCCGGCCGTCGGGCAACGACGTCTCGCCCTTGAACTCCTGATAGCGGGCGCTACACAGCACGGCGAAGTCGCGGCCGACGAACGGCGCGGTTTGGACGCGCTTCCGGCCGTCGCCTAAATCGGTCTCGGACTCGACCACGCCGGGGCAGGCCAGTTTCTCGGCGACGGGCAGTGTGACCGTGGCGCGGTAGATCCCGGCCTCGTTGAACCACGGCTGGTGCCACGGCACGAACGGCATCGCCCGCCACCCGGAATCATCGCAATACGCCAACACCGGGAAGGAGTTGGTCATGAACGTGACGCCGTTCCACTGCCCCCACCGCCCCTGTTTGTTCGGAAGGTGGATGCGGAAAGCGATGTCGACGGCGACTTTCCCGCCCGGGGGCACCGCGGTCGGCAGCTTGACCGTCAGCGCGGTGGGCTGATCCGCGGCGAACGAGTGGGATAGCGTTGCAGTCGGATCGACGCCGGCACCATCCCCGGCCGAAAGGGTGACCCCCGTAACAACTCCGTGTGGGCCCTGGCGGTCGATCCCTTCAGACGGCTGCATCCGAAGCAATTCGAGTGTTTTAGCAAAGAGGAGGCGGTCGCCGGCCGGGATGGCGTAGTGCGGATAAAAGTTGAAGACGAGCTCTGACCGAGGCTGCCGAGTGGTGTTCGTCCACGTCACCCGCTGGCGGATGTGGGCCGTGCGTCCAGCGACATCGAGGTCAATCGCGAGGTCGTAACGGGGAAGTTGCTCATTCGCGCACGGTGCCCGACCGGTCCCGAGACAGGCGAGGAAGAATATCCCCGCCCACCGGACACTGGCCAACCACTTCGAGCCACGACCGTGCCCCACGATACCACCCTTCCGCGAGCAACACTGATGCTCGTGAGCAGTGATATCGCCGGAAGCAGTCGACCGATAGGTCAACCCTCAGATTGAGGGCGTCGGCGTCCGCGACTGGCCCGGATGCAAGGGAGTTGTGTAGCAGACAAACAACCAGAGGGAAGCTCGGCTTCATCGACAAGGAGGACCGGGAGCCCCTGTTTGATGGGGAAACGCGTGGTGC
Organism: Gemmataceae bacterium; assembly: GCA_031426095.1. Lineage (GTDB taxonomy): Bacteria > Planctomycetota > Planctomycetia > Gemmatales > Gemmataceae > JANPKP01. The sequence goes on from JANPKP010000290.1 coordinate 4,487, forward strand.
AATTCTGGCAGACTAGCAACTGTTCATCACGAAAGAGCGATGACGAGCGAGCAGGATCAAGTGGGCAGCGGAGGAGGTCGAGAAACTCGAC
>JANPKP010000291.1:0-5819 GCA_031426095.1 Gemmataceae bacterium
CCCCCGGGCCACGGCCATGACACGCACCCCCTTCCTCCTGGCGTCGGCGGTCGTCGCCGCCGCGCTCGCCGGCCGCGGGCCGGCCCCGGCCCAGACGCCCGAAAAGGCCGCCCGCGAAGTCCCCGACGAGCCGGGCAAGGACGCCGAGCCCCTCCCCCCGCCGCCGGTCGCCGACCCCAAGTCGAAGGTCACCCCCCTGAACCCGGACAAGACGCTCTTCCTCGAAGTCCTGCCCGACGGCAAGACCCGCCGGGTGCTGCTCTCGTGCGAGGTCTGCCTCCGGGAGGGGCCGCTCGAAGTCTTCCTCTGCAAAAAGAACACGAAGGAGCACGAGGCCGTCCTGCGGGTGGACGCCGACGCCCGGCAGATCGCCCTGGCCCTGGAGGCGACCGGGGCCAAGAAGGGCACCCCCGTCCAGTTCGTGAACCCGAAGACCCGCGAGGCCGACTACAAGCCGGCGACCGGCTCGCCGATCAAGGTCACGCTCCACTACCGCAAGGGGGGCCAGTTGCACACCCACGCGGCCCAGGAGTGGGTCTGGAACCACAAGAAGAAGGCCGCGATGGACGCCCAGTGGGTGTTCGCCGGCAGCCGCGAGATCCGCGACGAGGACCGGCCGAAAGACCCGCCGTACTACGCGGCCAACAACGGCGAGGTGATCAGCATCTCGAACTTCCCCGAGGCCATGATGGACCTGCCGGTCGAGGTGTCGCGGGACGACGAGTCGCTCTCCTTCGAGGCCAAGACGGCCCGCATCCCGCCGCTGCTCTCGAAGGTGTGGGTCGTCCTGGAGCCGGCGGCGGCGAAAAAGTAGCGGCGGACGCCCGGAACTTTCGCTCACCGCCCCCGGATTCTCCCGCTTTTGAACGGTGCGTTCTACCCGATCCGTAAGCGGCGTAAGGGCTTGCCCGCTCCCGCTCCCACCCCCCCCCGGGAGACCGGGAGCGACCCCGGATTCCGCCCACTTCGCTTGCTTTTCCCCCGCCCGTTGCGGTCCCGCCCGCCGGTCGGTACTCTGGGAACGGCCCGCCCCACCGCCACCGGCCGGGCGGGCCGTTCGCTCTCCAGGACCACACTCGACCGCCCGCCGAGACCGCCATGACCATCGCCATCACCTGCCCCGGCTGCCGGGCCCCGTTCGACGTGCCCGAGAACCTCCGCGGCAAGTCGATCCGCTGCACCGCGTGCGCCACCCAGATCAAGGTGCCGGCGGCCGCCGAGCCGATCCCGCTCGACGACGAGGACGACGCCCCGCCCCGCCCGGCCGCCCGCAAGTCGTCCCCGGCCGCCCCCGCCCGCCCGGCGGCCGCCGCGTCCGGCACCCGCCGCCCGGCCCGCACCCGGGACGACGACGACGACGACTTCGACGACGACCGCCCCCGCCGCAAGGCCGCCCGCGACAAGGGGGCGAACCCCATGATGTGGGTCGGCATCGGGCTGGCCGCGCTCGTCCTCGTGGGCGGGGTCGGGGTCGGCATCTACTACGCGACGAAGAAGTCCGACGCCGCGGGCGGGGGCGGCAGCACCGCCGCGGCGGCCGCCGGCTGGGAGGCCGTCGAGGAGCCGAACGCCTTCACCGTTCGGATGCCGAGCAAGCCCGAAGCCAAGCCGGCCCCCGGCGTGGCCGGCAAGATGTACGAGTTGAAGGTCCGCGGCGAGGACGAGATTTACGTCGCCGGGTACTTCGACGTGCCGGGGGCCGGGAAGCTGCCGGGCGGGGAGAAGGCCCTGCTCGACAACATGATGCGGGGGGCCAAGCAGGGCGTCCGGTTGAAGGCCCCGGGGGCCCGGTCCGAGACCGAGAAGCCGATCACCGTGAACGGCTTCGCCGGCCGCGAGGCGACGATCAGCGTCGGGCCGAAGGGGAACGGCGTGTTCCGGATCGTGCTGGCCGGCGAGCGGGCCTTCATCCTGGCGGCCGGCGGCGACGACACCCCGGCCGACGATCCGAAGGTGCGGATGTTCCTCGACTCGTTCCAGATCACGTACAAGCCCGGCGAAGCCACCAAGCCGCCGGCCGTGGTGCCCGGCCCGAAGTCGCCGCCCGCCCCGGGCCCGATCGTGTCCCGCCCGGCCGACGACTGGCAGCCGGTCCCCAGGCCGGACGGGTTCGCGGCCGAGATGCCCCGCCGGCCGATCGTCACCGGGCGGCCCGGCGGGGGCGGCCGGGTGCCGACCTCGGCGTGGCGGGTCATCGAAGAGGGCGAGACGTTCACGGTCGAGGTCGGCCCGCTCGTCGGGGCCCCGCGGGACGACCCCCGGAAGGCCCTCGACCTGGCCGCGAAGTCCCGCTCGGACGCCGCCGCGTGGGTGGCCGGCGGGGGCAACGGCGTGCGGGCCGGGGAGCCGACCGACATCGCCCTCGGCGGGTTCCCCGGCAAGGAGGTCGTGTACACGTCGACCGACGGCAAGAGCGGGGGCGTGTACCGGCTCTACGCGGTCGGCGACCGGTTCTACACCGTCGTGGCCGCCGGCCGGGAACTGCCCGCCGACTCGCCCCGCGCCCGCCGCTTCCTCGACTCGTTCAAGATCACGTATTCGCCGCCGGCTTCGCCGGTTTCACCGCCGGCCCCGCCGCCGGTCGTCGCCGCCCCGGCCGACTGGCAGGACGTGGCGGCGGCCGACGGGTTCACGGCCAAGGTGCCCGGGAACGCGACGGCCCAGGCCCCGCCGGCGGCCGACGCCCCCCTGCCGAAGGCGTACGAGTACGCCCGGCCGAACGGGCAACTGCCGCAGACGTTCCGCATCGGCGTGTCGGCCGCCGAGCCGCTGCCGCCGGCCGGGCCGGAGCGGGAGAAATACCTGAACGACCTGATCCAGAAGCGGGGCGACGAGTACGCCGCCCGCACCCCCGGCGGGCTGGTCGCCCGCGTCCCGACCCCGGTCACGGTCGGCGGGCACCCCGGCCGGCAGATCGTCCTGGGCAAGTTCGGGACGGCCACCGACCTCGGCAACCCGGCCGAGTTCGCCAAGGGGCACCTCCGGATCGCCGTGGCCGGCGACCGCGAGTACGCGGTCTACACCCACGGGCTGGCCCTCGACCCGGGCTCCGGCCCCGGCAAGCAGTTCTTCGACTCGTTCAAGCTCACCGCCGCCCCGCCGCCGGACGCGGTGGCGACCAACCCGGACGCCCCGCCCGGCGGCCTCGACCCCAACCCGGACATGGGCTTCCCCGGCGGGGGCGGGAAGAAGGCCCCGCTCGCGGCCCGCGTCGAGCCGTTCTGGGCGATGGCCTTCGACAAGACCGCGAACGAGGCGTACACCGTCGGCCTGCGGCTCGTCGGGACCAAGGGGGCCGGCGTCCTCCGCCGGTACTCGCTCCCCGACTTCAAGCTGAAGAACTCGTACAACCTGCCGGCCATCGCCACCCGGGCGGTGGTGGACGGCGAGCGGGGCGTCCTCTACCTCTCGACCGTCGGCCGGTCGGACGGCAATCTCGTCGGCCAGTTCGCCGAGCGGATTTACGCCGAGGGGTCGCTCCAGGCGGTCGACCTCAAGCCGCTCCGGGCCGGGGCGGCGAAGGAGGGGGACGAACTCAAGCCCCTGTGGTCGGCCCAGCTCGCCGGCGGGCTCGTCGGGTTCGAGCCGGCGGCCGACGGCAAGGGGGTGTACGCCCTCACCATCACCGCCCCCAAGGCCGTGAGCAAGCTCGGGTTCAAGTCGCGGCTGGCCTACGTGGAGGCGGCGACGAACAAGGTGGCGAAGGAGCTGCCCCTCGACGGGGCGTTCCGCGACCTGTCGTGGGCGGCCGACGGCAAGACGCTGCTGCTGACCGAGTGGCCGCTCGGGCCGGGCGGGCAGATCCTCCCGCCGGCGGTCAAGAGCGCGGCCGTGCTGGTGGTCGACCCGGTCGGGTGGGCGAAGGTGAAGTCGGTGCCGCTGCCGGGGCTGACGACGGACGTGACCGACATGCCCGGCGGCCGGTTGGTGGCGGCCGTGGCCGGGAACGGGGCGTTCGCCCCCGGCAAGCTCTACACCCTCGACCGGGACGGCGACGCGAAGGAGCTGAAGCTCCCCCCGTTCGGGGCGGCCCAACCGTTCTACGCCCGGTTCACCCCGGACGGGAAGCGGCTGGTGGTGTCGTCGGTCGGGGGCAAGGGCGGGGTCGACGTGTACGACGTGGCCGACGCGACCTCGGCCGACGGGTACAAGCGGGCGGCCGCGGTGCGGACGGCCGACGCGCTGCCGCTGTACGGGTACTTCCACCTCACCCCGGACGGCACCCGGGCGGCCTTCCGCACGGGGGCGGTGATCGATTTGGCCGAGGTGGCGAAGGGGAAGTGAGGCGTGACGCGGATCGGGACGCGGATTCTTCCACCCCCGAAGGGGTGTCCGTCGAGAGCCGGGGGTGTGAACCCCCGGTCCGTGTGGGTCCTGGGGTTCATACCCCCGGCTATTGACGGTGGCCCCGGCGGGGCCGCCCCCCCTCCCCCGACTGACCTTTCGCGCCGCCGGGCGTTGGGGCACAATACCCCCATGCGCGTCCTCCACACCGCCGACTGGCACCTCGGCGACCGCCTCGGCCGGGTCGACCGGACCGACGACCTCCGCCGGGCCGTCGAGCGGGTCGCCGCGTACTGCGCGTCCGAGCGGGTCGACGTGCTGCTCGTGGCCGGCGACCTGTTCAGCGAACTCGCCCGGCCCGACGGGCTCCGCGAGACGATCCGCCACTGGCAGGAGGTGTTCCGCCCCTTCCTCGAAGGCGGCGGCACCATCCTCACCCTCACCGGCAACCACGACAACGAGAACTTCTGCCAGACCCTCGTCCACGCCATGACCCTCGCCGCCCCGGCCGGCGGCAAGGCCGGCGAACTCATCCCCCCCGGCCGGCTGTACCTCGCCGCCGACCCCACGTTCGTCAAGCTCGCCGACCGCGAACACGGCCACGAGGTCCAGTTCGTCCTCATGCCGTACCCGACGCCGACGCGGTACCTGAAGGGCGAGGCCGGGCAGAAGTACGGCAGCCCCGACGAGAAGAACCGGCTCCTCGTGAACGCCTGGGCCGCGGCGCTGCACGACCTCCGCGCCCACCCGAAGTACGACCCCAAGGCCCCGTCGGTGCTGTCCGCCCACGTCCACGTCCACGGCTCGCAGGTGGGGGCGTCGCTCTTCCGCCTCTCGGACGCCGAGGACGTGGTGGTCGAGGGCCGCGACTGGGCGAGCCTGTTCGATTACGTGGCCCTCGGGCACATCCACAAGCCGCAGGCGTTGGGCGCGAGCCACGTCCGCTACAGCGGCAGCATCGAGAAGATGGACCTCGGCGAGCAGGCCGACAGTAAGGGCGTGGTGCTGTTCGACCTCGGCCCCGACGGCCGGGTGGACGAGCCGACGGTGCTGCCGCTGCCGGCCACGCCCGTGTACGAGGTGGTGGTCCGCAAGCCGGCCGACGACCTCCCGCGGCTGCGGCGCGAGTACCCGGACGCGGCCCGCGACCTCGTGAACCTGCACATCACGTACACGGCCGGCGAGGACAGCCTGGAGGACGTGCTGAAGGAACTGGACACGCTCTTCCCCCGCTGGTACGCCCGCGACTGGCAGGAGGCGACCGCCCTCGGCCCGTCGCTGTTGCAGAGCGAAGGGCTTCGCACGAAGGGCTTCGGCGAAACGGTCCGCGATTACCTGGGGCAAGAGCTGATCCAGCACGCCGAGGCCGACCGCGACGCGGTGTTGAGGATCGCGGACGGGCTGCTGAAGGACATGGAGTAGCCGTGCAGGGCGGCGTCTTGCGGCCCCAACGGGGCCACCGTCAATAGCCAGGGGTGTGAACCCCTGGTCCGCGGCCCACCCCCCATCGGAGAACCCCGAAGGGGTGGCAGTCC
>JANPKP010000292.1:0-4601 GCA_031426095.1 Gemmataceae bacterium
CGCAGTCCCACCGTTCAGGGGGCTTGTCGAAGACGGTGGGACTGCGCCGACTTGTCCCACCCTACGAAATCACGACAGCCGCTCCCGCACCGCCGCGACGGCGGCCGCCGTCGCCAGCCCGGCGACGGCGAGCGGCCAGCGGTGGTCGTCGCCGAGGGACGGGTCGAAGAGGCGGACGACGCCGGCGAAGAGGAGCAGCCCGAAGGCCACGGTCGCGGTGTGCGGGCGTGCGGCGGCCCCGCGGTCGGTGGGGCGGACGGCGGCGGACATGGGGGGTGCGGAACGGGGCGTTCCGGGTCAAAGGGGGGCGACGCGTCAGCGGGTGACGGGTGGCCCTTTCAAATCGGCCGCGGCTCCACACCGCGACGCCGCCGACGAGGTTAGCTGTCGGGCTAGGGCTTGAAAGTACCCCGGTCGGCCGTCCGACCTTCGCCCCGGGACCGGCCCGGCCGGTCCGTTGGTTCCCCCGTACCGCGGCCGTGCGACCGCGGATTAGGCTTCACCCCCAACGCTACCCCCGAAGGGTTATGAAGTCAATACGCGGGCGTGGTACGATGGGATGTCGTTGGCACCCGCCGGAGGGCTTACCGTGGCCGGATTGGTGATCGGAAACGTCTCGTGGGAAAGGATGGTTCAAGCCGTGGAACTGGTGCGCGAACGACTCCTGCGGGCGGCCGCGGCCCTCGATGCCGCCGGCGTGCCGTATGCCGTGATTGGCGGGAACGCCGTGGCCGCGTGGGTGTCCCGGGTGGACCGGGCGGCCGTCCGGAACACGCAGGACGTGGACATCCTCCTCCGCCGCACCGACCTCGACGCCGCGAAGGTGGCGCTGGAAGCGGTCGGGTTCGTTCACCGCCACGCGGCCGGCATCGACATGTTCCTCGACGGGCCGGGGGCGAAAGCCCGCGACGCCGTCCACGTCATCTTCGCCGGTGAAAAAGTGCGGCCCGACTACGTCGCCCCGACGCCCGACGTGAGCGAAGCGGAGGCCGCGGAGGGCTTCCAGGTGTTGGGCCTCGAAGCCCTGTTACGGATGAAGCTCACGTCGTTCCGCGACAAGGACCGGATGCACGTCCGCGACATCGTCGGCGTGGGCCTCGTGGACGAGACGTGGCCCGCCCGGCTGCCTCCGGAGTTGGGAATCCGTCTGCAACAACTCCTGGACGACCCGGACGGTTGATCTGACCGCAAGCCCGGAGCCGTTATTCGCGGCGGATTTCGGCGACGCTCCCGCCCTACCGGGAGGGGTGGTAGCGGTGACGACCAAGTCGTTCGAAGGCAACGACTTCGGGTGAAACACACTGTGAAAAAGCGGGAGAATCCGGGGGCACTTGGCCCACCGCCCGAGCGTCGGCCTGCCGCTCACGGGCAGTTCGGGAAGACGGGCGGGGGTGAATTCTCGCCCGTTCGGGCCAGGCAGCGGACGCCGCAGTTGATGTAGCAGACGCTGTCCGGGTACGGCAGCACGCGGTAGTCGGTGCGGCCGGCCGTCATCCACCCGGGGCCGAGTTCCGCCACCGTGGCCGCCTCTTCGGCGTCGCCGGGTCGCATCGCCGTCAGGGTCAGGAGCCAAACGCGGCGGGTGTCGGTGGTCGCCGCCGTCGCACGCTCGCCGAAGCGGGTCGCCTGCCAGTCGAACACGTCGCACCCGCCCGGGACGTGCGAGCGGACCACCACCACGTCGCCCGGCCGCATCTGCCGCCGCACTTCGCCGACGACCCGCTCGGACCACAGGGCGACGGCGTCGCGGGACGGCCGGCCCAGGTCGACCGCCATCTGGCCGACGGCGTACAACCCGAAGGCGGCGGACCAGAAGGCGACGCCTTTTAAGCGTGTACGCAGCCGGGGGGCGGCGGCCTCGATCAGCCCGGCCCAGCCGACGCCGATCAGGAGGCAGATGGCCGGCGCGAGGTGCTGGCTCAGGCGGCAGCACGCCCCGTAGGGGTAAGCCCCGGCGGCGGCGGCCCCGAGGTTCAGGCCGAACGGCGCGAGGCAGGCGACGAGCAGGCCGCGGTTCCCGCCCCGCCAACAGTGCCACACGCCGAGCAGGAACAGGAGGAAGGAGGCCGTGCTGCCGCCGCGGGCGTCGCCGTTCGGGAAGGCCATCATCCGCCCGGTGTGCAGGCCCAGCAGCCAGCCGGGGGCGGCGAGCGGGTCGGCCGGCGGGAAGCCGTGGGCCCAGTACGCCTTCATGAAGGCGTCGAGTTCGGCCCACCCGGGGTCGGCCCGCTGCCGGAGGGCGACGAGGTAAACGACGGCGAAGGCCGCGAGCGTGGCGAGGTTGTACGCCGCGAATAGGAGCGTCGCCCGCCGGTCCCGCTGCCGCCGGACGGCCGGCAGGAGGTAGAGGCTGACCCCGCCGGCGACGAACACCGTGGGGTACGACGACCCGAGGGCGAGCGGCACCGCGGCCGCGAGGGCGGCGAGCGGCCACACCCGTCCGGGGCGGTGCCGCCAGCGGGCGGCGAGGGCGAGGAGCAGGGCCGACCAGAACAGGTCGCCGCTGTACGGCTTCAAGTTGGCCGACATGGTGACGGGCCAGCGGGCGGCGGCCAGCACGCCCACGGCCAGGCACGCGGCGGTCGGGGTGACGGTCCGGCGGGCGAAGTCCCAGAACAGGAGCAGCCCGCCGACCCCCGCCAGGAACGGCACGAGCCGCATGGCCCACGCCGACCCGCCGAGCAGGGTCAGGGCCGCCTTTTCCGCCCACAGGAAGAGCGTGGGGGCGACCTGCTTCCAGCCCAGGGCGTGCGTCAGCCCTTCGTAATCGCGGCTCACGAGGTTGAGCCCCAGGGCCGCCTCGTCGCCCCAGATCGGGTGCCCGGCCGCGTACCGCACGGCCCGGGCCGCCAGCCCCAGAGCCACTACCACGAGCGTGATCCGCTTCACCCGCCGCACGTAATCGCGCCGGCCGAGGTCGGGAGCGTCGGTCGGGGGCGAATCGGCGGACACATCGACGGGCACGGCCGGCTTCTCGGGGGTCTGGGTGACTATCATTTAGTACTTGTTCCTCCCGCAAACCGATAGCCCGTTTTCGCGCGCGGCTGACCCGTGCCCCGGCGGTCTGATAAACTGCCCGGGTCCCGACGGTTCGGACGCCCCTGTCGCGGGAGACACCATGCCAGCCCGGTTGCCGGTCGCGCTGCTCGCCTTCGCTGCCTTCCTCGTTCCCGCCCCCGGCCGCGCCGCCGACCCGGACGCGGAACTGGCCACCACCGCCCGCGGGCTCTTCGCCGGGCTCAAGACGGCCACCCTGCCGAACGGCCTGCGGGTGTACCTGCTGCCCGTGAAGGGGTCGCCGGTCGTCACCTGCATGGTCGCCTATCGGGTCGGGTCGTGCGACGAGGAGGTGAGCCAGACGGGCCTGTCGCACTACCTCGAACACCTCCTGTTCAAGGGCACCGACAAGCTCATGCCCGGCGACATCGACCGGGCCACCCAGCGGAACGGCGGGGCGAACAACGCCTACACGTCCGAGGACATGACCGTCTACCACTTCGACTTCGCGGCCGACCGCTGGACGACGGCCCTGGACATCGAGGCCGACCGCATGCGCAACGTGCGGATCGATGCCCGGCACGAGTTCGAGCAGGAGAAGGGGGCCGTCGTCTCCGAACTGGCCGGCAACGAGGACCAGCCGTGGGACCTCGAATACAAGGCCCTCCTGCCGCTCCTCTACCCGAAGGGGAGCCCGTACGCCCACCCGGTGATCGGCGAGCGGGAGCACGTCCACGCGGCCACGGCCGAGATCATCAAGCGGCACTACGACACCTGGTACCACCCGAACAACGCCAGCGTCGTCGTCGTCGGCGGGTTCGACCCGGACGACGCCCTGGCCCGCATCACCAAGCAGCTCGGGCCGATCCCGAAGGCCGACCTCCCGCCGCGGAAGCCGGCCCCGCCGGCCGCCCCCCGCACTGCCCCCGCCCGCAAGGAGATGGAGTCGAAGTTCGACGTGCCCCGGCTCGTCCTCGGGTTCAACACCGTCCCGTTCGACCACCCGGACGATCCCGTGTTCGACATCCTCGAAGACGTCCTTTCCGGCGGCCGCACCAGCCGGCTCTACCGCAAGCTGGTCGAGGACGAGCGGATCGCGTCGGCCGTGGAGGCGAGCAACACGGCCGGGCGGTACCCCGGGTGGTTCGGCGTGAACGTCGAACTCCTCAAGGGGAAGGACCGGGCGAAGGCCGAGGAGTTGACCTTCGCGGAGCTGGAGAAGATGGCCAACGAGCCGGTCACGGACGCCGAGTTGAAGCGGGCCCGGCGGAAGATTCTGGCGTCGTTCATCTTCTCCCGCGAGGGCGTCCACGGGCTGGCGAACGCCATCGCCCACACCGCGACCCTGCCCGGCGGCGAGGACGTGGCGGGGTACTTCAACGCCTACCTGCCGAAGGTGCTGGCCGTCTCGAAGGAGGACATTCAGCGGGTAGCGAAGACGTACCTGGCGAGGAAGTCGGCGGCCGTGGTGTGGTCGGTCCCGAAGGAGGGGGCGGCGGAGAAGGGTGGGGCCGGGGGGGGGGGGGGGGGGGGCGCCCCCACCCCCCCAACCAGCAGCCCCCCGCCCGCGCCGCACCACGCGCCGTCCACCCCCCCCCCCCCCC
>JANPKP010000293.1:0-6076 GCA_031426095.1 Gemmataceae bacterium
GAAAAGGTGTACGAGATCGGCCGGGTGTTCCGCAACGAGGGGATCAGCCCGCGGCACAACCCCGAGTTCACGATGCTGGAGCTGTACCAGGCCTACGGCGACCTGTTCAGCATCATGGACCTGACCGAGGGGCTGATCGTGGCCTGCGTGGACGCCCTCGGCGGCGGCCGCACGCTGAGCTACGGAGAGGCGTCGTACACCTTCGCCCCGCCGTTCCAGCGGGCGAAGTACGCCGACCTGTTCAGCCGGCACGTCGGCTGCGAGATGAGCGACGCCGACGCCGTCCGGGCGGCCGCGACCGCCGCCAAGCTGCCGCTCGAACTCAAGGACGCGGCCGGCACCGCGACCCCGAAGGAGCACGACGTGCTGGTGCAGGAGCTGTTCGAGAAGCACGTCGAGCACACGCTCAGCGGCCCGGTGTTCGTGTACGACTACCCGGCGTCGCTCTGCCCGCTCACCAAGCGGAAGAAGGACAACCCCTCGCTGGCCGAGCGGTTCGAGCTGTACGTCCACGGCATGGAGCTGGCGAACGCCTACACGGAGCTGAACGACCCGGTCACGCAGGTGGCCACCTTCCGCCGGCAGCTCGCCGGGCAGTCGGAGGAGGACTCGATGGCCAAGATGGACGACGACTTCATCCGCGCCCTCCGCCACGGGATGCCCCCGGCCGGCGGGCTGGGCATCGGCATCGACCGGCTCGTCATGCTCCTGACGAACACGCAGACGATCCGCGACGTGATCCTGTTCCCGCTCCTGCGGCCGGAGGCGTCGTCGGTGGTGAAGAAGTACCGGTACGACCCCGAAGCGCGGTCGTTGGCGATCCGCTTTCCGGACGGCGACATCTACGAGTACAGCCCGGTGCCGGCCGACCTCTTCAACGAGTTCGAGTCGGCCAACTCGCAGGGGGAGTTCTTCAACGCCCGCATCCGCCGCGGGGAAGCGATCAAGGCCCGGAAAGTGCTCTGACGGCGGGGCGCGGGACGCGGGCGCGGGGCCTAGAATGTCCCTCGCGGCGGGTCACGCCCCGCCGTCCGTGTACCGCCCCACCCCGCGAGAGCCCATGAAGGTCTTCCACTGCGACCACTGCGACAACCTGGTGTTCTTCGAGAACGTCGTCTGCGTCAAATGCAACCACGCCCTCGCCTACCTGCCCGACCTGGGCGTCGTCGCGTCCCTCGACCCGGTCGAGGGCGAGCCCGGGCTGTGGACCACGCCCGTGAAGCGGGCGAAGGGGAAGGCGTACAAGCTGTGCGGCAACTACACCGCCCACAACGTCTGCAACTGGGCCCTGCCGGCCGACGACCCGGAGGCCCTCTGCCCGGCCTGCCAGCTCACCACCGTCATCCCCGATCTGGACACGAAGGGGCACAAGGAGGCGTGGTACCGGCTCGAAATCGCCAAGCGGCGGCTCGTGTACACGCTCACCGGCCTCGGCCTCCCGGTCGTGAGCAAGGCCGACGACCCGGCGGGCGGGCTGGCGTTCGAGCTGAAGGCCGACTCGCCCCCGGGGACGAAGGACGCCGAGCCGGTCCTGACCGGGCACGCCGACGGGCTGATTACCATCAACGTGGCCGAGGCCGACGACGCCGAGCGGGAGAAGCGGCGGGTGCAGATGCACGAGCCGTACCGCACCCTCCTGGGCCACTACCGGCACGAGGTCGGGCACTACTACTGGGACGTGCTGATCCGCGACAACCCGAAGCGGTTGGCCGCCTTCCGCGAACTGTTCGGGGACGACCGGCAGGACTACGGCGAGGCCCTCGAGCGGCACTACAAGAGCGGCCCGGCGGCCGACTGGCCGGACCAGTTCGTCACGTCCTACGCCAGCGTCCACCCGTGGGAGGACTGGGCCGAGACGTGGGCCCACTACCTGCACATGACCGACACCCTGGAGACGGCCGCCGACTGCGGGCTCACCCTCCGCCCGGACCGGGCCGACGAGCCGGCCATCAAGAAGGTGCCCGACCCGGTGGCCGACGACACCCCGTTCCGGCGGCTGATGGCGAGCTGGTACCCGCTCACCTACGTCCTGAACAACCTCAACCGCGGGCTCGGCCTGCAGGACGGCTACCCGTTCGTCCTGCCCGCGGCGGCGGTCGAGAAGCTCCGGTTCGTCCACGACACGATCGCCGCCGCCGCGGGGTCGGCCACGTCGAAGACGGCGTGATGGCCTTCCCGACGGGCGTCCGGTGGCCGCCGGACGCCCGGGTCGGCGTCCGAGTGCCCCCGGATTCTCCCACTTTTTGCAGGTGTCCTCGTCGCATCCGACTGTGTGCGCGGGGGTTGTGGTTCCCTTCCCAAATTTTGCGGTAACGCGGGAGCGTCGGCCAATTCCGGGCGGATTCGCGGCTCCGACCTTGCACCGGGCCGGCCGCTCACCCTTTCGGCTTGAGCCCGTCTGCCCTCACTGCCGCGATTGACCCGGCCGGGCGGCCCACCGACAAGCCCACGCGGTCGGGCCGTTGCGACCCGAATCGGGGCGGTTCGCCGGCCGTTACGGGTCGGTCCGTTGGGGGCGGTGGGGGGGGGGTGAAATCGGCCCCGGACGGGTGGAACGGCGCGGACGCGGGGCTTTATCGGTTATGCTTAGGAACGTCATGCGTTCCTCCGCGACGGCGGATCGCTCCTCAGCCAACCGGGAACCCCGACATGAAGTTGCCCCCCTCCCGCTCCCCCTACCGCCGCCCCGCGTCCCGCGTCCCCGCCCGCGGGGCCCGGTTGCACATCGAAACGCTCGAAGGCCGCGAGGTGCCGGCCACGTTCACCGTCACGAACCTGGCCGACGGCACGGGCATCGGCTCGCTCCGCGACGCCATCACTGCGGCCAACGCCGCGGCCAACGTCGGCGGCCCCGACACCATCGACTTCACGGTCGCCGGGCCCATCACCCTCGCCTCCAGCCTGCCCGACGTCACCGACGCCGTCGTCATCGACGGGTCCACCGCCCCGGGCTTCAACGCTACCACCAAAGCCCCGATCGTGGAGGTCAACGGGGCGACGGCGTTCAACACCTTCCGGTTCGCGGCCGGGTCGGCCGGCTCGAGGATCCAGTTCCTGTCGATCACCGGGTCGTCGTCGAACGGGATCACGCTCGACGCCGGGAACGTGACCGTCCTGGGCAACTACATCGGCCTGAAGGCGGACGGCACCACGTCCGCGGGCAACCGCCGCAACGGCATCCTGGTCAACGCCGCGTCCGCCGGGAACGTGATCGGCACGGCGGCCGCGAAGAACGTGATCGGGGCCAACACCGACGCCGGGATCAACCTCAGCGGGTCGACCGGGAACGTGGTCGCGGGGAACTTCGTTGGGACGAACGCCACCGGGCTCGCCGCCCGGGCCAACGGCGGGGGCGGCCTCTTCCTCGACGGCGCGAGCAACAATCAGATCGGCGGCTTCACCACCCCGCCGTCGAACGTCGGCAAGACGCCGAACCTGTTCTCCGGCGACCGCCCTCCGGACGGCAACCTGATCTCGGGCAACGCCGCCGACGGGGTGCTCATCCAGGGGGGCGGCTCGAACACCCTCGCCGGCAACTTCATCGGCACCGACGCCACCGGCATCGCCCCCCTGGGCAACGCCCTCAACGGGGTCAACATTCAAAACTCGAACGGCAACGTCCTCGCCGGCACCACCGCCACCCAGGACCCGTTCATTTACTTTAACGTGGTCAGCGGCAACGGGCAGAACGGCCTGCTCGTCAACAACTCGAACGGGACGGTGGTCCAGGCCAACTTCTTCGGCCTGGGGAGCGACGACAAGACCGGGGTGGGCAACGGCGGGAACGGGGTGGTCTTCCAGGGGACGTCGTCGAACACCACGTTCGGCGGGCCGATCCCGCTGGGCAACGTGGTCGCCGCCAACGTGGGGAACGGCGTCGTCGTGTCCGGCACGGGCGGGAACTTCGTGGCGTCGAACAACTTCACCGGGGTGGCCGCCTTCCAGCCGATCACCACGCTCGGGAACAAGGGGGACGGCTGGAACATCACCGCCACCGGGGGGAACATCGTCCTCCAGGTCGGGAACATCATCTCGGGCAACGGCGGCGACGGCATCGAGGTCGGCGGGGCGGCCACCGGCGTCCAGATCGTCCAGAACATCATCGGCCTGAACACCGACGGCCAGTCCCTGATCCCGAACCTGGGCGACGGCATCAAGATCACCGGGACCGCGAGCAACGTCGTGGTGGGCGGCACGGCCGTGCCCGGGTCGATCGTCCCCGTCCAGACCATCTCGGGCAACGGGGGGTGGGGGGTCAACGTCAACACCACAGGGGCCAACGTCCAGGTCAACTTCAGCCACATCGGCACCACTTCGGGCGGTATCGCCGCCGGTGCGCCGACGGCCCTCGGCAACGGGCTGGGCGGCATCCAGTTGTCCGGCACGAGCGGGGTCGCCATCGGGTCGACCGACCCGGCCAAGCCCACCGTCGTGTCCGGCAACAAGGACATCGGGATTTTCATGGTCGGCACGACCGGGGCCCGAGTCGTCAACACCCTGATCGGCATCGGTCGGGACGGCAGCGCCGTCGGAAACGCCTTCGACGGCGTTGCGATCCGTGTCAGCAGCAACATCACGATCGGGGGCGTGGCCCCGATGACGGGCAACGCCATCGCCAACAACGGCGGGAACGGGGTGACGATCGGGGGCTCCCCCGCGGCCGTGACGACGGTCGGGATCGAGGTGACGGGGAACGCGATCTTCGCCAACGCCCGCATCGGCATCGACCTGGGGAACGACGGGGTGACGGCCAACGGGGCGAACCCGCGGGCCTTCCCGAACAACGGGCAGAACAAGCCGGTGTTCACCGCCGCGACGAATAACTTCTCCAGCGTCGTCGTCGCCGGCACGTTCGCCAGCCGGCCGTCGCGGGCGTACCGCGTCGAGTATTTCGCCACCCCGGCCGGCGGCGGGGTGCAGCGGTTCCTCGGGGCCCAGACCGTGACCACGGACGGGGCCGGGAACGCCACCCTGGCGGCCGGGTTCCCCCTCCCGGCGGATGTCGGCGAGGGGTCCGCGGTCACGGCCACGGCCACGGACCTGACGACGTTCGACACGTCCGAGTTCGCCCTCACGGCGGCCCTCACGACGGCCCCGCTGCTGACGGCCTACGGGGAGGGGGCCGGCGGGGCCGGGCTGGTGAACGTCTACAACCAGGACGGCAGCTTCCGCTTCACCCTCCAGCCGTACGGCCTTTTCGGCGGCGGGGTGACGGTGGCGACGGGCGACGTGAACGGCGACGACGTGGACGACATCGTCGCCGGGGCCGGCCCCGGCGGCGGCCCGCGGGTGGTCGTCCTCGACGGGGTCACGGGGGCCGTCCGGACCACCTTCTTCGCCTACGAGCCGACGTTCGGCGGCGGCATCACCGTGGCCGCCGGCGCCGTGACGGGGGACGCCCGGGCCGACGTGTTGACCGGCCCCGGGGCCGGCGGCGGGCCGCGGGTGCGGGTGTTCGACCCGTCGAAGGGGTACGCCGCGGTGGCCGACTTCTACGCCCTGGAGCCGACGTTCGGCGGCGGCATCACGGTGGCCGTCGGCGAGGCGACGGGCGACAGCCGGGAGGACATCGTGGTCGGGGCCGGGCCCGGCGGCGGGCCGCGGGTGGTCGTGTTCGACGGCCTCACGTTCCAGGCGGTGGCCACCTTCTACGCCTTCGCGCCGTCGTTCGCCGGCGGCGTGTACGTGACGGCGAACAACGGGCTGATCGGGGTGGGGGCGGGGGCCGGCGGCGGGCCGCTGGTGAGCTTGTTCGCCCAGGGGCCGGCGGGGTACACGCCGGTCACCAACTTATTCGCCTTCGATTCGAGCTTCACCGGCGGGGTGCGGGTCAACATCGAGGGGGGCGCGAAACCACTGCTGTACGTCGGGGCCGGCCCCGGGCCGCTCGGGCCGCGGGTCCGAGCTTTCGACCTCAGCACCCGGATTCTGATGAAGGACTTCTTTGCGTTCGACCGGAGTTTCCCTGGCGGCGTGTTCGTCGGGTAAGCAGGCGTGTGGCGGGACACGGGACACGGGTGGCGGGACGCGTGAAACGGGTTTTTGCCGCCCCAACGGGGCGACCGAGAGTAGCCTG
>JANPKP010000294.1:0-3498 GCA_031426095.1 Gemmataceae bacterium
CGAGCAACTCGCCGACGCCGCGACGCACGCGGTCCGGGTATTGCGGCGGCTCATGCGGGACGGGAAGGGCCGCTCGACCCGGGCGGGGGCGGCGGCCCGGTTGGTGGTGCGGCTAGAGATGGCCCGTATGCGGGCCGGGTACGCGGGGAGCTTCGGCGGGGCGGCGTACGACGGGTGGGAACCGCCGCGTCTCCGCGATGTGCCGTCACCCCAGCGGCCCGCCGCGCAGGCCGAACGCCCGCAGGAACACCAGGGCCACCACCGCCACCCCGACCATGAGCAGCGACACGGCCAGCGCCGCCGACAGGTGGCCGACGTTCAGTTCGAGGAAGACGGTTGTCGAAAGCACAGTCGTCCGCAGCGGCGTGGCCCCGGCGAACACCAACACCGGCCCGAACTCGCCGAGCGACCGGGCCCACGCCAGGGCGGCGGCCGTCAGCACCCCCCGGCGGGCGGCCGGGAGCGTCACCTTGAAGAACGCCCGGGAGCGGGAGCAGCCGAGGGTGAGCGCCACCTGTTCGGCCCGCGGGTCGACGCCGTCGAAGGCCACCCGCAGGGTCCGCACGGCGAACGCGGCCGCGACCGTGAACTGGGCCAGGATGACCGCCGGCACCCGGTACGTGACCGGCACCACACCTTCCACCGCCCGGCCGACACCTGTCTGGAACAGGATGAGCAGGCTCAACCCGAGGACGACGGGCGGGAGGACGAGCGGCACGTCCACGAGCGTGTCCACGACCGCCTTCCCCGGGAAGCGGGTGCGGGAGAGCAGATACCCGAGCGGGACAGCCACCGCGACGGAGAGCAGGGTGGTGACGAGGCTACAAACGAGGCTCAGGCGGACGGCGAAGCGGACGTTCGGACTGCGGAGGGCGGCCGCGAACTCGCCGGGGGTGGTGTGCAAGAGGTCGGCCGCGAGCAGACCGCCGACGAGCAAGACGTACCCGCCGCCGAGGGTGGCGAAGGCGGCGTAGAACGGCCAGTCGGGGCCGGGGTCGTGCGGCGGGGGGGGGTGGCTCACGGGCCGGCCTTCGAGGCTTCGAACCCGTTGGCGCGGAAGGCCGCCCGCCCCCCGTCCCCGGCCACGTACTCGGCGAAGCGGCGGGCCGCGGCCGGGTCTTTGGAGCCTTTTAGCACCGCGAGTTCGACCCGCCCCACGGCCCCGTCGAGTTCCGGAAGGCGGACGACGGCGAGGTCGGGGAACTGGAAGGCGACCGCGTCCCACACCACCGCCGCGTCGGTGCTCCCGAGCTTCACGGACGTGGCCGCTTCGGTCACGGTGCCGAGGAAGACGTGCGTGCGGGCCTCGAGCGCGTCCCACTTGCCGAGCGACTTCAGGCGGTCCCGCGTGACCTTGCCGACGGCCGCCCCGTCGGGCGTCGCCTGCCCGAGCTTGAGGTCGGCCTTGAGGAGGTCGTCGAAGCCGGCCACGTGGTGCGGGTTGCCCGGCCGGGTGACGACGACGGCCCGCATCGTGGCGAGCGGGAACGCGGCCGCGACCAGCCCCTTGGCCTCGGCCGTGCGGACGTACCCGCCGTCGGCCGGGAGGAACAGGTCGCCGTCCCCGTCGGAAGCGAGTTCGGCCGCCGCCAGCATCGACTCCGAGTTCCCGAAGCGGAACTCGACGCGGGTGCCGTTCTCCTTCTCGTATGTACTCGCCGTCGCCTCCATCGCCGGCCTCAGAGCCGCGGCGCAGAACACGGTCGGCCCGGTCGGCCCCGGCGAGCGGGCGAACCCGATGACCAGCGCGACCAGTCCGAGGGCCGCGACGGCGACGACCACGGCGGGCGGCGAAACGCGGCGGACCATGCGAACCCCGGCGGCGAACGGTGCGGGCGACGGGGTTATGGTACGGAGCCGCCCGCCGTCCGCGGCCGCGTGTAAATCCTTTCCCCGGCGGCGGTATCTAACCCCCGTCGGGCCGTGCCACGCCCGCGAACGAGGAGCCGCCATGAGTGAGTCGCTGCGGACGGGGTCGCGTGAGGTCGCCACCTTCGGGGGCGGCTGCTTCTGGTGCCTGGAGGCGGTATTTGAGCTGTTGCGGGGCGTGGAGGCGGTCGAGTCGGGGTACAGCAACGGCAAGGTGCCGAACCCGACGTACAACGCCGTGTGCGGCGGCAGTACCGGGCACGCGGAGGTCGTGCGGGTGACGTTCGACCCGGCGGTGGTGTTGTACCGCGACCTGCTCGACGTGTTCTTCGCGTCCCACGACCCGACCACGCTCAACCGCCAGGGGAACGACGTGGGGACGCAGTACCGCTCGGCCGTGTTCTACCACTCGGACGCCCAGAAGCGTGACGCCGAGGCCGCGATCCTCGACCTGACCGCGGCCGGCGTCTGGCCCGCACCGCTCGTTACCGAGGTAACGCCGGCCGGCCCGTTCTACAAGGCCGAGGACTACCACCAGGGGTACTTCCGGGCCAACCCCCGCCAGCCGTACTGTCAGCTCGTGGTGAACCCGAAGGTGGCGAAGGCCCGCGAGGCGTTCGCCGCCCGGCTCAAGTCGGCGTGACGGCCGGGTTACAACTTTCCCTCAAGACCCAACTGGTGGAAGTAGTGCGTGACCGGCTCCTGGTGGGCGAGGAGCCGGTCGAAGTCCGGCCCGTTCCGCATGGCCTTGCGGATGACCTTCGCGGTCGCCTCCCGGTTGACCCGGAAGAGGGCCGCGTGGTCGACCTCGCCGGGCGGCACTTCGCCCACCGCCGGGTCGAGCCAGACGCTGTAGATGAAGCTCAGGTCGTTCGCCTTCTCCCTCGGCAGGTCGCCCGCCCGCACCGCGTCGATGATGCCGTGGGCGATGCCGGCCTGGACGGTGCCATGAGGATGTTGTTGTACCGCGGGTCCTTGACCGTCACCTTGCACACCATCAGGGTTCGGCCGCGCTGGGTATTGCCGAAAACGTCTGTAGGTAAAAAGTTTATGGATTCTTACAAATTGTATCGAGCGCAGGAATACGCACATTTCAGATGGGGTTCAGTGCATAATTCAATGCACTTCGACGACGCCCTCCCAAGCCTCCGCCGGGATCTATCCCAATATTGCCTAAGAAACCCCAACTTTACTTGCCGGAGGCAACCGTTCCCCGACGCTGAGGGCATCCCGCGTCGGAGGAACGGCCGTGGCCCGCAAGCTCTCGCCGGACGGCCTGTGGGCGGTCATCGAGCCGCTCCTCCCGGAGCTCGCCGCGAACCCGAAGGGCGGGCGGCCCCGCTTGGACGACCGGCAGGCCCTGACCGGCATCCCGTTCGTCCTCAAGACGGGCCTCCCGTGGGAGGACCTCCCGGCCGAGATGGGGTGCGGGTGCGGCATGTCCTGCCGGCGGCGGCCGGCCGCCTGGCAGGCCGACGGGACGTGGGGCCGCATCCACGCCGCCCTGCTCGACCGGCTGGCCGGGGCGGGCAAGCTCGACTGGTCCAAGTGCGCCATCGACTCGTCGGGCGTGCGGGCCGTTTTTGGGGGGCCGATACCGGCCCGAGCCCGACGGATCGGGGCAAAAGG
>JANPKP010000295.1:0-12413 GCA_031426095.1 Gemmataceae bacterium
GCAGATTTTTTTACTGCCGCCTGCCAACTGCCGCTGCCAAGTGAATAGTCCCGCCGGGGCTCGGATGGGTGGGGGCCTGACCGACGTGAAGGTATGAACCTGGTCAGGCCGGAAGGTGCAGCCATAAGTGCTGGATCGTGCGGCTCAGGGCACCCCCATCCTTCCCAGCCCCGGCGGCGGACACATCGCAAGGCCCATTCGCTCCGGCGGGTGGGCCTTGCGTCTTTTCGCGGCCCGGCGTTCCCGCTTTACCGGGGGTGGTGGGAGCGGTAACGCGGAACTCTCGTGGGTGTGACGAGATCGGTCGAAACGCGCCGTTTAAAAGCGGTAAAGTGCGGTAACGCTTTCTCCGCCTGCCGGCCCGCAAGCCAAATCCCCTCCCCGCGTTCTTCCCCCGTCGGTTATGATTCGGTATCGGACCCGCCCGTCCACCCGCAGAGGCTCGCCGCCGTGGGACAGAAGATCGAGCAAGACCTCCAGCGGTTCCGCAAGCTCGTACGCGGGAAGGTGAAGAGCAACCTTTCCAAGTACATCAGCCGCGGGGAGATGATCGGCAAGAAGGGGAACGACCTCGTCAGCATCCCCCTGCCGCAGATCAACACCCCTCAGTTCCGCTACGGGAACAAGAACTCGGGCGGGGTCGGCGTCGGCGACGGCCAGCCGGGCCAGCCGCTGAGCCCCCAGCAGGGCGAGGGCGAGCCGAAGGCCGGCGACAGCCCCGGCGGCGGCCACCTTCTCGAAGTCGAACTGAGCCTGGAGGAGCTGGCCGCGATCCTGGGCGAGGAGCTGGCCCTGCCGCGGATCGAGCCGCGGGGGCAGAAGAACATCGTCACCGAGAAGGACAAGTACACCAGCATCCGGACCGTCGGCCCCGAGTCGCTGCGGCACTTCAAGCGGACGTACAAGCGGGCCATCCAGCGGCAGATCTCGGCCGGCACGTACAACCCGGCCGACCCGAAGGTGATCCCGGTCCGCGAGGACAAGCGGTTCAAGAGCTGGAAGGAGACGCCCAAGCCGGACAGCGTGGCGGCCATCGTGTACATGATGGACGTGTCCGGGTCGATGACCGACGAGCAGAAGGAGATCGTGCGGATCGAGGCGTTCTGGATCGACACCTGGATCAAGCGCCACTACAAGGGGGTCGAGACGGCTTACATCATCCACGACGCGGTGGCCGCCGAGGTGGACGAGCACACCTTCTACCACACCCGGGAGAGCGGCGGGACGAAGATCAGCTCGGCCTACGAGTTGTGCAACAAGGTCGTGGACGCCCGGTACAACCCGGCCGAGTGGAACGTCTACGCCTTCCACTTCTCGGACGGCGACAACTGGGGCGACGACGTGCCCAAGTGCGTCGATCTGCTGACGAAGAAGTTGCTCCCGAAGCTCAACCTGTTCGGGTACGGTCAGGTCGAGTCGCCGTACGGCAGCGGCGAGTTCTTCGAGCACGTCCACGAGCTGACCGGCGACCACAAGAACCTGATCACGTCCCGCATCCCGGACCGCGACGCGATCCTCGGGAGCATCAAGGAGTTCCTGAAGACCGGGCGGTGAGTCCGGCCGGGCGACGCATTTCCGCCGGCCGATTGAATGACCCCTGGCCGCGGTCGCGGCCGCTTCTCAATCATTCATCAATTTTCGCGCCGTCAAGTGCATTTGATCCGCCCGGGGGCTAAAAACCGGCCGCCCTGCCGCGCCTATCGGCGAACCTGAACTATGGTTCGGTTGATACGATTCCGCCGCCTCCCCAGGACGACGGGGCATGAGCTTGATGCGCTTCGCCGAACCCTCTTCCGCCCGCCCGCCCGATCCGGCCCCGACGGCGGCCCCGGCGGGCGGTCCGTTCGCCGGGCCGACCACCCCCGGGGTGGTGGGAGAGCCGGAGCCCGACCCCGTCGATCTGTCGTTCCTCGACCCGTCACTCGAACCGGGCGACCTGGGGCGGATCGCCCACTACCGTGTGATGGAGGTGATCGGGGTCGGCGGCATGGGCGTCGTCTTCCGCGGGGAGGACACCCACCTCCGCCGGGCGGTCGCCATCAAGATCATGCGAAAGGAGTACGTCGAGAGCTTCACCAGCCGCGAGCGGTTCCTCCAGGAAGCCCGGGTGGCGGCGGCCGTCGAGAGCGAGAACATCGTCACCATCTATCAGGTGGGGATGCACAACGACGTGCCCTACCTGGCCATGCAGTTCCTCAACGGCGAGGCCCTCGACGCGAAGCTCAACCGGCAGGCCCCGCTCCCGCTCCCGTTCGCCCTCATGGTCGCCCGCCAGGTGGCCGCCGGGCTGGCCGACGCCCACGCCCACGGGCTCGTCCACCGGGACGTGAAGCCGGCCAACATCTGGCTGGAGGCCGACACGGCGACCGGCAAGTTCCGGCGGGCCAAGCTCCTCGACTTCGGGCTGGCCCGGATCGTCGACTCGAACCGCAAGCTCACCAACATCGGGGTGATCGTCGGCACCCCCCAGTACATGTCCCCGGAGCAGGCGTTCGGCACCCCGGTCGACGGGCGGGCCGACCTGTTCAGCCTCGGGGCCGTGATGTACGCCATGCTGACCGGCGAACTGCCGTTCACGGGGAACACGTCGGCCGCCGTGTTGATGGCCCTGGTGTCGCACACCCCGCCGCGGGTGAGCGCCCGCAACCGGCAGGTGCCGGCCGAGATCGACGAACTGGTGGCCCGGCTGCTGGCGAAGGAGCCGGAGCAGCGGCCGGAGTCGGCCCACGAGGTGGTGGACGCCCTCGACTCGGTCCTGATCGAGTTCTCGGCCCCGACGCTCGGCCGCACGTCCGGCGTCCTCGGCTACCCGACGCGGACGACGCCGCTGGCGACCACCGCCGGGCCGCCCACCCAGGGGGCGACGGAGGTCCGCGGGCGGACGATGATCGGCGGCCCCCAGGCCACGGTCGTTCTGGACGTGGACCCCGGGGCGGCCGCCGCCCCCCGCCCACAGGTCGCCACGGGGCCGTTCTCGCCGCCGTCGGCCGCTGCCGTGTGGCCCGAGCCCACGGCCGCCCCGCGCCCGTTCCCCCAGGTCTTCGCCACGCCAGTCCCAGACGCCGGCCCCGCCTCGGTCGTGGTGCCGGACCCGGTCGGCCGCCCGCCGCGTCGGATCTCCCGCCTGCACCTGGCCAACTGGGCGGTGTTGATCGGCCTCTGCGGGTGGGCCGGGTACACCGTCCTGACCCGGCCGCCCGCGGTCGATCCGTCCACGCCCCCGGTCCTGGCCGTCCCCGCGGCGTCGGCGGCCCCCCAGGAGGTGCGGGTCGGCGTCCTGTTCGCCAAGGCCGGGCCGATGTCCGCCCTGGAGTCGTCCCTGGCCGACGCCGTGCTCATGGCCGTCGATGAGTTGAACCACAAGGGCGGCGTCCTCGGCCGGCGGGTGGTGCCGGTGGAGGCGGACGGCGGGCGGACGCCGGAGGAGTACGTCCGGCAGGCCGAATCGCTCATCCGCGAGAGGGGGGTGACGACCCTGTTCGGATGCCCGTCGTCGTCCGACCGGCGGGCAGTCCGCGGGGTGGTCGAGCGGTACGGGGGGGTGCTGTTTTACCCCGGCACCCACGAGGGGTTGGAGGACTCGGCCCGCATCGTCTACGTCGGCCCGACGCCGTCCCAGGCGGTCGTCCCGGCCGTCCGCCGGTTGGCCGACGGCGGGGCCGGGCGGGTGTTCGTGGTCGGCACCGACAACGTCTTCTCGCGGGCCGTCGGGGCGGTGCTCGCGGACGCCCTCAAGGGCGGCAAGGCGGCCGTCGTCGGGCAGGAGTTCCCGCCGGTGGGGACGACCGACTTCGCGGCCGTCGTCAAGGCGGTGCGGGCGGCCGACGCGGACGTGGTGGTGAACGCCATGCGGGGCGGGGCGGGCGTGCTGTTCGTCCGGCAACTCCGGGCGGCCGGGCCGTACCGGGGCCGGCTGCTGCACCTCCAGCACATCGAAGACTTCAACAACGTCCTCGACCCGGCTGAGACGGCCGGCGACTACGTCGCCTGCTCATACCTGGCCGACGCCCCGGACGCCGTGCGGGAGGGCTTCCCGGCCCGCTTCCGGGCCCGCTACGGGGAGAACCGGGTGGTCACGGACACCATGGCCGAGGCGTACACGGCCGTCCGGCTCTGGGCGGCGGCGGCCGAGGGGGCGGGGTCGGTCGACCCGACCGAGGTGCTCAAGGCCGTGCCCCGAACGACCACCGCCGGCCCGTTCGGCCCGCTGGCCGCCGGGGCTACCGGGCGGCACTTCAAGTTCGGTCTGGTCCTCGGCCGGTTCGGCCACGACGGCCGGGTGGCGGCGTCCCACACGGCCACCCCGACCGACCCCCTAGTCTACCCGCCGTCCCGCAGCCCGCAGGACTGGGACCGCTTCCTCCACCAGTTGCGGTACGGCTGGGGCGAACGCTGGCGCGGCCCCGAGGCGAAGTGAGCGACTCCTGACACGAACCCACGACGGCCCCGGTTCCCGCCGGGGCCGTTCGCGTTCACCCACCCGTCGCGTCGGCCGGCTCGGTCGTGTAGAATGGCAGCGGTAACGGTTTTGGTCCGGGATGGGCGGTGCCGCTCGCCGGCCCGACCGACGAGCGTTACCGGATTCTCCCGCTTTTTGCGAACGTGTTCGCCCGATCTCGCGGCCCGTGAGTGGCTTGCGATTCCCTTACCGAATTTTGCGGTAACGCGGGAGCGGTGGCGGATTCCGGCCGGTTTCACCCCTCCGACCTTGCCCCGACGACGGCCCCCAACCCCGAGAAGGCGGTCCCGGATGAACGGCTTCTACAACACGAACCTGCCGCCCCACCTGCGGCTCCTCAAGGACGAGATCGAGGGGTACGCCAAGGGGTACGGGCTCGACTTCTACGAGACCATCTTCGAGGTCGTGGACGCCGACGACCTGAACGAGATCGCGGCCTACGGCGGGTTCCCGACCCGCTACCCGCACTGGTCGTTCGGCATGCAGTACGAGGAACTCCGCAAGGGGTACGACTACGGCCTGTCGAAGATTTACGAGATGGTCATCAACAACGACCCGTGTTACGCCTACCTGATGCGGTCGAACCACACGGTCGACCAGAAGCTCGTGATGGCCCACGTCTACGGCCACTGCGACTTCTTCAAGAACAACGCCTACTTCGCCCACACCACCCGCAAGATGATGGACGAGATCGCCAACCACGGGGCCCGCATCCGCGGGTACGTCGAGCGGTTCGGGGAGGACGAGGTCGAGGCGTTCCTCGACAAGTGCATGTCGATCGACGACCTGATCGACATCCACTCGGTCGCCATCAAGCGGCGGGAGGACCACCACAAGTACGACTTCAACCCGGACGCCGAGGGCGACGACGACGGCAAGGCCCCGCGGTTCAAGGCCAAGGACTACATGGCCGACTACATCAACCCGCCGGCCAAGCTCAAGCAGGCCGACGACGACCGCAAGAAGGCCGGCGAGGGGCAGCGGGTGCCGCACTTCCCCGAGCGGCCCGAGAAGGACGTGCTGCTCTTCCTCATCGAACACGCCCCCCTCAAGGGCTGGCAGAAGGACGTCCTCTCGATCGTCCGCGACGAGGCCTACTACTTCTACCCGCAAGCCCAGACGAAGATCATGAACGAGGGCTGGGCCTCGTACTGGCACAGCACGATCATGACGCAGAAGGTGCTCGACCCGTCGGAGGTCATCGACTACGCCGACCACCACTCGGGGACGATGGCCACGAGCGGCAAGCGGCTCAACCCGTACAAGCTCGGGATCGAGTTGCTCCGGGACGTGGAGCGGCGGTGGAACATGGGCCAGTTCGGCCCCGAGTGGGAGGCGTGCGACGACCTCGACGTGAAGCGGCGGTGGGACCGCCAGACCGGGCTCGGGCGGCAGAAGATCTTCGAGGTCCGCAAGGTCCACAACGACATCACGTTCATCGACACATTCCTCACCCCCGAGTTCTGCAAGGAGCACAAGCTCTTCTCGTTCAACTACAACGAGCCGGGGGCCAACTTCGTGATCGAGACGCGGGAGTTCCAGAAGGTCAAGCAGCGGCTCCTTTTCAGCCTCACGAACTTCGGCAAGCCGTGGATCTACGCCGTGGACGGGAACCACCGCAACCGGGGCGAACTGCTGTTGCGGCACGACCACAACGGGGTAGATTTAAAGCTGGACGAGGGGCGGGACACGCTGGCCAACCTCCAGTACATCTGGGGCCGGCCGGTCCACCTGGAAACCCTGATCGACGGGAAGCCGGCGGTCATCTCGTTCGACGGGACGGACCACACCCAACACCCGACCGGAGGATCCGATGACGCTCGCCGAAACGCTCCTGCCAAGGCTTAGCGAGTGGCGGCCGTCCGGCGAAGGCCGCCACACCTGGTCCGAGTCGGTCCCGGCCGCCGGGTGGGCCGTCCACCTGACGGCCGACAAGAACGACACGCTCTCGACCCTCGTGTGGGAACTCACGCTCGCCCGCACCGGGGCCGCCCCCGCCGGGTTCGCCCTCAAGGACTGGGCGGCCGGCGTCGCCGACCGGGTGAGCGGCCTGATGGAAGACCTGAAGGTGCTGGAAGTGGACGGCACCCGCGACGAGGCACTCTTGCGGAGCGACGACCCCACGCGGAAGGGGGCCGACGTGCTGTACTACGAGGTCCGCCTGCACGGCACCGGGCGGGCGGAGGTGCGGCGGTTCAAGGCCGCCGCCACGAAGCGCGAGCAGGTGCCGTTCGCCCTCACGCACGAGTCGCTGGCCAAGCTCGCCGGCGACCTCGCCGGGTGACGGTCGCCGATCTCACTGACAACACGCAAAGCCCGGGGACGGCCGTCCCCGGGCTTTGTCGCTAAACTGCCCGGCATGACGCCCCCCGCCGCCCCTCCGCCCGCCCGCCCGCCGCTGTTCGCGGCCGCCGCCATCCTCGTCGCCGCGGCCGTCCTCGCGTCCCTCCCGCAGACCCGCATCATCGACAGCGAAGTCCGCTTCGAGGCGCTCGACCGGTTGCTCCGCGACGGCACCGTGGCCGGCAGCAAGTTCTCGATGATCGGGCCCCTGTTCGCCGCCCCGCTCTGGTTCCTCGGCGAGGCGGCCGGGAACACGACGAACGTGGTCTGGCTCTTCAGCCGGCTCGCCTTCCTGGCCGGGTCCGCCGCCCTGTGGTGGGCGCTGCGGCCGGCGCTGGGGGCGGACGCGGCCCGGCGGTTCGTGGTCGCCGCGGCACTGGCGTCGCTGGTGCCGTACCACCTCCTGCACTTCACCGGCGAGGTGTTCACGGCCGTGTGCGTGGCCGTGGGCACGGCGGCGGCCGTGACGCGGGGGAAGGCCTGGGGCTGGGCGCTGGCCGCCGTGGGTGCGGCGAACACCCCCGCGACGCTGCCGGCCCTCGCGCTGGCGGCCGCGGTGGTCTGTTGGGAACGCCGGCGGCTGCGGTACGGGCTGGCGGTGGCCGCGGCGGCGGGGCTGGTGCTGGCCGAGAACTACGCCCGCCGCGGCGACCCCCTCGCCGGCGGGTACGCGAACGACCACGGCTTCCCGACGCTGCTGCCGTATGCGGGCCGGCCGGGGTTCAGCTACCCGCTCTTCTTCGGCGTCCTGTCCGTGCTGTTCTCGTTCGGCAAGGGGCTGGTCTTCTTCGCCCCCGGCCTGTTCGTGCCGCTCGACCGGGTGCGTGGGAACGGGAGCGAAGCGGACCACGAGGCCGACGTGCGGTTGCTGTACCGGGCGTGGCTCGCGTTCGTGGTCGGCTTGGTGGTGGTCTATTCGAAGTGGTGGGCGTGGTACGGCGGCGTGTTCTGGGGGCCGCGGTTCTTCCTGTTCGCCAGCCTGCCCGCCGCCCTCGTCATCGCCCGGCGGACGGCCCGGCCGTCGGATTCACTCGGAGTGAACCTCGTGGTCGCGGCCGTGGTGCTGCTCTCGTGCTGGGCGGGGGCGAACGGGGCGGTGTACCAGCTCTACGCCGACGGGCCGTTCTACGCCAACAACTACGCCCTCGAATCGGCCCTGTGGT
The DNA here is from genome assembly GCA_031426095.1 of Gemmataceae bacterium. GTDB lineage: Bacteria > Planctomycetota > Planctomycetia > Gemmatales > Gemmataceae > JANPKP01. Next base: position 7,966 of record JANPKP010000295.1, read on the forward strand.
ACGTCCCCGAGTGCAGCTCGCTGTGGCGGCCGTTCGTGGTGCACCGCCCGATCCACACGGCAGACCGGTTGCGGCTCATCGCCTTCGGCGTCGGGGCCGCGTACCTGCTCACGCCGCTCGCCGGGGTGGCCGCCCGCCAGCTCCGCGACCGGGCGGCGGCCGCGTGGGCGGCGTTCCGGGCGGGGCCGCGGTTCCGCTTCTGATGCCAGCCCGGCCGCCGGCCGTTCCCGGCGGAAGTGGCGATTTTCTCATCAAACTTTACCGCATTCTCCCAGCGCGGGGCGCTCGAAATCGCCCGATCTCTCCGCCCGCATGCCACATGCGGAAACCGCTCCCAGCGGATGCGGTAACGTGGGAAATGTGCCATTTCCGCGCACCGACGGTCCGCGGCGGATCGCTACCGGGCCGAGGCCGCGGGTCCGCTCCTGGTCCGTAGAATGCCCGGCGTCGGATCGCCCACATTCATCCGAGAGGAGCTTGCAATGACGCGCTGGGTCACGGCCATGACGGTCCTGTTGGCGGCGGCGGGGGCGGCGACGGCCGCCGTCACGACGAAGGAGGTCGAGTACGAGTTCGGCGGTACGAAGCTCAAGGGCTTCCTGGCGTCGCCGGACGGGGCCGAGAAGCGGCCGGGGGTGCTGGTCGTCCACGAGTGGTGGGGGCTCAACGAGTACGCCAAGGAGCGGTGCAAGAAGCTGGCCGACCTCGGGTACGTGGCGTTCGCCTGCGACATGTACGGCGAGGGCCGGGTGACGAAGCACCCGGACGAGGCCAAGGAGTTCGCCGGTGCCGTCCGCAAGGACGTGAAGCTCTGGCGCGGCCGGGCCGAGGCCGGGCTGAAGGTGCTGACCTCGCAGCCGAACGTCGATACCGACAAGCTCGCGGCCATCGGCTACTGCTTCGGCGGCAGCACCTGCCTGGAGCTGGCCTACGCCGGGGCCCCGCTCAAGGCCGTGGCCACCTTCCACGCCGGCCTGCCGACGCCGACGCCCGAGGAGGCGAAGGCCGTCAAGGCGAAGCTCGTGGTCGCCAACGGGGCGGACGACACGTTCATCCCGCCGGCGTCCATCAAGGCGTTCCGCGGGCAGCTCGACACGGCCGGGGTGAAGTACCAGTTCGACAACTACCCGGGGGCCGTCCACAGCTTCACCGTGGCCGACGCCGACAAGGTCGGCAACCCGGGGATGAAGTACAACAAGGACGCCGACGAGAAGTCGTGGCAGCAGATGCGCGAGCTGTTCAAAGAGACGCTCGGGAAGTGACGCCCGCCCCTCACGGCCGGCGGACCGGCGGGGCGAGGCCCAGGTCGAGGAGTTGGACCGGGGCCTCCTTCGCCGCCAACTCCCGCCGGCAGCGGTCGCAGACAACCTTGCCGTCCAGATCGGACGAGTGCTCGTCGCACGCCGGCCGGCCGCACGCCTCGCACTCCGGGTAGAGCCAGGTGTCGCGGTCCCGCGGGTCGACCTTGAGGTAGGGCTGGAGCTTCCGGCTGCACCCATCGACGCTGCACTTCACGAACGGCATGGCGAAACCCCCGGCGGCCGTGGGACCGGGAACGAAAGTCGCAAACGGGGTGCCGCCGGCCGATCCGGCGGTCCCACCTTGTCGCCCCGTCATACGATTCACTACCCTTTCCGCATGAAGACACTCGCCGACTTCCATGCCGTCTACCGGCTCCCGCTCCCCGAACTGATCCTCCGGGCGGCCGACGTCCACCGCACGCACCGCGACTACCGCGACGTGCAGCGGTGCGAACTCCTGAGCATCAAGACCGGCGGCTGCCCCGAGGACTGCAAGTACTGCAGCCAGAGCGCCCACTACGACACGCCGGTCGAGCGGCAGCCGCTCCTGAGCGTGGCCGAGGTGCGTGAGCGGGCGGCGGCGGCGAAGGAGCGGGGGGCGACCCGCTTCTGCATGGGGGCGGCGTGGCGGTCGCCGAAGGACGGGCCGGACTTCGACAAGGTGCTGGACATGGTCCGCGAGGTCCGCGGGCTCGGCATGGAGGCGTGCGTCACGCTCGGGATGCTCACGGCGAAGCAGGCCGAACGGCTCGCGGACGCCGGCCTGACGGCGTACAACCACAACCTCGACACCTCCCGCCGGCACTACCCGGAAGTAATCTCGACCCGCACCTACGACGACCGGCTCGACACCCTCAGGGAGGTGGCGAAGGCCGGCATCTCGGTGTGCAGCGGCGGCATCGTGGGCATGGGCGAGACGGAGGACGACCGGCTGATGATGCTGGTGGAGCTGGCGAACCTGCCGACGCCGCCCGAGAGCGTGCCGGTGAACTGCCTGATGCCGCAGCCGGGCACCCCGCTGGCGATGGCCCCGGCCGTCGATTCGATCGAGATCGTGCGGCTCATCGCCACCGCCCGCATCGCCTTCCCGACGGCCCGCGTACGCCTCAGTGCCGGCCGCGACCGGATGAGCCGGGAGCTGCAAATCCTCTGCTTCCTGGCCGGGGCCGACTCGGTGTTCCACGGCCAGAAGCTCCTCACCGCCCCGAACCCGAGCGAGGACGCCGACGCCGCCCTGTTCCGGGCGATGGGCCTCGACCCCGTGCCCGAGTCGTGCGCGTCCGGGTCGTCGTGCGAGGCGGGTTGTAGCAAGTCATGACGCTCGAAGGCCGGTGGCGAGGCACGCTCGAAGACCTGCGGGGACAGGGCCGCGGCCGCGCGTTCCGGCTCCCGGCGGGCCTCGACTTCACCTCGAACGACTACCTCGGCTACGGCGGCGGGCGAAACCCCTCCCCCGGCCCCTCCCCTGGGAAGGGAGGGGAGGCCGATCTTGCTCCCCCTCCCTTCTTAGGGGAGGGGGCCGGGGGGAGAGGTTCTTCCCTCCCCACGTCCGGCATCGCCTCCCGCCTGCTCCGCGGGCACCACGAAATCTGGGACGAGGTCGAAGGCCTCCTCGCCGCCTGGCACGGGGCCGAAAGCGCCCTCGTGATGACGAGCGGGTACGCCGCGAACGAGGGGCTGATCTCCACGCTCGCCGAGCCGGGCGACTGGGTGGCCGTCGACGAACTGAGCCACGCCTGCGTCATGGACGGGCTGCGGGTCGCCCGCCCGCGGAAGTTCCTCTTCCGGCACAACGACCTGAACCACCTCGAAGACGGGCTGCGGGCCGAAGCCGCGAAGCGGCCCGAGGGGCGGGAACTGTTCGTCGTCACCGAGTCGCTCTTCAGCATGGACGGCGACACCGCCCCGCTGCCGGAACTCGTGGCCCTCGCCGAGCGGTACGGGGCGAACGTGGTCGTGGACGAGGCCCACTCGACGGGCTGCTACGGGCCGACGGGTTCGGGCTGCGTGGACGCCGCCGGGCTCCGCGGCCGCGTGCTGGCGACCGTCCACACCGGCGGCAAGGCGCTCGGCCTCACCGGGGCGTACGTCTGCGGCTCGGCGCTGCTCAAGGAATACCTGACGAACCGCTGCCGGCACCTGATCTTCACGACCGCCCTGCCGCCGGCCGTCGGGGCGTGGTGGCGCGACCGCGTCCCGCAGGTGCGGGCCGACCACGCGGGCCGGGCCGCCCTCCACCGCAACGCCGCCCGCTTCCGCGAGGCGTTGGCCGGGCGCGGCGTGACGCCGGCGGGCTCCACTTACGTCGTGCCGGTCGTCGTGGGGGCGGACGAGCCGGCCGTGCGGGCGGCGACGCTGCTGCAACTCGCCGGCTTCGACGTGCGGGCCATCCGCCCGCCGACGGTCCCTGCGGGGACGTGCCGGCTCCGCATCTCGGTCCACGCCGACCACGACCCCGAAGTGCTGGTGCGGCTCGCCGACGCCGTCGCGGGGGCGCTCACGCCATGACCGGTTTCGTCGTCGTCGGGACCGACACGGACGCCGGCAAGACGACGTTCTCGCTCCTGTTCCTGGCCGCCTTCGCGGACCAGTTCGCCTACTGGAAGCCGGCCGAAACGGGCGACTCGGACACCGAGAAGGTCCGGCGGCTGGTGCCCGCCGCCCGCGTGTTCGCCCCGCTCGCCCGGTTCGCGGAGCCGGTCGCCCCGCCGCTCGCCGCCCGCCGCGAGGGGCGGGCGATGCCGGGCGTCGCCGACGTCCTCGCGGCCACCCCCGCCTCTCCGCTCCCGCTGCTCATCGAGACGTTCGGCGGCCCGCTTTCGCCGCTCACCGACGACGTGCTCCAGGTCGAACTCGTCCGGGCGTTCGCGCGGCCGGTCGTCCTCGTGGCGTCGTCGGCCGTCGGGGCCGTGGGGCGGACGCTGGCGACCGTCCGGACGCTGGACGCGGTCGCCGTCGTGGTGCTGGTGGGGCCGCGGGACGAGTACGCCGAGGAACAGATTGCGAAGCACGCGGGCGTTCCCGTGGTGGGGCTGACGCCGCCCGCGGAGTGGACGACGGCAGGGGTGGCGAAGGCGGCGGGAGAGCAAGCGACGGTACTCGACGAACTGACCCGTAATGTCGATCTTGTGGCCCGGGCTTCCAAGC
>JANPKP010000296.1:0-2900 GCA_031426095.1 Gemmataceae bacterium
TGCGGCTGACGGCAAAGCAGAATTTAGCGATATTCCAAACGGCATATTACAAGGTCGAGGTGAAGATCAACGACAAGGGGAACAGCGGCATGTTCTTCCGCACCGCCTTCGGGCAGGACTTCCCGAAGGGGTACGAGGTCCAGATCAACGCCACCCACGGCGACCCGGTGAAGACCGGCAGCCTCTACCCGGCCCAGGGGTTGGAGAAGTACAAGAAGGACATTTGCGTGATGAACACGGCCCCGCACAAGCCGAATGAGTTCTTCACCCAGGAGGTGATCGCCGACGGGCCCAAGATCACGATCCTGGTGAACGGCACGCAGACGAAAAGCTTCACCGACCCCGAATACCGGTTCAAGAAGGGCCACTTTGCCCTCCAGGCCCACGACCCGGGCAGCACGGCCTCGTTCAAGTCGGTGATGTACAAACCGCTCCCGGCGTCGGGCGGTAAGGGCCGCGACTAATTCCCGTCACGCTGCGGCCTCGGGGACGACTCCGGGGCCGTTTCGTTACCGCTTTTTACCGCTTTTCGCGTGTTGTGTTTCGACTAACTGCTTCGCCACACGACACTTGTGAATCCCGCTCCCACATTTCCCGGTAAAGCGGGAGCAAACCCACTTCTCGCCCCGATTCAGGTTACCACCTACGAGACATCGGGGCCGGCCGTGGTACGCTACGGGCATTATGCGCCTGAGCCTCCGCTACCGCCTGCTGGTGCCGCCCGCCCTGCTCCTCGTCGGCATCGCCGGGGCCAGCGCGTGGACGGCGTACGCCGCCGCCGCCGGGGCCGAGCGGCGCATCGCCGACCAACTCTGGGCCGTGGAACGCACCGTCCACCAGCCGCCGACGTTCCCGCTCACCGACGCCGTCCTGCGGCAGATGAAGGGGCTCTCGGGGGCGGAATTCCTACTCGTGCGTGCGAACGGCACGCGGGTCGCCACTCTGCCCGACCCGGCCGCCCCGCCCCCGCCCGAAGTGCCGGTCGCCACCCCGGCGGGCGAGGGCGACGACCATTCCCTCGGCCCGGCCGTCACCGTGTCCGGGCGCGACTACCGCTGCCTCCGCCTGCCGCTGCGGCCGCCGCACCCGAACGAGGGCGGGACGCTCTACGTCTTTTACCCCGAAGCCCTCCGCCGCTCGGCCGTCCGCGACGCCGCCCGCCCGCCGCTCGTCCTCGGGGCCGCCGGCGGGCTCGTCGCCGTCGCCCTGACGGCCCTCACGGCGGCCCGCCTCGTCCGCCGGGTGCGGGACTTGAAGCACCGCACCCGGCTGATCGCCGACGGCGACTTCCGGCCGATGCCGCTGCCTCCGACGGACGACGAGTTGCGTGACCTCTGCCGGTCGGTGAACGACATGGCCCGCAAGCTGGCCGAGTTCGCCGACCTAGTGGCCCGCACCGAACGCCTCCGGCTCGTCGGGCAGTTCTCCGGCGGCTTGGCCCACCAGCTCCGCAACGCCGCCGCCGGGGCCCGCCTGGGCATCGACCTCTACCTCGCGGAGAACCCGCTCGCCGACCCCGAGCCGCTGCGGGTGGCCCTCCGCCAACTCGACCGCATGGAGTTGAACCTCCGCCAGTTCCTCGAACTCGGCAAGCCGTCCGCCGACGACCGCCGGCCGTGCGACCTCGTCAAGTTGATCGGCCAAGCGGTCACGCTCCTCGGCCCCCAGTGCCGGCACACGGGTACGGAATTGGTGTGGAAGCCGCCTGACAGCCCTGCGGTGACCCCCGGCGACGCCAACCAACTCGCCCACCTGTTCGCCAACCTCCTCGGCAACGCGGTGGAAGCCGCCGGCCCCGGCGGTCGCGTGGAGGTGTCGTGTGCGGCCACCCCGGACGGGTGGGCCGTGGAGGTGGCCGACACCGGCCCCGGCCCGCCGGCGGACATCGCGGCGAAGCTGTTCGAGCCGTTCGTGACGGGCAAGCCGGAGGGGATCGGCCTCGGCCTGTCGGTGGCCAAACAGGCCGCCGACGCCCACGGCGGCATTCTGTCGTGGGAGCGGCGGGCGGGGGCCACGGTGTTCCGGGTGGAGCTGGCAGGCGGCACGCCGACTTGACCCCGCGTGGCGGCGGTACAATACCTCAATCGCCCCGCGAGGTTTTATGGGTGCCGGCACGTCGATCGAATGGGTGGACACCACCTGGAATCCGCTCACCGGATGCACGAAGGTGTCGCCCGGTTGCGCCCACTGCTACGCCGAGAAGATGAGCGGGCGGCTCAAGCTCATGGGCCAGCGAAACTACGCCAACGCCTTCCGACTCACCACCCACGACCACATGCTCGACCGGCCGCTGACGTGGAAGAAGCCGCGGCGCGTCTTCGTCAACTCCATGTCCGACCTCTACCACAAGGACGTGCCCGAGGAGTTCATCCACGAGGTGTTCGCCACGATGGGCAAGGCCCACTGGCACACCTTCAAAATCCTCACCAAGCGGGCCGAGCGGCTCGAAGAGTTGTCGCCGCGGCTGGCGTGGACGCCGAACGTCTGGCAAGGGGTAAGCGTCGAGAACGCCGACTACGCCTTCCGCATCGACCACCTGCGGCGGACGGCGGCCCACGTCAAATTCCTGTCGCTCGAACCGCTCCTCGGGCCGCTGCCGGGGCTCGACCTGAACGGCATTCACTGGGCCATCGTCGGCGGCGAGAGCGGGCCGGGGGCGCGGCCGATGGCGGTCGAGTGGGTGGCGCAAATCCGCGAGCAGTGCGAGGCCCAGGGGGTCGCCCTGTTCGTCAAGCAGACGGGCGAGAGGCTGGCCCGCACGCTCGGGCTGCGGAGCAAGAAGGGCGGCGACGCCGACGAGTGGCCGGCGGAACTGCGGGTGCGGGAGTTCCCCAAGAATCCCGCTTAGCTGCCGCCCGAATCCGGGCGAACCCCGTCCCGCCAGGGCGGGGGTGGCTCGA
>JANPKP010000297.1:0-6275 GCA_031426095.1 Gemmataceae bacterium
GGCCTCATCGACCTGGGCGACATTCCGCTGGCGTTGGGCGAGTGGAAGGGGGAGGACGTGCCGATCCCGGACTACGTCGCCCGGACGCTGACCTACGACACCGCCGTCTGCCGCAAGTACACCGAGACGCTCGGGTACGAGGAGTGGGGCCGGCGGCGGGCGGCCGGCAACCCGGCCCCCGGCGGCGAGGTGTTCGCCTGGGTCATCTACTGGTCGTCCCAGAACATGATCAAGGGCTACCACCACCCGGACGTCTGCATGCCGAACAGCGGGGCCGAGACGCTGGTCCGCGACACGGCCCCGCTGCCCGTGGCCGGGGGCGGGGTGGTGCCGGTGACGGTCCGCGAGTTCGCCCTGGGCGGCAGGCGGGACCTGCAACTCTACTGGACGCAGGAGGGCCGCCGGGTGTGGACCGCGGAGGACGAGCGGTCGGCCCGGCTGACCGGCGACTCGCACGACTGGCTGACGGACCGGCTGCTGGGGAACCCGGCCCCGGACGCGGTCGGGCGGCTGGAGGTGCTGATCGGGGCGCGGACGGGCGGGAACGACCCGGCCGTGCGGGCGCGGACGCTGGCCTTCGCCCGGAGGCTGGCGGACGAGGTGTACCGGGTCTGCCCGTGGGCCACCCCCGGGCCGGCGGGGACGAACGCCAAGCCGTGATGGCGGCCGGGACACCGGCCGTATCGCCCCCGCCTCAACCGGCCGGCCCGCGCCTCAATTCGCCCCCTCCCGACCGCTACCACTTTCCCAGTTTTTTCACCGGGCCCCACTATCGCCCGCCCGCCAGGCCCGGTTAAGATCACGGTCAGTACGACCGCTCACCGTCGCCCGTTCCCTCTCCGCTTCCGGGCCGGCCCCCACCTCGGGATCGGGCCGCCCGGACCGATGTCGCGTCCGGACCACGGCAGGGGACCTCGCACCGATGCAATGGCTCATCGTCCTCGGGTCGGGGTTCGCCGCCGGCCTCGCCCTCACCCGCCTGGCCCGCGACTCGGCCGCCCGCGTCGGCCTCCTCGACGCCCCCGACGGCCGCCGCAAGACCCAGGCCCGACCCGTCCCCGTGGCCGGCGGCCCGGCCGTCCTGGCCGCCGCCCTCCTGGCCCTCCTGACGGCCGCCCTCGTCCTGCCCGAGGCCCTCGCCGCCCTCACCGCCGACCCCCGGGAGGCCCTCGCCCTGCTGGCCGCCGCCGCCCTCATCACGGCCGTCGGGTTCGCCGACGACGTGTCCAACCTGCGGGCCCGGTACAAGCTCCTCGGCCAGGTCGCGGCGGCCGCCGTCCTGATCGGCCCGGGCGGGTACCTGATCGAGCGGATCGGCCTCCTCGGGTGGGTCGTCGAGCTCGGCCCGCTCGCCGCCCCGTTCACCCTCTTCTGGCTCCTGGCCTGCGTCAACGCCCTCAACCTGATCGACGGGATGGACGGCCTCCTCGGGACCGTCGGGCTCATCGCCCTCCTGTCCCTGGCCGTCATGGCCGTCATCACCGGGAACGCGTTCGTCGCCCTCGTCGCCCTGGCCGCGGCCGGGGCCGTCGGCGGGTTCCTGTGGTTCAACCTGCCGCCCGCGTCCGTGTACATGGGCGACAGCGGCTCCATGCTCATCGGCCTGGTCATCGGGGCCCTGGCCGTCCCGAGCTCGCTCAAGGGGCCGGTCACGGTCGCCCTCGGGGCCCCGGTCGCCCTGCTCGTCCTGCCGATGATGGACACGACCGCCGCCCTCATCCGCCGCAAGCTGACCGGCCGGGGGCTGGCCACGGCCGACCGCGGGCACCTCCACCACGTCCTCCAGCGGAACGGGCTGACGACCCGCCGGGCCCTGGCCCTGGTGGCCGCCCTCGGGCTGTTCGCGGCCGGCGGGGCGCTGGCGACGACGGCCCTGAAGAACGACCTGTTCGCCCTCATGGCCGTCGGCGGGGTGGTCGCCGCCCTGCTCGCCACCCGGCTGTTCGGGCAGGCCGAGTGGGCGCTCGTGCGGACGCGGGTGCGGGCGGCGGCCGGGGCCCTCCTGTCGCGGGCCCGGGACGGGGCCCCGTGGGAGCTGGCCGTCCGCCTCCAGGGGACGGCCGACTGGGACGGCGTGTGGAAGGACTTGACGGCGACGGCCGGCGGGCTGGGCGTGCACTCGCTCTGCCTGGACGTGAACGCCCCGGCCCTGAACGAGAACTACCACGCCCGGTGGGACCGGCGGGGGGCGGCCGGGCCGGAGGCCCACGTGTGGCGTCTGGAGCTGCCCCTGTTCGGCCACGGCCAGCCGCTCGGCCGGCTGACCGTGGCCGGGTCCCGGGACGGCGGCCCGATGCTCGAGACGCTCGTCGCCCTGGCCCGGATCGTGGAGGGGGCCGAGGCCCACGCCCGGGCCCTGACGGCCCCCGCGACGGCCCGGGCCCCGGCCCGCCCGGCCGGGGCGGCCGACGCCCACGTCACCGCCGTCCCGGCCTGAGCGTTACCGGATTCTCCCGCTTTTTTCGCGTCGTATTTCCGCATCCCGCGGCCGGCGTGCCGCTTGCGACGGCCGCTCCCAAATTGGCGGTAACGCGGGAGCGGCCGCGAATTCCGGCCCGGGGCGGTTGACTTCCGCCGCCGCGTCGCCGCCCCCGCCCACTTCGCACGACCCCTACGCCCGGCCGGCCCGCCGCCGGCCGATGAGGGCGGGCGGAAATTCCCCCGAACCCCCGCCGAATCCCCTTCCCACGCCGCCGCCCGGGCGGAAAGATAACGAGTGCGGGTTGCCCCCCGCTCCCCCGAGAGGACCTCCCCGTGGCGACCGCCCACTTCGACCTCCCGGCCGGCAGCCCGGCCGCACCCTACGCCGCCCCCGTCGCCGGCCCGAACTCGGACGCCGAGACGGCCCCGGCGTCCCCGAACGTCTTCCTGGCCGTCCTCCGCCGGTGGCCGTGGCTGCTCGTCGGCCTCGTCGGCGGGATCGCCGGCGGGCTGCTGCTTCACAGCCAGCGGGTGCCGGTGTTCCAGTCGAACGCCCAGATCCTGGTCATCAAGAACCGCCCGGTCGAGGTGATGAACGGGAACGGGGCGGCGGCCGCCGGGGTCACGGTCGTCGAGGACTACGTCGCCACCCAGGTGTTGCTCCTGAAGTCCGACCTGGTGCTGGCCCCGACGGCCCGGAAGCTGGACGGGGTCCGCCTCCAGGTCCCGCCCCCGCGGGAGTCGGACCGGGTCGGCTTCCTCCAGGCCCGCTTCAACGTCGCCCGGGAGAAGGAGGCCGGGTCGTCCGCCCCGAGCACCGTCCTCGCCCTCTCGTTCAAGTGCGGCGACCAGGGCGACTGCCAGGCCTACCTGTCGACCATCATCGACGCCTACCGGGGCGAGCTGAGCGGCATCTACGACGAGGCGTCGAGCAAGACCCTGGCCTCGCTCGACGCGAACCTGACCGGGCTCGTCGAGAACCGGGCCCGGAAGGTCCGCGACTTGGAGGAGGCGGGCCGCCAGCAGCGGGCCGTCACCGAGGAGGACCTGGTCGGGCTGCGGGGCCGCATCACCCAGAACTACTCCCGGGTGTCGACGTTCACGGCCCGACTGATCATCATCAACAACGAGTTGTCCCAGATCAAGGACGTCGGCCCGAACAAGTCGACCCGCAACCAGTTGTTCATCCGCCTGGGGGGCAAGATCAAGGACATGCGGTTCAGCACCGCCCCGGACGCCAACGACCCCCAGAACCTCCTCCTGAGCCTCGAACTCCAGCGGAACGAGATGCTGGAGAAGTTCGGCAAGGACCACCCGGATGTCCGCGCCCTCGACAGCCGCATCCGGCTCATCCAGGGGTTCATCGCCCGCCAGAACCCGGAGGACCGCATCCCGCTCGACGACCTGGCCATCTACGGGATCACCCTGGAGCAGGAGAAGGCGGCCGTCGAACTCCAGCTCACCGACGCCAGCCAGACGATCAAGGACGACGAGGGGAAGGCCCGGCGGGCGACCGTGTTCCAGAACACGGCCGAGCGGCTGGCCGGCGAGCTGAAGGAACTCGACCGCAAGATCGACGGGGTGGAGGGCGAGAAGAAGGGGGTGCTGGCGACCCGCCAGGGGGGCGGGTACGTGGTCCGGGACGTGACCAAGCCGACGGCCGGCTACCTCGTCTCCCCGATCCTGTACCAGTCGGTCATGATCGGGGTCGTCATCGGGCTCCTCTTCGGCGGCGGGCTCGCCTTCCTCATGGAGTTCTCGGACCGCAGCTTCCGGTCCCCGGCCGAGATCCGCCGGCGGCTCGGGCTGCCGATCCTCGGGCACATCCCGCGGCTCAAGCTCGACCTCCCGCCCGACAACCCGGCGGCCGAGGGGTTCGACCCGTCGCTCGTCTCGTTCGCCCGCCCGACCTCGACCGAGGCCGAGGCCTACCGCGGGGTGCGGACCCAGCTCTACTTCAGCACCCAGGGCCGCGGCCACCAGGTGATCCAGGTGACGAGCCCGAACCCGGGCGACGGCAAGAGCACCCTGGCCGCCAACCTGGCCATCAGCATCGCCCAGTCGGGCAAGAAGACGGTGCTCATCGACTGCGACTTCCGCAAGCCGCGGGTCCACAAGATTTTCAAGCTCCCCAACCCGGACGCCGGGCTGGCCTCGGTCATGAGCGGGGACGCCACCCTGGCCCAGGCCATCCAGCCGTGCCCGGTCCCCAACCTGTCGCTCCTGCCGTGCGGCCCGCGGCCGGCCAACCCGGCCGAGCTGCTGACCAGCCCGCTGTTCGCCGACATGCTCAAGAAGCTGCGGGAGTCGTTCGACTTCGTGATCGTGGACACGCCCCCGGTGCTGGCCGTGAGCGACCCGTCGGCCGTCGCCCCGCGGGTGGACGGGGTGCTGCTCGTGTTCCGGATGACGAAGAACGCCCGCCCGGTGGCCGAGCGGGCCCGCGAGCAGCTCGACGCCGTCGGGGCCCGGGTGGTGGGCGTGATCGTGAACGCCTCCAGCGCCCGGTCGGCCGGGTACGGCGGGTACGGGTACGCCTACCAGTACGAGTATCAGTACGTGGACGACTACCACGACGACGGGCGGTAAGACATGAGGGTGTGAAGGTGAGTGTGGGGTGTGAGGAGAACCGAAGCCAGACACCCGGGGCGACTCCCCGGGTGTTCTTCTTTGTCCGTCCTCGCACTTGACACCCACGCCCCACACCTCGAACGGATCACGGACCGAGACACACGGCGAGCGAACCCATGTCCTCCCTCCCCCCCCTCGCGGACACCCACGTCCACCTCCTGGCCGGCCTCGACGACGGGCCGAAGACGCCCGACGTGGCCGTCGCCATGTGCCGGATGCTCGTCGCCGAGGGCGTCCGCCACGCGACCGCCCTGTGCCACCAGAACGAGGCCTACCCGCACAACCTCCCGCCGCGGATGACCGAGTTGGCGGCCGACCTCGTCGCCGCCCTGGCCGAGCGCAAAATCCCCCTGAGCGTCTACCCGACGGGCGAGGTGATGCTCTCCCCGGGGATCGTGGACGACTGGCAGGCCGGCCGCTACCAGTCGGTCGGCGGGCACGGCAAGTGGCTGCTGGTGGAGATGCCGCACGGCATGTTCGTGGACCTCCTGCCGGTGGCGTCCGCCCTCAAAGCGGAGGGGGTGCGGGTGATCGTGGCCCACGCCGAGCGGTACCCGGAGCTGCTCCACGACCCGGGGCTGACGGCCCGGTGGATCGCGGCCGGGTGCCTGATCCAGGTGACGGCGAACGCCCTGGCCGAGCCGTGGGGGGCGGCCGAGGAGCGGTCGCTGAAGCGGTGGGCGACGGGCGGCTACATCCACCTGTTGGGGACGGACGGCCACGGCATCGACCGCCGCCCGCCGCGGATGGCCGACGGCTACCGCCGGCTGGCGAGTTGGGCCGGCCGCCCGGCCGCCGAGCGGATCGGCAGCCACTGGGGCGTCGCGGTGTTGCAAGGGCTGCCGGTGAACGTCCCCCCGCCGGCGAAGCCGACCCGGAGCTGGTTCACGAAGCTGTTCGGGGGGTGAGGGGGAAGCACGTTGATTATTCGTCGTTGGCGATTTGGGGCATGACGGCCGTGAGGAATTCAGACAACCGCTCGTAGGCGACTCGTGGTGTCACGGAAGCCGTCTTCGCATCCCGCTTCCGACGGCCGTGGGCGACCCAATTCCGGTAGACGCGTACCTGATTCACCTTCTCGACTAAAAGACTGTCCCATAAGGGGTGTTATGCCGCCACCCGATAGTGAAACTCGGCATCCAGGCCTTTCGGTTCCAATCGGTTGAGCATCAGGTGGATCATGGCCAGCTTGACGAACGCCTCCGACGACCGCACCGTCTTCT
>JANPKP010000298.1:0-15731 GCA_031426095.1 Gemmataceae bacterium
CGAAGCTCACCGCCCGGGCGTCCGTCACGGCCGACCTGTCGTACACCCCGGACGCTACCCCGGCCGTCCGCCACGACGTCCGGGTGACCGTCCGCGGCGGGCGGTTCGAGCACCCGTCGCTGCCCTGGCCGCTCGAAAACATCGAGGCCACGGCCCGCGTGGTGGACGGCAGGGTGAAGGTGGACAAGGCGACCGCCCAGGCCGGGCCGGCGACCGCCGAGCTCCGGGTGGAACTGCGGGACGCGGCCGGCGAGGTGAGGACGAGCGCGAGCGTCCCCGCGAGGCCGCCGGCCCCGTCTCCGGCTTCGGGCGACCTCATGGCCGCCGTCGAGGACTGCTTCCAGTCGGCCGAGCTGACCGTCCGCGGGGTGCCGCTGGACGAGGCCGTGTGGGCCCGCCTGCCGGGGGCGGCCCTCAAGGCCCGGCGGATGTTCTCCCCGACCGGCGGGCTCGACGTGAGCTACAAGCTGGCCCGCGACCCGGCCGGCTGGCGGCGGGAGCTGGAAATCCGCCCGAAGGACCTGGCGGTGGTGTACGAGAAGTTCCGCTACCCGCTCTCGGACGTCCGCGGGTGGGTCCGCAAGACCGTCACCCAGGGCGGGGAGGACAACACCCTCATCAAGCTCCACGGCACGGCCGCCGGGCAGCCGATCACGATCGACGGGCAGCTCTACGGCGACGGCCCCGACCCGGCCGTCACCCTCCGCGTCGCCGGCAACGACCTGCCGCTCGACGACCGGCTGGCGGCCGCCCTGCCGCAGCACTACCCCGGCGTCCTCCGCCAGTTCCGGGCCGGCGGGCGGGGCGACTTCGTGGCCGAGATCAAGCAGCCGCTCGGGGTGAACCTGCTGGAGAACGTGTTCACGGTCGACCTCCGCGAGGGGACCGTGAACTACGCCCACTTCCCGTACCCGCTCGAGAAGGTGAAGGGCCGGCTCATCATCCGCACGACCGCGACCGACGAGGGCCGCCCCGTCCGGCCCGGCGAGCCGGTCCGCCCGCTCCCGTGCCGGGACGAGATCGTGCTCCAGGGCTTCACGGCCGCCCACGCCGGCGGCACCGTGTGGCTGCACGGCAACAAGGTGCCCGTCCCCGACTCGGCCGACCAGAAGCTGACGCTCCACGTCGGGGGCAACGCCTGCCCGGTGGACGCCGACCTGCGGGCGGCCGTCGGGGCCCTCAAGCTCGACGGCGTCTGGGCCGCCTTCGCCCCGACCGGCGTCGCCACCTTCGCGGCCGACGTGGAGGTGATCGACCGGGGGGGGCCTTCGGCCCAGGGGTCAGGGGTCAGGGGTCAGGGGTCAGAGAAGCCGGAGCCGAAGGGCGGGCAAGTGGTCGGGGTTTCCGCCCTCACCCCTCACCCCTCACCCCTCACCCCTCCGACTCCGTTCAACCCGGCGACCGACCTGAAGCTGACGTTCAACTTCTACGGGCCGTCGGTCACGCCGGCGTTCTTCCCGTACCCGATGACCGACCTGTCCGGGTGGCTCGAGTACAAGAGCGGGAAGCTCGACCTGGCCCACTTCGCGGCCCGCCACGGCGACTCGCGGCTGAAGATGGCGGCCGGGGACGTGCGGTTCTACCCGGACGGGGCGGCGTGGGCCAACCTGGGCGGGGTGGAGGTCAAGCCGTTCGTGGCCGACGCCGCCTTCCGTGCGGCCCTGCCCGGCAAGCTCCGGGCCGCCGGCGACGACATGAAGCTGGCCGGGAACGCCGAGCTGCTCGTCAAGCACCTCGTGGTCCTGACGCCGCCCGACAGGCCGAACCGCCCGATCCCGCCGCCCGACCCGTTCCCCCTCGCGCCGGGGGCGGTGAACGGCGGGCCGACGCCGGTCCCGCCGCTCGTCCGCGGCCAGGCGCCGGCCCCGATCACCGTCACCGACCCCGACCCGGTGGTGTACTGGGACGCCGAACTGAAGCTGGCGGGGGCGTCGGCCGAGGTCGGCATGACGTGGACGGACATGGTCGGCGGGGTCGGCGTCCGCGGGCGGTACGAGGGCACCCACCTGGGCGTCGTCCGCGGGAACGTGTGGTTCGACCGGGCGTCCGTCGCCGGCCAGCCGGTCAGCCGGGCCCAGGTCAACTTCACCAGCGACCCCCAGGCCCCGGACCCGTCGCGGCCCGGCCAGTTCCTCCCGCCCGAGGTCGAGTTCAAGAACCTCGCCGGCACCCTGTTCCACGGCACCGTCGGCGGCGAGGCCCGGGTCGTGCTGTCCGAGCCGGCCGGGTACCGGGTGTGGCTGAGCGCGACCGACGTGCAGCTCGACGAGGTGGCCCGCCACTACAAGCTCGGGTCCGACGCCGACCTCAAGGGCGTCGCCCAGGCCCAGGTCGAGTTCTTCAACCGGGCCGACCCGAAGACCGGGCGGCCGACGCTCGACGGGACCGGCCGGGTGGACGTGCCGACCGGGCGGATGTACAACCTGCCGGTCCTCCTCGACCTCGTGAAGGTGCTCAAGCTCCAGACGCCCGACAAGACGGCGTTCGAGGAGGCCCACGCCGTGTTCCGCCTCCAGGGCGACCGGGTGAAGGTGGACCAGCTCGACCTGATCGGGTCGGCCGTCTCCCTCGGCGGGTCGGGCGAGATCGACACCCGCGGCGACTACGTGAGGTTCGAGTTCTACACCATCTGGTCGAAGCTCCTGACCCGGTGGCTGACGACCCCGGTGGGGGACGTGACGGCGTTCTTCAGCAAGAGCCTGTTCAAGGTCAAGATGACCCGCAAGGACGGCAAGCTCTCCTACGAGGGCGAACTCGTCCCGCTCGTGACCGACCCGGCGAAGGCCGTGCTCGAGCGCTTGAAGGCGCGGGCGGGGCGGCTCCTCGGCCGGCCGGCGAAGGCCGACCAGCCGCCGCCGGTCGCCCCGATCCAGTCCGCGTCCGCGACCGAACCGGGGGAGAACAGCCGTGTTCGGTAGCATCCTCAATCGCCTGATCTTCTGGGAGCTGGTCAAGGTCTTCACCCTGGCCCTGGGGAGCCTGACCGGGCTGTTCCTGCTCATCCTCGCCGCCCAGCAGGCCCAGCAGCTCGGGCTCGGGGCCGGGCAGATCCTCGAGGTCCTGCCGCTCCTCGCCCCGAGCACGTTCCCGTACACGATCCCGGCCACCACCCTGTTCGCGTCGTGCGTCGTGTACGGCCGGCTGGCCCACGACAACGAGGTGGTCGCCATCAAGGCCGCCGGCGTCCGCCTGTTCGTCATCCTCAAGCCGGCGATCCTGCTCGGCCTGCTCACGACCGCGATCACCGCCGGGCTCTACCACACGGTCATCCCGCGGACGCAGCAGATGCTCCAGGAGACGGTGCTGCGGGACCCCGAGGAGGTGATGTACAACGCGCTGAAGCGGGACCGCTGCTTCCGCCACCCGTCGTTCCCGTACACGATCTACGTCAAGGACGTGCAGGGCCGCCGGCTGATCGACGTGGTCATCAAGCAGCGGAGCAAGGGGAAGGACGGGAAGGGGCCGGGGGCGGCGGCGGCCGACGCCTACGAGACGGTCGCCCGGGCCCGCGAGGCCCGCCTGCGGGTGGACGCCGAGAAGGGCGCCATGTTCATCGACGCCGACCGCTTCGTGATGTTCCAGAAGACGACCCGCGGCACGACCTCGACGAGCCGGCCGTTCGAGATCGACCTGCCCGACTCGCTCAGCGGCAAGGAGGCGAAGTCCCGCCTCCAGACCCTGACGTGGGACGACCTCGGCCCGCGGGTGGCCGTCCTCCAGGGCGAACTCGACGACGTGCGGGCGAAGCGGGAGCAGGCCCGGCGGGCGGCCGAGGCGCTGCCCGACGGGCCGATGAAGCAGAGCGCCCGGGACCAGGACCGGCACTACAAGGCGCTCGAGGACGGGGCCCGGCGGATGGTCCGGAACGTGACGGCCGAGTACTACATGCGGCCGGCCCTGGCGGTCGGGTGCCTCTGCTTCGCGGTGATCGGCTGCCCGGTCGGGCTGTGGGCCAACCGGGCGGATTACCTGAGCACGTTCGTCATCTGCTTCCTCCCGGCCATGTTCATCTACTACCCGCTCCTGCTGGCCGGGTCGAACATGGGCAAGGACGGCAAGCTCCCGCTCGGCGTCGGCGTGTTCCTGGCGAACATCGTGGTCGGCGGCCTCGGGGCGCTGCTGTCGTACCGCCTCCTGCGGCGGTGAGCGAGCAGCGATGGGACGCGGATGACGCGGATCGGGACGCGGACGCAGAGGATCAGAGATTCAGGAGCGTTGAGAAGGGATGGAGTCTTGTGGCCCCGTCTTCCGAGCCGGGGGTAAGCGGGTGGGCGAGCCCCGGCCTGGAAGCCGGGGCCACAAGATCGACACCCATCAACGCACGCCCCTCGGTTGTGCCTACGACCCGGCCCACGGTTCTCCTCATGGGGTGAACCCGTGGGCCGCTCCGCTTCCACTCGCCGCCGGACGTCGCCCCTGCGGGGCTGGCTGCCGCTCGTCGTGCTCCCCGCGTGCGTACTGCTGTTCGCCCCGGCGGGCGCGCCGCGGTGGGCCGTCATGTGGGTGTCGGCGACCGCGATCTTCGCCGGGTGCAAGTGGCTGACGTGGCGGCGGACGCCGGCCCCGGCGGCCCCCGCGTGGCGGCACGCGGCGTACCTGTTCGCGTGGCCCGGCCTCGACGCCGCGGCGTTCCTGAAGGACTCCCCGGAACGCCGACCGACACGCGGCGAGTGGGCGGCCGCGGCCGGTAAAAGTGCTCTCGGAGTGTCCCTCCTCGTGGTCGTGTGCCCGCTCGTGCCGGCCGACGCGCCGCTCGTCCGCGGCTGGGTCGGGATGGCGGGCGTCGTGTTCGCCCTGCACTTCGGGGCTTTCCACTTGCTGAGCTGTGCGTGGCGGGCGGCGGGGGTCGAAGCCCGGCCGCTGATGGACCGGCCGGCGGCGGCGGCGGGGCTGGCCGAGTTCTGGGGCCGGCGGTGGAACACGGCGTTCCGCGACCTGACGCACCGCTTCCTGTTCCGCCCGCTCGGCAGGGCCGTCGGCCCGCGGTGGGGGCTGGCGGCCGGCTTCCTCTTCAGCGGGCTCGTCCACGACCTCGTCATCTCCGTCCCGGCCGGCGGCGGGTACGGCCGGCCGACCGCGTACTTCGCGCTCCAAGGCGTGGGCCTGCTCGTCGAACGCTCCCGCCCCGGCCGCCGGCTCGGCCTCGGCCGCGGGTGGGCGGGGTGGGCGTTCGCCGCCGTCGCGCTGGTGGGGCCGGTGGCGTTGCTGTTTCACCCGCCGTTCGTGCTCGGCGTGGTGGTCCCGTTCGTGGACGCGATGAGCCCCCTGTAAGGTGACACTCTGATGTCAGCGGACGCTCTCGAACTCCTCCTCCGCGTCGCCGGGGCCGGGCAACTGTCCGTCCTCATGGCGTCGTCGCTCGTCCCCTTCCGGCTCGACTGGAAGCGCGACCTGGCCTCGCTCCCGACGCTCCACCGGCAGATGTACTGGACCTACGGCGGGTACGTCGTCCTCGGCATCGTGGCCCTCGGCCTGCTGAGCCTGACGTGCGCGAACGAACTGGCGGCCGGCACCCCGCTGGCCCGCGGCGTGTGCGGGTACGCGGCCGTCTTCTGGGGCGTCCGCCTCGCCCTGCAAGCCGTCTTCGACGTGAAGCCGTACCTGACCGCGTGGTGGCTCGCCGCCGGCTACCACACGCTCACGGCGTTGTTCACCTTCTTCACGCTCGTCTACGGCTACGCGGCCCTGCGGCCGGGGCGGATTGTGAGCCGCTTGCCGGTCGTGCCGGCGGCGAACCGGGGGGTTCCGCCCCGGGCCGGCGGGTGCGGCACGGGCACTGCATTACTTTCCCCCCGCCCGCCGGTCGCGGGCGTCACCCAACGCGGGGGAGGGGATCATGCGAACGCTCAAGATGCTCGTCGTGCTGGGGGTTCTGACGACCGCGGGCAGCGGGTGCCGGCTGTTCCACGACCGCGAGCCGTCGCACTCGTACTACGCCCCGCCGCCGCAGGTGGTGCTGCCGGCCCCGGCCGCGAGCGGCGACGCGCTCACCACGCCGGCCCGCGGGGAGTGAGCACTCGGCTTCCCGACAGGGGCGAGAACCTGAACGACTCGCGGCCCCGGTTTGATCGCCGGGGCCGTTTCGTTTCCCCGGCCGTGCGGGAGCCAGGGCCGGCACGAACGGGAAACGAACAAGCCCACCCGTCGGGACGGGTGGGCTTTCGCGTCGGCGTCCTTCCGCGGCCTTACCGCGTGGGCAGCGGCTGCGGGACCGCCGGCGGCGGGAGGGCCGACCCCGGCGGGTTGGCCGGCACGCTCGGCGGGGGCACGGGCATCACACGCTCCTGCGGCCCGAGTACCGGCGGCGGGAGGGCGGCCCCCGGCGGGAGCGGGGCGGCGGCCGGCGGCTCGGTGCCGAGCGCCACGATCCGGGTGAGCAGGTCCTTCACCGCCTTCGCGTCCTCGGGGCGGGCCGTCCGGGCGTAGGTCGCGTTCGCGTCCCGGTCGTTCACCAGGGCCGTCCCGTCCAGGGCCACGCCGGCGAACAGCCCGCGGCTCCGCGAGTACGACACGATCTCGGCCTGCAGCCGGGCGTCGGTCGCGGCCATCGCCTGCCGGCCGACGGGGCCGGCGGCCACCGAGGCGTCGGCCCCGAGGGTGAGCTTGCCCTTGCCGTCGAGGATGCGGTCGAGGCTCTTGCGGCTCTTGAACACGAGTACCACGTCCGCCGACTGGACCCCGGCCTGGAAGCCGATGCTCGCCCCGCCGAGGGCCACGAACGTCGGCCCCGTCCACGCCCCGTCCGCCCCGCGGGTGACGACCACGCCGTGCCCGGCCTGCCCGCCGACCACGAACCCGGCCTTGATGACGCGGGGGATGATCGCCACCCCGTGGGCGTCGGCCAGCAGCGCCGGCGGGATGCCCTGGAGCGGGATCGCGGACAGGTCGGCGAGCACCCCGTCGGCCTCAACGAGGGTGCGGGCCGGGTGCGGCGGCAGGGCGGCCGCGGGCGACGCGGCGAGGACGGCGGCGGCCGCCGGGAGGAGCAGGAATCGGGTCATCGTGGACTCCACGTGCGTGAACTCGGGGCGACAGGAGTATCACCCGGCGGCGGAGAATGCAAGCGAAGTGTGTGCCGGTCGGGCTTCAGCAGGCCGAAGCCACGCGGATTGAAAGTCTTACAATTTCCGGGCGTAGCGGCCGGCCGGCCCCGCCTCCTTGCCCCCCTATCTCCCCTTCTCCTTGTCCCCCCCCCGGCCCTGCTGCGGCAGCGGGCGGACGATCGGGAACGCCGCGGTCGGCGGCTTCCGGCGGCGGGGCTTGAGCTTCGGCACCGGCACGTCGTGCTCGTCCTCGATGTCGCCGACGATCTCCTCCAGCACGTCCTCGAGCGTGAGCAGGCCGAGCACCGTGCCGCCCTCGCGGTCGCGGACCACGGCGATCGGGTGGTGCGTCTTGCGGAACAGGCGGAAGGCGTCGGCCACCTCGGCGTCCGGGGGGAGGAACTTGGCCGGGTACATGGCGTCCTCGAGGACCACCAGCCCCTTGACGCTGAAGAGGTAGAACAGGTCCTTCGTGTTCACGATCCCGACGATGTTGTCGAGCGTCCCATCGAACACCGGCATCCGGGTGTGGGCCCCGAGGCGGACGGCGTCCATCACCTTGTCCGACGAGCTGTTCAGGTCGAGGGCGGCGATCTTGTCCCGCGGGATGAGGACGTCGGCCACCGTCTTGTCGGTCAGGGCGAAGACGTTCATCACCATCTCGGCCTGCTCGGCGTCGAGCAGCCCGGCCTCCTCCGTGTCCTCCACCAGCAGCCGGAGTTCCTCGACCGAGTGGATGTTCCCCTCCTCCCCGCTCGGGTGGTAGCCCATCCGCCGGACGAGCCAGTTCCCGGTCCCGTTCATGACCGAAATGACCGGGTACGACGCCCGGGAGAAGAGGTTCAGCGGGGGGGCCACGAACAGGGCCGTCTTGTCCGGCGTCTGCAGGGCGATGGCCTTCGGGATGAGTTCCCCGAACACCACGTGCATGAACGTGATGAGGCTGAACGCCACGGCCACGGCGACCGCGTGCCGGGAGACGAACGCCATCTGCTCGGGGAGGAAGTCGAAGACCGGGCCGAGCATCTGCTCGATGGCCCGCTCCCCGACCCACCCGAGGGCGATGCTCGCCAGGGTGATGCCGAGCTGGGTGGCGGCGATCGTCCGGTCCAGGTTGACGACGGCCGCGTGGACGGCGGCGGCCCGGGGGACGCCCTGCTGGACCATCTCCTCGACCCGGGTCTTGCGGATCGCGACGAGGGCGAACTCGGCGGCCACGAAGAAACCGTTGAGGCCGACGAGCAGGGGAACGGCGACCAACCCGGCAACGACCCACTCCCAGTGCGGGACGGCGGCGAACACGGGCACGGCGGGCTCCTGGGGCGACACCAAAGCGAGACGCCCCGGCCGTGGGGCCGGGGCGTCGGGTTGTCGGCCCCGGCCGCGGCCGGTGGCCGGAGCGGAGGCATTATAACCGGCCGTGCGGGCCGGTGCGACCCCTTAGCCCCGGGCCGCCGCCCGCCGGCGGCGGACCCACCCGGCCAGCCCGAGCCCGCCGGCCGCGAGGCCGAGGGCGGTGGCCGGCTCGTGGACCGGGACCGGGGTGAACATCACGCTCACCACGCCGCCGGTCGCGGAGACCGTCGGGGTGCCCTGGAAGGCGAAGTTGGCCGGGGCAACGACGCTGAAGACGGCCGCCGTCCCGGTCAGGGTGCCGGTGTACGTCGCCACCGTCACGGTGTACGACCCGCCGGCCCCGGTCAGGTCGGTCAGCCCGGCGTCGAACAGGTTGATGGCGACCGCCCCGGCCCCGGTGTTCGGGGTGACGAGGTCGCCGGTGACGGCCACCAGGCTCGCGGCCGCGGCGCCCGGCGACCCGGCGACGGCCGTCCGGAAGGAGCCGGCGGTGCCGGTGAACGTCAGCCCGGCCGCGAGCGACAGGGTGCCGGTCGGGGCCGTCCCCGTCCCGCCCTGGACGCGGCCGGCCGAACCCACGGCCGCGGCGACCGACCCGCCCCCGCCCAGGGTGCCCGCGGCGGCGACCGTCACGCCCGTGGTCGCGGTCGTCGCCCCGTTCAGGAGCAGGGTGCCGGCCGTCACGTTGGTCGCCCCGGTGTACGCCGTCCCCCCGCCGAGGAGGAGGGTGCCGGCCCCCAACTTGGTGAACCCGAACGCCCCGCCGACCGCCCCGTTGAGGGTCAGGAGGGCGGCGGCGTTGGACACCGTGAGGGAGCGGTTGGCCCCGCTCAGGGTGACGGCCCCGGTCCCGAAGGTCAGGTCGTTGGTCCCGACGAAGGTCGGGCTCCCGCCGCTCAGGTTGATCGGGTTGTTCGTCTGCAGGGTGATGGCCGCACCGCTGGTGTTGTCGAACGACCCGTTCCCGCCGACGGTGAACGCCCCGGTGCCGATGGCCGAGTTGGAGGCCGACGTACCGCCGTTGTTGATGTTCAGGACGCCGCCGGTGCCGAGGGTGGTGCCGCCGGTGTACGTGTTCGCCCCGGACAGGGTCCAGGTGCCGGTCCCGGACTTGGCCACGCGGGTGGCGTTCACCACGCCGGCGACCGTGATCGTCGCCCCGCTGGTCCCGCCCGCGGTCGTGGCGGCGCTCAGAGTGACGACCCGGGTGGCGGTGTTGACCGCGGTGACGGTCGTCCCGCCGGCGAGGCCGGCCCCAGAGATCGCGGCCCCCGGGGCCACGCCGTCCACCGAGTTGAGCGTGATGGTGCCGGCCCCGGTGCTAAAGTTCGAGGAGAGCGGGGTCGAGCCGACGGTCGCGTTGTTGGCGATGACGCCGGCGAACACCCCGGAGCCGGCCGCGGACCCCTGGAGGGTGAGGGTCTTGGACCCGATCCCGACCGCGGCGGTGGCGGCGGTGAACGTCAACACCCCGGTGGTGCCCGACTGGTCGATGACGCCGCCGCCGGTGGTGCCGTTGAGGACGACCTGCCGGTTCGTCGTCTCCCCGGTCCCGAGGTAGACGAGCGTCCCGGCGGTACCCCCGTTGCCCAGCAGGATTTGCCCCTCGGCCGCCGTGGTCGGGGCCCCGAGGCTGCTGGACGCGAGGGTGGCACCGCCGCCCGTGTTCACGCTGTTGATGGACGTGACCCGGAACGTGCCGTTCTGGATTTCCGTCCGCCCGGTGAAGGTGTTCGTACCGGACAGGGCGAACGACCCGTTGGTCCCGGACACGGTGCTGATGAGCCGGGCCGTCCCGGAAATCGTGCCGCTCTGGGTGTTGGCGGCGGTCGTCGGCCCGGTGAGGACCAGGGCGGCCGTCCCGGTCGTGGTGATCGCCCCCGACAGGGTCAGGGTGCTGCCGGCCAAGACGGAGATGCGGACGTTCGAGGTGCCGGCGTTGGCCGTGATCGCCCCGGCCCACTCGTTCACCCCGCTCACCGACACCAGCCCGTTGGGGAGCGTATTGGTGCTGGCGATCGCGTTGATCGTCAGAGCCTCGCTCACCGTAATGTTGTTCTGGATCTGGAGGCTCGCCCCCGCGGCCACGGTGGTCGCCCCGGCCGTGCTGCCGAGGGCCGTGTTGCTGCGGACGTTCAGGATGCCCTGGGAGACGGTCGTGAGCCCGTCGTAGGCGTTGGCCCCGGCCAGGGTCCAGTTCCCGCTCCCGGTCTTGGTGACGGCCAGCGACGCCGCGGCCCCCTCGTCGATCACGCCCGTGATCGTGCCCCCGCCGGTCACGTTCGTCCCCTGGAGGGTCAGTACGACGGCCGCCCCCGCCGTCCCGCCGGTGACCCCCCCGCCGATCGTCAGGGACGACGCGGCCGTGGTCGAGTTGTTGGCGAACGTGTAAGCCGTTCCCCCGATCACCAGCGGGGCGTTCACCACCTGCGGTGTGACGACGGCCGCGTTGATCGTGACCGCCCCCCCCGTCGTCAGCAGCAGGGCGTTCCCGTTCGTGGCACCGATCGTGTAGGCGGCGGCCGAGGCGGTGTCGAAGGTCACGTTCTTGACGTTGCGGCTCGGGTCGACGACGACCAGCGTGGTGGACGAGGCGGCGTTGAAGGTGGCCGTGTCCTGGCTGGTGAACGACCCGTCGTTGACACCCGGGATGGTCCCGCCCGTCCAATTCGCGGAGGTGCTCCAGTCGCCGTCGGTCGGGGTGGGGGACCAAACGCCGTCGGCAGCCCGGGCGGCGGGGGCGAGCCCCAGAACCCCGGCGGCGAGGAGCAGGCGGGCGGCGCGGCGGGCACCCGGACGGGAGAACAAGGAGAGGGGCATGGAGAGGTTCCGAAGCGGGTGACGGACGGACGCCGGTCGCCCTCCGGCCCGGGGGGCGCGGCCCGGGGGTACGAAGGGTCTGGGGTAGAGAGTCAAGCGTCGCAGACTTGGACGGTTAAAGCGACCAAAATCCGTTTGTCTGGCTGGCTTCTCTCCAATCCTTCACGGACGACCCGCGTCAGAGTGTGTCTGCAAACCGATCCCGGGGGGTTCCCCCGGGCGGCGGCCCACCCCATTGCGGGACTTGCGTCGAAATCCTCGGCCCGAAGCGCCGCCGGGCGGATCGACGTAACCCTTAAGGCCGACCCCACCCGGTAACGCCCGATGTCTCCGCGGGGTATAGCGTTGCGTCTGAAAGCGGGGTCAACTTTACCGCACGTTTGCGGGACGGGTTCCCCAAGCCCTTGCCAGTCGAGTCGTTCGGCGATTTCGAGCGCCCCGCGCTGGGAGAATGCGGTAAAGCTCGGACCCCGGTCCAACTACGCCGGATCGACGTAACTCCCCCGGGCGGACGGCCCGGCTCGGTTCCCTGGCACGCCCTCACCGCCCGCCCGGGGGGGCGTGCTTCGTCAGCCAGTCGAACACCTCCTTGTGCCAGAACTGGCTGTTCTTCGGCTTCAGCACCCAGTGGCCCTCGTCGGGGAAGTTCACGAACCGGCTCGGGACGCCCTGCCGCTGCAACGCGCTGAACAGCTCGTGACCCTGGCCGATCGGGCAACGGTAGTCGCGGTCGTTGTGGACCACCAGCATCGGCGTCTTGTGCTTCCCCAGCTCCTTCGCCCGGATGTGCGGGCTGAACTCGCGGTACTTGCCGGGGATGTCCCACGGCAGGCCGCCGTGCTCCTGCTCGTCGAACCACAGCTCGTCGGTGGTGCCCCACATGCTCTCGAAGTTCCAGACCGAGCAGTGGGTGATGAGGCACTTGAACCGCGGGGCGATGTCGTTGACCGCGAACCAGTTCATCATGTACCCGCCGAAGCTCGCCCCGGCCGAGCCGATGCGGGTCTTGTCCACGTAAGGGAGCTTCTCGACGGCGTCGAGCCCGGCGACGAGGTCGCGGTAGCACTTGCCGCCCCAGTCGCCGCTGATCTCGTCCACGAACTTCTGGCCGAACCCCGTCGAACCCCGCGGGTTGGGCATCGCCACGACGTACCCCTGGGCGGCCCACACCTCGGGGTTCCAGCGGTTGCTCCAGCCGTCCTCCCACGCCCCCTGCGGGCCGCCGTGGACGAGGTAGACAACCGGCCACTTCTTCGCCGGGTCGAACCCCGGCGGCTTGAGCAGCCACATCTGCATCTTGCCGCCCTCGATGGCGACCTCCACCGACTCGGGCTTGGGCAGGTCGAGTTGCTTCAGGAGGGCGTCGTTGGCGTGGCTGATTTGTGTGGGCACGGCGGGGGACGGGCCAAAGCCGCCAGCAGCGCTGCCATGCACGACGACGACGGGCCGGATGGCCATGACCTCGGCGGGGCGGCTCTGGAAAGACTGCGTGTAGAGCAATTCGGGCATGTGTTGCAAGCGAGGCGGCGGGGGAAGGGCCCGGACCGACAGGCTTCCGATCATGCCGCCGCTCCCGTCGAGAAAGGGCGTCGGCTCCATCCCGTCCGCGGCCATGTACAGGGCCGAAGCCCCCTTTTCGTCCGCCACGAATGCCAGCATACGCTCATCGAGCCAGCAGAACTCGTTCACCGACACGTCCTTCGCCGCCGTCACGTTCTTCGGCTCGCCCGTCCAGCTCCCGTCCGGCTTCACGTCCACGGTGAGGATGTCCCACTTGTCGGCCTCGTACCCGGCCTTCTTCTGGCTCCGCCACGCCAGATTCTTGCCGTCGGGGCTGAAGCGGGGGCCGCCGTCGGCCGCGGGGTTGGCCGTCTTCAGCGTCTCCCACTCAGTTGGCTTACGCCCGCCGCTCGCCCCGGCCGGCCCGCCGCCCGCCCCGTCCACCGGCACCCGGCACAGGTCGTAGTTGGTGCTCCACGCCTCGTCCTTCGCCGGCACGGCCGTGAACACGAGGTGGGTGCCGTCCGGCGTGAAGGTGAAGTCCTCGCTGCTGTTGAAGGTGTTGCTCGTCGGGTAGGCGTCGCGGTCGCCGGGGGTCACGTCCCGGGGCGGGGAGAAGCCCTCCCGGCCGGCCGACGGGGACCGCGAGTCGACCACGAAGAGGTGCTGCCGCTTGTCCTCGACGTACTCGTCCCAGTGGCGGTAGAAGAGCTTCGTAAAGACCTTCGCCTTCACCGGGGCCTTCTCGGCCGCCTCCTCCTTCTCCTTGTTCTTCTTGTCGCTCTCGGCGAACGGCAGCTCGCTGAACTCGGGGTAGACGGCCGACACGAACGCCACCTTCGAGCCGTCCGGCGACCAGAGGCCGTTGCCGGCCCCGGTGTTGACGTTGGTGATCTGCACGGCTTCGCCGCCGGCCGCGAGGTCGAGGACGTAAAGCTGCTGGCTGCCGGAGCGGTTCGACTCGAACAGGAGCTTGGTGCCGTCCGGGCTCCAGCGGGGGTGGGCGTCCCGCTTGCCGCTGTTTGTCACCTGCCGGGGCGGCGTCTTGCCGTCGGCGGCCGCCACCCAGAGGGCGGTGCTGGTGGTGTTCGCGTCGAGGTTCACGGTGGTGACCTGGTAGGCCACCTGCTTGCCGTCGGGGCTGACCTGCGGGTCGGCGACGCGCTTGAGGGCGAACAGGTCGTCCACGGTGATGGGCCGCCGCTTGGGCGTCTCGGCGAAGACGGCGGGGGGCGTGAAGACGAGGGCGGCCCCGACGAGGGCGGCGGTGCGGACGTGCGGGGCCATGCGGGTGAGTCCCTTCGGAGGCGCGGCGGGAGTGGGCCTTTGTGTTATACGCGGGGGCGGGGGGGCGAGAACGGTTCGGCGGAAGTCAAGCGGCGGCGGGTCGATTGGGCGGCCGCTACCGTTTTACCGGGGGTGCTGGGGGCGGTAACGGGTAACTCGTTCACGGGCGTGGGGATGTGGCTGAACGCATGGTTTAAAAGCGGGAGAATCCGGGGGCACTTGCAACAAGTGGCGAGCGTCGGCGGGCGGTTTTGGGGCGTGGGCCCGGAACCGCCGGCCGCGTGCGGGGTTGGTTCAGTCGCCTCGACAGGTCGCCGGCCGGGTGCTAAATCAGATGGTGGGGCGTTCGTCGGTCGGAGAGCGTGGGGGGCGATCATGACGCGGGCCGGGCTGTTCGCACTGGCAATCGGCGGGCTGGCGGGCGGGCCGGCGTTCGCCGCGTCGCCGAACCCGAAGGACCTTGAGGTGCCGGCCGCCGAGACGGCGAAGGCCGAGGGGCTGGTCCGGCGGCTCGGGAGTGGGGTGTTCCGCGAGCGGGAGGCGGCCACGGCCGAGCTAGCCCGGATGGGGCGGCTGGCGAAGGTAGCCTTGCGGGCGGCCGGCGACGACCCCGACCCGGAGGTCCGCTCCCGGAGCCAGCGGCTGCTCTCCCGGGCCGAGGCCGACGACCTCCAGGTGCGGCTCGACGCCTTCCTGGCCGACGCCGAGGGGAAGTTCGACCACGACCTCCCGGGGTGGGCCGCGTACAAGGCCGCCGCCGGGGCCGACGGGCCGGCCCGCGAGCTGTTCGCCGAGCTGGCGAAGGACCCGCAGTCGGCCGCCCTCCTGCTCGCCGTCGAGGGGCCGCCCGCCGACCTCCCCCAGGCGGCCGCCGCCCGCCGCTTCCAAATCTGGATGAACATGAACCCGGGGGTGTTCAACCGCTTCAACCGCGGCACCCCGGTCGCCCCGAGGACGCCGACGGCGGCCGAGATCGCCGGCCTGCTGGTGGCCGAGGTGGCCCTCGGCGGCAAGCCGGTGCCCCGCAACGCGGGGGGCATGTTCGTCACCACCGCCCAGCTCCTCCACACCCCGGTCGTGGGCAAGACGCTCCGCGGCACCGGCCCGCAGGCGGCCGCGTTCCGCAAGCTGACCGGGGCGTGGCTGGACAAGCTCTCGGACGTGAACGAGCTGCAACAGGTGTCCTACCTGATCGGCCAGTGGGGCCTCAAGGAGGGGCTGCCGGCGATGCGGCGGGCGGCCGCCGACCCGAAGGCCGCCGCGTTCGTCCGGGCCCAGGCCCTCGGGGTGCTGGCGAAGGTCGGCGGGGCGGACGAGCTGCCGACCTTCCGCACCCTCCTGGCCGACGAGACGGTCATCCAGCCGACCCGCTTCCCGCCGATGAAGCTGGAGCTGCGGGACGCCGCCCTGGCGATGGCCGCCGTGGCGACCGGCCAGAGCCCGGCAACGTTCGGACTGGAGTCGCAGCAGCCGGTCAACGACAACACCAAGCACAACCCGTGGATGTACTCCTTCGAGTCGCCCGAAAAGCGGGCCGCCGGGTTCAAGAAGTGGGCCGAGTACGACGCCAAACCCGCCGAGAAGAAGTGACCCGCGGCCGTGTTTGGGGGGGGGGGGCCCGCGCCCGGGCCCGCGACGGGGGGGGCCCCCCCCCCCCGGGAAGGACCCGCCCGCGCGGGCGACCGCGAGCAGGGGGACCCCCGCACACCCCCCCCCCCCCCCCCC
>JANPKP010000299.1:0-21513 GCA_031426095.1 Gemmataceae bacterium
GTCACGACTTGCTTGGTCTTCGACTGCCGCCGGCCAACTGCCGCTGCCAACTGGCTCCCCAAGGTAAGGGTGAAACGGTGCGGGGCTTCGGCCCTTAAAGTAAGAGCGCACCAGCGGCCGGGCGACCGGCCGGCTCGGCAAACCCCACCGGAAGCAAGGCCAAACAGGGGACAGGGTCGGCCCGGCCCGTTACGATCCCCGGGTAGGCCGCTGGAGCCGGCGGGCAACCGCCGGCCTAGATAAATGACCGTCACCGCCGCCGGGCGACCGGCGGCGGGACAGGACCCGGCTTACAGGCCGGCCGCCAGACTCGTTTTTGGACGGCGGAGGGCGGAAGGCGGAGGGCGGACCAAACCCTCCCCTCCCGCCCTCCGCTTTTATTCCGATCCGCCTTCCGCCTTCCGCCTTCCGCCCTCCGCCTTCTCGGGATCGGCGTTACAACCGGAAGCCCTTCACGAACCTCTCGCCGGCCGGCCGCGTAGGACGTTTGACGGCCCGCCCCCGGGCGCGGTACTCTTGGGTGAGCGTCCGGCCGGCCCCACGGGCCGCCCCGGCCGCGGGCCGCCAACCGAGGGCCACCATGTCGATCCCGCCCCCCTTCCGGTCGTTCGGCCGCCCGGGGCTGCCGGACTTCGGCCCGACCCCGTCCGCCAGACCCTCTCCCGGGTCGTGCCCCATCCGCCAGTTCTGCGTCGTCCTCCACCGCACCGCCGGCCAGGACCTCCTGTTCGTCGTCCGGGCCGTCATGGACGTGACCCACTTCGGCGACGCCGAAGCCGAGTGCCGCATGTGGAAGGCCCACCACTCGGGCAAAGCGCTGGTCCTCGTCACCCACCTCGAACGGGCCGAGCTGTACGCCGAGCAGTTCGCCGACAGAGGGCTGAGAGTGAGCTTGGAGCCGGCATAGCCGGGGTGGTGGGGTGGTTCGGTTGTTGGGTGGTTGAGAACCTCCCAACTTCATCGCACCCTGAATGCTCGACAGTAGAATGGGCCAACGGAGGGCTTCCGTTGGCTATCAACCAAGTCTCGCTATTTTTCTACCCGCCACGCTGGCGGCAGGAACTCAAGCCACTTCACGGCACGCTCACGGATGCCGCGAACCTGTCATGGTCGTTCACTCCGTTCGTGTTATCGACCCTCCAGAACCTGCGATCCCGCCCGACACGCTGAAGGAGTGGCTGACCGCTGAGGGATTCACCCCGGTCGAGTGGTCCAAGAACCGCGTCTTTCAACGGGGGCAGGTGCCCTCGATGTTCGGGACCGAAAAGGAGATCGAAGTGGGCGTGGGAGAGGAGGCGGGGTAAGTCTCAGACCTCTACTGCCGGTTCACCCTTGTGAAAGACCGGCCGGACGCCGTTTCCTCCTGGGTTGTGTTCGCGTCCTCGGTGTGCGAACGGTTTGAACTCCGGCTCGGAGATTCAGAGGCCAGCCCTTGCACCGCCTCGCAGTTTGTTGCCGCTGTGAAGCGAAACCATAACTACCGTCGCTTCGCCGAGGGCTTCGGCTGGGTGGGCTAATCGCTACACTGTCTTCAACCACCGAACCACCCCAACAACCCAACCACCCCTTCGCCATGCGAAGACTCGTCCTCGGCTCCCGCAACAAGAAGAAGCTCGGGGAGATCGTCGAGTTGCTCGGCGGGCTCGGGCTGGAGTTGACCGACCTCACGCCGTACCCGGACGCCCCGGAGGTGGACGAGACCGGCACCACGTTCGTCGCCAACGCGATCCTCAAGGCGACGCAACTGGCCCCGGCCCTCGGCGAGTGGGTGCTCGGCGAGGACAGCGGGCTGTGCGTCCCGGCCCTCGGCGGCGAGCCCGGCGTCTACTCGGCCCGGTACGCCGGCACCCACGGGGACGACGCCGCCAACAACGCCAAGCTGCTCGCCGCCCTCGCCCCGTTCAGCGGGAGCGACCGGGCCGCGTACTACGTCAGCACCGCCGCCCTGTCCGACCCGGCGGGCAACGTGGTGGCGACGGTCGAAGGCCGCTGCCACGGAGTGATCGCCACCGAACACCGCGGGGTCGGCGGCTTCGGGTACGACCCGCTGTTCCTGGTGCCCGAGTACGGCCGGACGTTCGGCGAACTGCCGCCCGAGGTGAAGCGCGGCATGAGCCACCGGGCGAACGCCCTGCGGCAACTGCGAGAGGTGTTGATGTCAGCGATGGGACGCGGATGAACGCGGGTCAGGACGCGGATCAAAGCCGGGATCAGACCCGGACTTGGATTTTGCAATCAATCCTGCCCTTCCGATCCTCTTCGTCCGCGTCCCATCAGTTCATTTCAAACGCCCTACCGCCGCGGCCGCTTCCCTCGTGAGCGGGGCGTCGGCCTCGCCGGCGGCCAACTCCTTCAGCAGCCGGCGGGCGTCCGGGGTGCCGGCGTCTTCCAGAACGCGCACCGCCCGCACGGCCCGCAGTTGGGCCGGCGGCATCTCGGGGCGTTCGAGCCTCGCGGCCAGGTCGGCGAGGCGGCGGCGGGCCTCGGGCGAGGGGCCGGCGAGGAGGGCCGTCCGCACCGCCGGGCCGGCCCGCTCGCCGAGGCCGCGGAGGTCGGCGTTCGCCTTCGTCCGCACAGTGTACGACGGCGAGTCGAGGTCGCGGACGAGGCCGGCGAGGGTCGCCGCGTCCACCCCCTCGGCGGCCGCCGGGCGGACCCGCTCGCGGAGGAACGGGACGACCGCGGCCGGGTCGGCGGCACCCATCCCGAGGGCGGCGTCGAACGCCTTCGCGGCGTCCCCGCCGGCCAGTGCCTCCCACCCGGCCGCGAGGTCGAACGGCTTCCCCGCCCCGCCCCCCGCGGCGGCCGGCGGGCCGAGGTCCGACACCACCACGTTCCCGTCGTTCCCGCTCGACGCCAGGGCCCGCCCGCCGGGGGCGACGGCCAGCCCCCAGACCCAGCCGGCGTGGCTGCCGAAGCGGCGGACCTCCTTCCCCGACGCCACCTCCCAGACGTGGACCGATTCGTTGTTGGCGGCCGCCGCCACCGTCCGCCCGTCGGGGGCGAAGGCCACCACGTTGGCGTGCCCCTTCACGCCCTCGAACGTGCGGACCGCCCGCCCGGTCGCGGCCTCCCACACCTTCACCACCGCGTCGCCGCCGCCGGTCGCCAGCAGCCGGCCGTCGGGCGAGTAGGCGACCGTGTAGACCTCGCCCGGGTGGGCGTCCCAGGCGCGGAGGGCCTTGCCGGTGGCCGCGTCCCAGAGGCGGACGGCGCGGTCGGGGTCGCCGCCGCTGGCCAGGGTGCGGCCGTCGGGGCTGAAGGCGATGCCGTACGGGACGCGGGGGTGGGCGGCGATGAGGAGGCGCTGGGCCCCGGTGGCGGCGTCCCACAGGCCGATCTTGCCGTCGAACCCGGCCGACGCGAGGGTCTTGCCGTCCGGGGAGAAGGTGGCCGCCCGCAGCCCGTTGCCGTGCGAGCCGACGTGGCGGAGTTCCTTCCCGGTGGCCACGTCCCAGACGACCACGCCGGGGTCGTCGCCGGCGGAAACGAGGAGCTTGCCGTCGGGCGAGAAGGCGACCGAGCGGACGAACTGCTTGAGCCCGGTGAGCTGGCGGACCTCGGCACCGGTGCGGGGGTCGGAGAGGCGGACGACCTTGTCGCCGCCGGCCGACGCCAGGAGCGTGCCGTCGGGTGAGAAGGCGACGGACGCGGCCCCGCCGGCGTGGCGGGCGACGAGCCGGTCGCGGGGGCCGAGGCGGAGGGCCGGCTTCGTCGGTTCGGCGGGCGGCGGGCTGGCCGCCGGGGCCGGGAGCGCCAGGACCAGGGCGGCGAGGGCGACGGGCCGAAAGGTCATGGCGACACCGCGGGGCGGGGGCAGCCGGGCGGGAAGGCGGTCACCCTCCAACACACCCCTCGAGGATACCGCACCCCGGACCCGACCCGGCGCGTAATTCGGCCCCCACGAAACCCACCGCCCTCGGATCTAGGGGCGAGGCCGCCCGCTCCGGGGGCGTGCGTGGTGCGGCTCGGGGGGCGTCCGAGCGTGTCGGCGAACCGGGGAATCGAGCGGAGGGGGAGGGATTCGAACCCTCGAACGTGTTGCCACGTTGCCGGTTTTCAAGACCGGTGCAATCGACCGCTCTGCCACCCCTCCGGGAGTGCACCCGACATCTTACGACCTGCGGAAAGCCCGCGATAGGCGGCGTCCGCGGGGTTCCGGACGGGCATCCGGGGCGCGGGCCGAAATGACGCCGACCCGGTGCCTGGGCACCGGGTCGGTGGGAGATTGGACTTCGGCCCAACACGGGCACCGCGTCGGCCGCCGTCGGCCTACTGGGCCGCCGGCCGCCGCCGGCGGAAGAGCCGGCCGAGGCCGAGGCCGAGCGTCGCCAGCAGGCCGACCGTGGCCGGCTCCGGGATGACCGTGGCGGTGACCGACAGGACCAGCGAGTCCCCGCCGAGCCCGTTCGGCAGCACCTGCAGGCTCACGTTGGTGAACGAGGTGAGGCTCCCGTCGCCCGACACCAGGTTGTAATTCCCCGACGGGATCACGTTCGCCCCGGTGAACCCCGGGTCCGAGTTCGGGACCGAGTTGGTGCCGAGGAAGATGTTGCCGACCGTGCCGACGGTGGCCAGGGTGATGCTGTACGGCTGGTTGGAGATCAGCGGGGTGGCCCCGCTCGTCCGCAGGTCGATCGTGAACGACCCGGTCCCGGTCGGGAGGAGCGTCAGCCGGTTCGCGGCCCCGGCGGTCAGGGCGACCCGGCTGGCGTCGGCCGTCGTCCCGAGCTGGGTGGGGTCGCTGGCCTCCGTCAGGATGGTGCCGCCCGGGCTGAGGTTGACGGCGTTGTTCACCGTCAGGGTGGCGGCCGTTGCGGTCGATCCCCCGGTGGTGCCGCCGCGGATCACCCCGTCCACCGTGGTCGCCCCGGCGAGCGACCCGGTCCCGCCGAGGGTGGCCCCGCCCGACACCGTCACCGCCGCCGCCCCGCTGTTCGTCCCGTTCACGAGCAGGGTGCCGGCGGTCACGTTGGTGGCCCCGGTGTAGGCGTTCGTCCCGGCCATGATCAGGGTGCCGCCGGTCGCCTTCGTCACCGTCCCCCCGCCGTTGACCTCGAGGACGTTCCGGAGTTGCCCGGACGACAGCGTGAGGTTGACCAGGGCCCCGGACGCCCCGATCGAGTTGTTGCCCAGGTCGAGGGTGCCCCCGGCGACGGTCACGGTGGCCGTCCCGGCCCCGGTGCTCAACCCCTTGACGATGTTACCGGCCAGTGTCAGGCTGCCGCCGGTGACGTTCACGTTGCTGTTGGCCACCAGGGCCGACGCGATCGTGTTGTTCGACATCCGGATGGCCGCGCCGAAGGTGGCGTTGTTCGCCACCGTCACGGCCCCGCCGGAGACGTTGAAGTTGCCGACGAGCGTCTTGGTCCCGGTCTGAGCACCGCTCGTCGTGGCCGTCTGACCGAAGCCGATGTCGACCCCCCCGTTCCCGATCGAGGCGGTCCCGCCGCCGACATTCAGGTTCGAGGTCCACGTCGGCGTGAACGCGCCGTTGGCGGTGCTGGCCGTGCCCGTGTTGGTGCCGATCACCACCGTGGTCGCGGTCAGCGAGCCGGTATCGACCGCGACGGTGTCGGTCCGGTTAACGAGCCGGTTCTGGGCCCCGATCGCCAACGTCGAGATGAGCAGGTCGGCACTGTGGCCGGTGAAGTCCACGTTGTTCGTGACCCCGGTCGGGGTTGCAACCCCGGTCGTCGCCACCCCGGTCCCGACGTTGAACGCGGCCGCACTCGTCCCGTCGGCCGCCCGCAGCCTGATCGTGCCGTTGCCGGCGGCGAAGGTGATCTGGCCGAAGTCGCGGCCGCCGGTCCCGACGTTCACCGTGTTCACGTTCAGGGTGGTGAGGCCGGTCCCGAGCGTGACCGCGTTGGTCTGGCCCGCCCCGCCGCCGTTCCCGCCGTTGTCACCGACGCTGAAGGTGCCGGCGGTGATCGTCGTGACCGGCGTGGTGGCGGTGACGCCGGTCGTCGGGGTCGGCAGGAGCAGGGACGACTGGTTGCCGGCGGCGTTCGTTCCGGTCGGTTGGTTCACGCGGACGGTGCCGGTGGCCGAGACGTTGATGGTGGCCGACGCCAGCCCGGTCAGGTCGAGGACCGAGTTCTGCGAGATCGTGTTGCTCGCTGCCGTGTTCCCGCCGACCTGGAACAGCCCGCCGGCGGCCGTGACCGCGTTCAGCAACCCGCCGCCGCCGATCGTGAGCTTGTTGGTCGCGGACAGGACGGCCGGGGTCGCGGTCCCGATGACCACGTTCCCGTTGATCGTCAGCGTCTGGCCGGCCACGGTCGTGACCGTGCTGCCCGTGGTGTTGTTGTTCTGGGTCAGGAGGCCGCCGAACGTCGGGGTGGTGTTGGCCGTGGTCAGGTCGAGGGTGCCGGTCGTGGTGACCGAAGCGGCGCTGCCGAAGCCCAGGTTGCCGGCGAGGTTCACCACGCCGGTCGGCTTGGCCGTCCCCTGATCGACCGTCAAGCCCCCGGTGCCGGTCACCGACCCGGTCGTGAACGTCTCGGCCGCCAGTCGGTTGACGACGAGCGTCCCGTTGACCACCGCGTTCCCGAACGTCGTCGCCTGGAGCGCCCCGGTGCTGGTCGCCCCGGTCCCGATCTGGAGGGTGCCGGCGGCGATCTCCGTCCCGCTGTCGTAGATCGGGGCCGCCCGGAGGATCAGGGTGCCGGACCCGAACTTGCCGACCGACCCGCCGGCCCCGCCGTCGAGGGCGGTCGCGTAGGTGACGGTGTTCGCCCCCGAGTCGATGTAGAACGGCTGGCCGGCGGTGGTGGCGAACCGGGCCGAGAAGTCGGTCGTGGTGGAGGCCGCGTGCTGGAGGATGCCGCCGCCGAAGCTGATGGCACCGCCGGACCCGAGGCCGGTCGCGTTCGACTGGAGGGTGCCGCCGTTGATGGCCACGGCACCGGTGAAGGTGTTCGCCCCGGTCAGGACCAGGATGCCCGGCCCGGTCTTGGTGATCCCCGCAACCGCCGCCCCTTCGCTCACCACGCCGCCGATGGTCGAGGTGTTGAGGACGCTGTTGACGTTGATCGTGCGGGTGGCCCCGCCGAGCGAGAAGGTGCCGTTGAGGGTGACGCCGTTGACGGCGAGGGCCGACCCGTTGGCGTTGCTCAGCGAGCCGAACGTCACGTTCCCGTCGAGGACGACCGCGTTGGCGACCGTCCGGACGGCCGTGTCGCTCATCAGGGCGGTGCCGTCGGACACGGTCAGGGTGCCGGTCCCGAGCGGGCCGGCGGTCACCGTGCCGCCGACCGTCGATGCGACGCTGTTCTGCCCGAGGAGGATCGACCCGGCGGTGAGGTTCACCCCGCCGGTGAACGTGCTCCCGGAGAACGTCACGCTGGTCGCGTTCGCGGTCGAGTTCGCCGACATGGTGACGGTCGTGCCGCCGACGGCCGTCACGGTCGTCCCGGCCGCGATCCCGGTCCCGCTCAGTACCTGACCGACGAACACGCCGGCGGTGTTCACCAGCCCGGTCAGCGAGTTCGACCCGCTCGTGTTCGTCACGGCGACGGTCACGTTCGGGTTGAGGACGACCGACCCGGTGCCCGCCTTGGTGACGGCCGCGGCGGCCGAGATCGGCGAGGTGATGACGAGGCTGGTCGGGGCCACGCCGGACGTGGTGACGGTCGGGGCCGCCCCGCTCAAGGTCAGCCCGCCGGCGCTGATCGTCGGGGTGGTGGCGACGTTGTCGTTGACGGCGGTGATGGTGCCGGCCGTCAAGGTCAGGCTCGTCGTGGCGGCGGTCGTTGTGCCGAGCGTGACGGCCGGGTTCCCCGTGCCGCCGGTGTTGTTGAACGTGAGGCTGTTGAGGGTGTTGATGCCCGCCAGCGCCAGGGTGCCGCCGCCGTTGAGGGTGACGTCGTTGGCGGCCGCGATGTTCCCGGCCACGGTCTGCGTGACGGCCGCGTTGTTGATCGTCAGCCCGCCGGTCGAGACGGCCGTCCCGGTGGCGGAGGTGAGGGAGACCGTGCCGCCGCCGCCGTTGATCACCGTGCCGCCGGTGTACGTGTTGCTGCCGGCGATGGTGAGGGCGTTGGCGAGCGGCGCGAGGACGACCCGCACGGCCGCCCCGTTGGGGTTATCGACGATCGCCGCGTTGATCGTGTTCGAGGCCCCGCTGCTGTAGATGTAGAGCCGGGCGGTCCCGGTCGATTGGGTGCCGCCGGCGGTGAGCCGGCCGGTCCCCAGCACGCCGACCGCGGTGCCGCCGTTGGTCAGGGCGAGGCCGCCGGAGACGAGGTTGAGCGTGTCGGCCGCGTTCGTGAAGTTCAGGTTCGTGAGCGCGGCCCGGACGGCCAGGGCGTTGATGGTCGAGCCGCCCGCCGCGATCGTCTGGGTCCCGGTGCCGCCGATGCGAATGTTCTGCGTCGGGTTGCTGCCCGTCGGCACGGTCGCCCCTTCGTACTGCGTCTGGCCGATGGCCGCGATGCCGTTCATCGTTATGACGCCGTAGTTCACCCCGCCCGCGCCGGCCGTGCCGCCCTGGACGTAGGTGGCGAACTCCTGGTTGTTGACCAGGATGTTGCCGCCGAGGATCTTGTTCGTGATGGTGGCCGGGATGTCCACCCCGTTGAGCTGGGTGATGAACAAATTGCTGGTGTTGATGCTCGGGGCGGTGTTGAAGAACCCGCCGTTGCCGCCGGCCAGGTTGACGGTCGAATCGGCGTTGACCACCAGGTTGCCGACGCTCAGGGCGGACGTCGCCGCGAACCCGGCGGTCGGGTTCGAGACGGTGACGGTGTTGTGGCTGCCGGCCGCGGTCACGGTGTTGATGGTGGTCGAGTAGTCGGCCGACGCGCCCGAAGTGATGGTCAGGGCCCCGCCGGTCAGGGTGACCGGGACGGTGGCCGCGAGGCGGGTCGGGTTGACGACCGGGTTGAGCCCGCTGTTGTCGAGGGCCAGGCCGCCGAAGTTGACGTTCACGGCCGACGTCGCCAGCGAGCCGGCGTCGATCAGGGTGAGGGTGTTGGCCCGGACGGTGGTCACCCCGGTGTACGTGTTCGGGCTGGTCAGCGTGAGGGCGTTGTTGCCGGTCTTGGTGAAGTTCAGGTTGCCGGCGAGGACGCCGCCGAAGGCCTGGGCCGAGCCGAGGTTCGTCGTCAGGGTGACGGCCCCCCCGCCGGCCAAGTTGGTGACCGTCCCGCCCGTGTTGGCGTACCGGCCGGCCCCGTTCGTGAAGAGGGTGCCGACGATCTGGCTGGTCCCGTTCAGGTCGATCGTGCCGGCCGCCGCCCCGAGGGCCGGGGCCGTCGGGGCCCCGGCGGTCACGAACACCGGCAGGGTGTTATCCCCGCCGCTCAGGGTCAGGGTGCCGCCGTTGACGACCGTGTTCCCGGTGTACAGGCCGCGGGCGAACAGGGTCAGGGTGCCGGCGTCGGCCTTCACCAGCCCGCCGGACGTCCCGAGCAGGTTGGCGGGGGCGGTGGAACTGCCGACGGTCAGGTTGCCGAGCGTGTGGAAGTAGAACGCGGCGTTGCTGCCGGTCGAGAGCTGGGAGACGTTGAGCCCGGTGTTCCCGGCGTTGGCCAGCACGCCGCCGGTGTTGATCGTCAGCCGGACCGGCAGGCCGGCGAACCCGCTCGTCAGGCCGGTGTCGTTCGCCACCCCGCCGCCGGAGTTGAGGGTGAGGCTGCCGACGGTCGTCGTCCCGATCGCCCCGAGGGCGGTCGAGAGCCCGTAGTTGACCGCCGTGTTCGTCTGCCCGGGGAGGTACGTGGGTGCCAGTTCGGCGGCCGTCAGCGGGCGGAGGAAGTTGGAAGTCGTGTCCTTGGTGATGAACCCGGTCCCGGTCCCGGCGGCCGAGGCGTCGCCGAGGAGGTCGGGGCGGATCGCCATGGTGGTGGTGCCGTTCGCCCCGGTCCCGGTCCCGGCCGGGGCCCCGAGGGCGATCGCCCCGAGGTTCACGTTGGCCAGCCCGCTGCCGGCCGTCCCGGAGACGCCGCGGATGAGGCCGGTGGTGTTGTTCCCGATGGCCCCGAACGCCGTCCCGACCGTGAGGGTGAGCGGCTGGGCGGCGTTCGCCTGGAGGGTGAGGACGCTCGCCCCGTTCGGGTTGGTACCGGTGTTGAACGACAGCGTGCCGACCGTCTCGGTCGTGGCCGCCAGGGCGTTACCCGTGATGACGACCTCGCCGCCGACCACCCCGAGGGTGGTGGTCGTCGTCGTCCCGCCGAGCCGGTTGTTGACGTTGGTCCCGCTGTTGTCGAGCGTCAGGGTGCCGGTCGGGAGGGCGAGGTACGTGCCGAACACCCCCGTCCCGGTCGCCCCGCTGAAGGTCACCCCGCCCTGCGACACCTGGAGGGCGCCGGTGGTGGTGCTCGCCCCGGTCAGGGTGAGCGTCCCGGTCCCGATCTTGTTCACCTGGTACGGGTTCAAGAACGAGTCGTTGAACCGCAGGAAGCCGCCGGCGAACGTCGTCGAGGCGTTGTTGAACCCGACGTTGAGCGTCCGGCCCGCCGGGTTACCGGCGTTGATCGCGTTGATCACGTTGCCCGACCCGGACAGCCCGCCGATCGTCACGTCGCCGTTGTTCAGGTTGAGCCGCGTGCCGGCGGCCAGGTCGTAGGTGGCGAACCGCGACCCGGGCTGGTTGTTCGCGCCGAGCCCGCTGGTCGCACCGACCCCGAACTGGACGCCGCCGGCGGCCACGGTCACGGTCCCGGTGAACACCTGGGGGGCGTTGAACTGGAGGACGCCGAGGCCGGTCTTGGTGATGCCGCCGGCCGACCCGGCGATGCCCTGGATGGCCAGGTTGGCCTGGAGCGGGGCCACGTCCACCCCGTTGACGAGGATCGTGTCGACGGCGACCGTCCTATTGCTCGCCCCGAAATCGACCCGGCCCTGGACGAGCGAGGTCGACCCCACGTTCGACCCGGTGGCGGTGATGCCGGCGGCCCCGATCGTGAGGGTGCCGGCCGCCGTGCCCGCCTGGAAGGTGTTGACCGTCGGGGTGGTGTTCCCGCCGCCGATGTTGTTGAACGCGAGGCCGGCCAGCGTCGTGTTCCCAAACAAGTTCAGGGTGCTGTTGCCGTTGAGCGTGACGACGTTCGCCGCCGCGATCTGCGGCGTGGTCGTGGTCGTGGCGACCGTCACGGTGCTCCCGTTGATGACGAGCCCGTTGGCCGCGTCCGTTGCCGCCGCGACCGGCGTGCCGGTCGTCGAGTTGAGGGTGACGGTGCTGCCGCCGCTGACGATCGTGCCGCCGGTGTAGCTGTTCGAGCCGTTGGCCAGGGTGATGTTCCCGCCCGCGGCGGTCAGCACCAGGCGGACGGCCGACCCGCCCCCGCTGGCGTTGTTGACGACCCGCGAGTTGATCGTGAGCGTGTTGCCCCGGTTGAAGACGTACAGGTCGGAGGCGGCGGCCGGGGTCAACCCGCCGGCCGTCAGGCGGCCGCTGTCGACGGTCGCCCCGATCGTCTGGTTGTTGTTCGGCCCGATGAGCCCGCCGCTGGTCAGGTTCAGGGTGTCGGTCCCGGTCGTGAACGTCAGCGCGATGTTGCTCCCGCTCAGGCTCAGGGCGTTGAGCGTCGCCCCGCCGGTCGGCACCGCCGTGGTCGCGGTCAGCCGGACGTTGGCATTGGGGTTGCTGCCGGTCGGGATCGTGTTGTTGTTGAAGTCGTACCCGACCGCCCCGCCGCCGGTGTTGTTCAGGCCGATCAGACCGAGGGGGCCGTTGGTGGCGAACTCGTTCTGAACGATCGCCCACCCGCCGATGATGTTGTTCGTCAGCGTCGGGGCGGCGGTGACGAACAGCCGCGGGTTGGTGCCGATCAGGCCGACGGCGCTGTTGACGTTGAACGTCGCCCCCGACCCGGCCACCCGGCTCAGGCTGGCGATCGTCAGGTCGGCCGAGTTCACCCCCGTCCCGCCCCCGGCCACCGTGAACACGCTGTACCCCTGGGCCACCGTCACCGCCCCGATCGTCTCCGTCGAGGCCGCCTGGGCCCGCCCGGTGAAGTTCAGGGCCCCGCCCCGGAGGGTGAGCGGGATCGTGTCCCCGACCCGGTTGGCCGAGTCGAACTGGTTATTGTTGTTCAGGGTCAGGGTGGCGAAGTTGAGGTCGATGCCCGACGAG
This sequence comes from Gemmataceae bacterium, assembly GCA_031426095.1. Lineage (GTDB taxonomy): Bacteria > Planctomycetota > Planctomycetia > Gemmatales > Gemmataceae > JANPKP01. The sequence continues at coordinate 12,086 of JANPKP010000299.1, forward strand.
GCGGTGATCGCCCCGCCGTCCTGGAGGGTCGTCGTGTTGCCGTTGAGCAGCGTGCCCCCGGTGTACGTCTGCGCGGCGACGAGGGTTGTGGCCCCACTGCCGGTCTTGTTGAAGTAGACGTTTCCGGTGATGGTGCCGGCAAAGGTGCGGGCGTCGCTGTTGGCCACCAGGGTGCCGGTGCCGGTGGTGCTGGTGACCGTGCCGCCCGACCCGGCGACCGTCCCGTCGGTGAACAGGCCCGAGACGTACTGGGCGTTGCCCCGGAGGTCGAGCGTGCCGCCGGCCCCGACCTGGAGGAAGGTGTTGGCCGCCAGCGTGTTCGTCCCGCCGTCGAGGGCGAGCGTCCCGCGGTTGACGGTCGTCTGCCAGTTGGCCGTGTTCGCGCTGTACCCGGTGAGCCCGGCGATGGTGGTGGCCGTGGGCGTGCTCAGGGTCAGGGTGCCGTCGGCCGCCTTCACGAGGCCGGGGGGGTTCCCGTTCCCACCGGTCAGGAGGCTGGTGATCGTGAGCGATGCGGTGCCGACCGTGTGGATCGTCAGCGGCGAGAAGGTGTTCGGGGCGGACACGATGCCGCCGTTGATCGAGGCGGTCCCGCCGTTGAGGACGAGGACGCCGCCGCTGCCGTTCGTGAGGAAACTCCGGGGATTGATGGCGAGCGAAGTCGTCCCCGTGGCGAAGGTCAAGGAGTTGATGGCGGTGGTGGCGGCGGCGGACGCCGTCACGGCCCCGGTGATCAGCTTGTTGGTGTTGGTGTTCGTCAGGGCGGCCCCGCCGGCCAGCGTTTCGAGTTCGGACGCGGCGAGCGGGCGGAGGATCGACCCCGCGGCGTCGGCCGTGGCGAACGACGTGCCCAGCCCGGTCGGGCTGGCGTCGATCAGGGCGAAGGGGATGACGCCCTTGCCGGTCGTCCCGGCGGCGGTGTTGCTGCCGGGGAACGAGTTGATGGCGGTCGAGGTGATGGAAGCGTTCCCGGCCCCGATCGCGCTGCCGAGGTTGGTCCCGCGGAAGAGGACGGACGCCCCGGTCGGGGCAGTGCCACCGTTCTGGGCGATGGCCGCGTTGTTGATCGACGCGAACGTCAGGTTGGCCTGCTGGCCGGCCCCCGCCGTCACCGTCACGGTGCTCTGGCCGCGGCTGAAGACCGCGGCGCCGAGCACCTCGGACGAGGTCGCCGCCCCGTTGCCCATGTAGTTGAGGTTGCCGCCGACCAGGGTGACCGGGCGGCCGCCGAGCCGGTTGGCCACGTTCGTGGTCGTCGCGTTGTCGAGCGTCAAGGTCGCGTTCGGGTTGACCGTCGCGGCGATCGTGTTGCCGCCGGTGAGCGTGCCGGCCCCCGTGAAGGCCATCGTCCCGGCGAAGACCGTCAGGTTGTTCGTCGGGATGGCCGAGACGGCCGTCGTGAAGTTCAGGGTGCTGGAGCCGTACTTGTTGATGCCGAAGAACTGGTTCGCCGTCGGGGTCGTGGCCGACGTGAGGTTGCTGTTGACGTTGATCGTGCCGCCGTTGCCGGTGAAGGTGACGGCCCGGCCGGTGGTGGTGGCATTGTTGATCCCGCCGTTGATGTTCAGGGTGGCCCCGGCGTCGGCCCCGATGGCGGCGTCGAACGGGAGGGACACGACACCGGTCACGGTGTTGGTGCCCGACACGCTCTGGAGCTGGCCGCCGAAGTTCAGGCCGCCGAAGGAGACGTTGTTGTTCCCCTGGAGGGTGATCGCGTTCGGCAGCGTGATGCCGCCGCTCAATTGGAGGGCGGCCCCGACGGCGGCCACGTTCGGCGAGATCGACACCACGTTGGTCGTGGCCCCGAAGGCAGCGGCGTTGCTCGCCCGGATCGCCCCTGCGTTGATCGTCACCGGGCCGGTCCAGGTGCCCGTGGCGGCCCCCGCCAGTTCCAACACACCGTTGTCGTTCTTCGTCAGGGTGTTCGTCGCGGCCGAGACGGTGAGCCCGGTGGTCAGGGTTAGAATGTTCGGCGTCACGTTGGGGCCGGACGTCACCTCGATCACGTTGGTGGCGGCCCCGACGGGCGTGTTCAGCAACACGGTCTTGCCGGTGGAGAAGGTGCTGTTGGCCCGGAAGATGGGCGCGAAGGCGAACGTGGCCGTGACCGTCCCGGCCGCCGTGGCGTTCGCCGACAGGGTGGCCGTCGTCCCGCTCGTGATGGCCGTGATGGTCGTGCCGGCCGCGATCCCGGTGCCGGTGATCGACTGGCCGACGAACAGCCCGGCCGTGCTGGTCAGGGTCAGGGCCGTGCTGGCGTTCGTCGTGGTGACGCTGACGGACGAGGTGGCGCCGTTGAGGCGGATGCCGGTGCCGGCGGCCCCGAGGCCGGCGTCGGAGGCGGCCGCCACCGCGCCGCCGGTCACGTCGATGAAGGTGCCTGCCCCGCCGAAGGTGTTCGGGGTGCCGACCGAGGTGTTCCCCAGCACCAGGGTGCCGGCCCCGGTCTTGACGAGCCCGAACCCGGCCCCGGTGATCTGGCCGTTGATGGACAGACCCTGGAGGACGTTCGAGGCGGTGGCGGGGGTGGTGACGAAGAACGTCGGGGTGCCGGTGAAGGTCGAGGTGCCGGTGAAGGCGAGGGCGTAGCCGTTGGTCAGGACCGGGGCCAGCGTCTGGCCGCCGATCGTCAGGTTGCCGAGGGCCACGGTGTTCCCGACGTTCGCCCCGTTGTTGGCGACCTGAATCTGGGCCGCCGCCGGCAACGTCCCGCCGACGACCACGTTGCTGGCGAAGGTGACGGTGCCGAAGCTGCCGGTCCCGTTGGCCCGGACGTCGAGGAGGGCCCCGGTGTTCACGCCGACTGAGTTGAAACCGGAGAGCAGGTTGGAGGTGGCCCCCGCGGCCGCGCTCACCCGGACGTACCCGTTGGCGGCGGTCCCGTTGCCGACGACGAGGTTGCCGGCGAAGCCCGAGTACGCGGAGTTGATGAGGAGCTGGCCGCCGGCGACGGAGGTGTTCACCCCCTGCCCGGTGCCCGAGCCGTTGTCCCCGGTGGCGACCCCGCCGGTGACGAGCAGGGTCGTGGTGCCGTCGCCGGCGAGCCCGCCGAACTGGAACCGGCTGTAGTCCGGGAGGGATGTGGGCGCGGCCCCGGCGGCCGTGTTGTTCTGCTGGGTGATGTTGTAGTTGAGCGGCAGGGCCAGGGTGAGGGTGACGCCCGGCGAGAGCGTGACCGGGGCGGCCCCCGAGCCGAGGGTGAGCGTGTTGACCGAGGCCGGGCCGGTCTGGGCCCCCGAGGCCGGGTTGGTCTGGATCGGGACGGCGAAGACGGTCGCGTTCGCCGTGACGTTGACCTGGTTGTCGAAGGTGTAGTTGTTGGTCGTCGCCAGGGCGACGTTGTTCGTGCTGCCGAGCTGGAGGTTGCCGCCGGAGAGGTTGACCGTCGCCGTCCCGAGCGGGTTGCTGCCGGGCGTGGCCGTGCCGGTGTACCGGGCGAAGGCGGTCACCGACCCGCCCTGGACCGTGATCGTCGCCCCGGTCCCGAAGTCGTTCCCGACCTGGTCGAGGATGAGCGACCCGCCGCCCGTCTTCAGGTACGTCACGCCGGCGTTCGGGGTGCCCGGCTGGGAGACGGCCCCGGTCAGGAGGTCGGCCCCGGCCCCGACGTTGAACACGACCGTGCCGGTGCCGGCGGCGATCGTGGTGCCGGTGAACCGGGCGCTGGACGGGGCCGCCGACGTGGTGACCAGGGTGGTCGTCCCGGCCCCGCCGATGGTCAGGGTGCCGAACGCCGCCGTGGCCGCCACGCCCGACTGGGTGCCGGCCAGGTTGAGGGTCGAGGTGCTCCCGGCCGCGACCGTGACGGGCGTGCCGAGGTCCACGGTCGCCGTGTCGTTGGCCAGGTCCACGGTGCCGTTGTAGAAGAGGGCCGAGGACGGGATCGTGGTCCGCTGGCCGAACGGGGTGATGTACGACGGGACGAGGACGGACGCCCCACCGCCGCCCTGGGCGAACTGGAGCTCGATCTTGTGCAACCCGGCCCCGAGGGCGATGCTCCCGAACCGGGTCGCCACCCCCTGGGCGGCGTCGTTGTTGACCACCAGCGTCCCGTCGATCAGCAGCCGGGTGTTGTCGTCGCTGCTGGCGTCGAACGTGTAGATGCCGCCGGTCGTGAGGTTGATCACCCCGCTATACCGGGCGGCGAAGTTCGTGCTGACGGCCAGGTTGGGGAAGTTCGGGGTGGTGCCGTTGGTCGGGTTGTAGCCGCCGATGACGGTCGGCGTGCTGTTGCCGACGGCCGTGACGTTGACGCTTGTGAGAAACGCGGCCCCGCTCGCGGCGTCGAAGTTCGCCGCGGCGATCGTGGCGCCCGGCGCGGCCGACAGGGCGAGCGACCGCAGGCGGACGCCGGCGGTCAGCGCTCCGACCGACTGGTTGACCGTGAAGGTGCCGCCGTTGAGGTTGACCGCGGCCGTCCCGAGGGCGCTGGCCGACGTGCCGGTCAGGTTCGAGGCCGTCACGGTCAGGGCGCCGGTGGTCGTCCCGTTGCCGACGGCGAAGGAGCTGCCGGCGAAGTACGTGTTGGCCGTGTTCGTGAGCTGGAGGGTCGAGCCGTTGTTCACGGTCCCGGCGAGGGCGGCGAGGGTGTTGATCTGGGCGGCGATGATGCCGGTGCCGCCGCCGGTCGCGGTCAGGGCCGGGGCCGTCCCGCCGAACGTCAGAACGTTCGCCCCGCCGGTGACGTTGTAACTAAAAGCGTTCGAGTTGGTGAAGTTGAGCTGGTTGACGGTGATCGCCTGGCCGAGGTCGATGACCGTCGCGGCCCCGATTCCGTTGATCAGGTTGGCGATCGCGGCCGGGTCGTTCGGGAAGGCGGTGTTCGGCGACCAGTTAGTCGGGTCGTTCCAGAACTGCGGGCCGGTCTTGGTCGTGTCCCAGTTGTACGGCTGGGCGGACGCGGGGGCGGCCCAGAGCCCGAGGAGGGCGGAGGCCGCGATCGACCGGATGGTCCAGGTGCGGGCAGCACGGGTGCGGGTACGCGGGGAGGCGAGGCGGGCCGACAGGGAGAGGAATGACATGGGGGCGGTGCCTCGGGGAAGTCGGAGAAGGAGAGTAACTTCGCCAATCAGAATGCGAGAAGGGCAAGATCGGGGCGAGGTTTCGGCGCGATTCCGACAACCGGGGGAACCGCAAGAGGCCGAACCGACACCTCGCATCAGCGTCCGAGCTTACCCTAAATAGGTAGAGTTTCACCGAGTCTACGCACTCTGGTGGGGCGACGCCACAGCAAAATCGGAAGCGAAATCAGATTTTGGGAGCTTTCGGTAAGGAAGGTCGCCAATTACTTCGACGCCTGACAAAACGGTCTCCGCGGTAGGACGGGTTTTACCGCCCTGATACTGTGCGGGCGGCCGATCCGCCGGGATGCGGCCACAAGCGGCCGCAGCTCGCGGAATCCTTCGAGCGGTTGTGCGATGGGAAAAGGCCCGCGCCGTGGCCGGGGGACGGGAATCCGGCCCCGAAAGTTGTGCAACGCCCCGGCCGCTGCCCCGCTTCACGCCGGAACGCGGGTCAGGGCTTGCCGCACGGGCCGCAGCCGGCGGCCGGGGGCGGGCCGGGCGGGTCGCACTCCTCGATCAACCGGCCCTGGGCGGCCTTGAGGCGGACGCGGGCCTGGTGCCAGGCCATCACCTCGGCCACCACCTCCGAGCGGGCCTTGAGGCTTTCGAGCGTCGCCTGGCTCTCCTGCAGGTCGGCCCCGGGCAGGTTCGCCGCCCGCTGCCTCTTCAGGTCGTCCACCTTCGCCCGCCACGACTCGGCCCGGCCGCGGGCCAGGGCCACCCGTCCGGTTTGCGAGTCGAGCAGCACGGCCGCCGCCCGCGTCTCGTCGGCCACCGCCCGCTCCCGCTCGGCGATCAACTCGAACAACTGCCGCCGCCGCACCGCGACCTCGGCCGCCAGCGCCGCGTCCGCCGCCGGGCCGTGCAGGCGGACCAACGGCTTGGCGGCCGACGGCACGGTCCGGGCGACCGCCACGCCCAGGAGGGGGCTGACGGAGCGGAGTTGCTCCCGCACGGCGGGCAGGGTGGCGGCGTTCAGGCCGTGGTAAAGGGCCCGCAGGCCGCGGAGTTCGGGCCGGTCGGCGAGGGCCACGGCCACCGCCGCCTCCGCGTCCGTGGAAGCCGTCGGCACGTCGAACGGCGTCGTCGGCCAGAGGCGTTCGGCGGCCGACGGGGGGAGGCCGATCCGCCGGCGGAGGTCGAGGTTCGCCACCGCCACCCCGGCGTCCGCCTGGGCGACTTGAGCCAGGAGGGTTGATCGCTGGCGGTCGAGGTCGTCGGGGTCGAGCGGGTAGCGGGCCCCCGCCGCCTTCGCCCGGCGGGCCGTGTCGCGGAGGGCCTCGAAGATGCCGAGCGACTCCCGCAGCAACGCCCCCCGGGCCTCCCCGTCGGCGAGCTGGAAGTACCGTTCGAGCGCCTCCCCGGCCGCCCTGTTCCGCAGCTCCCGGGCCGCGAACCCCCGCACCTGTCGCCGCAACCCGTCGGCCGGGTCGGCGGCCGTCGCTCCGTGCTTCCGCGCGGCCGGCGGCGTCCGGTCTTCGTCGTCGAGCAGGTTCGCCGACGCCGCGTTGCGGGCCGCGAGGCACTGGGCGTCCGACCCCGTCAGCCCGCGGTGAGTGGCCCCGGCGCGGGGCGGCGGGTCGCCCGGCTTGGGCAGCGTGGCGAGGTCGGGTTGCAGGGAAACGGGCGTCACCACCGGCAGGTCGGGGACGCCCTTCTCCAGGACCACCGTGGGGGCGGCCGCCGGGCGGGCCGGGGCGTGGTGCCGACAGCCGCCGGCCAGCCCCGCCGCCACCGCAAGTAGCGCCCCCGTTCGCCGCACGTGTCGCCCCCCCATATCGCGCCGTGTCCCGTCGCCCTTTCATCGGGCCGACGACCGGTCGGGTTGGAGCGATTTTCCCGCGTGAGCCCACTTTGACGCCCGCCCGCCGGCCCAACTGCCCCCGGATTCTCCCGCTTTTTAAAAGCGCAATTTCCCGATCCGTCTACGCCGCAAACACATCGGAATCCCGCTACCGTTGACCCCGGTAAAGCCGTCGAGTCGGCAAAATCCACCCCCGTCCCCGAGTTTTCACTTGCTTCTCGCCCGATCGTGAGTGTCCGGTGAATCCCGCCGCGTGCCCTTGACCCTTCTAGACCAGTCGGTCTAGGATGAACCATGGGCTTCTAGACCGAGTAGTCTAACCCCGAGCCGCCGCCCCGCCCGGGTCCGCGAATGAGTTCATGGACACGACGCCGACCAACCCCGTTTCCGCCCCCGGGCCGACGCTCCCGCCGGCCGCGAACGGGCTCTCCGAGACCGCCCACCTGCGGCGCGAGCAGGTCCTCGACGCGGCCGACGCCGTGATCGCCGGCGAGGGCATCCACCGCCTCTCGCTCGGCCGCATCGAGGAGAAGGCCGGCATGAGCCGCGGGCAACTGACGTACTACTTCCCGACCAAGGAGGACATCCTCCTCGCCGTCTTCGACCGGCTCCTCTCCCGCATGATCGCGCTGATGCGGGCGAGCGACGGCCCGAAGCCGATGACCGGGCAGGCGTGGGCGTGCGTCCAGTACATGTTCGCCCGCCACCTCGCGGCCGACGGCCCGCCGGCCGACGGGGCGAACTTCCCGAGCCTGGTGTACACCTTCCTCGCCCAGATGAGCCACCGGGCCGACTACCGCGCCAAGCTGGCCGCCATGTACGCCGATTGGCGGGGTATGATGGCCGCCGACTTCGCCCTCTCGGGGGTGCCGACGGCCTTCGCCCCGCCGCGGATCTCGGCCGCCCTCGTGCAGGCCCTCGTCCACGGGCTGACGATGCAACTCGCCGTCGACCCGGAGGCGTTCGACCGCGGCGAGATGCTGGCCGCGATCGTGAAGGTGTTGGGCCCGCTCTTTAAAACCCCCGACGACGCGGCGGCGAACCCCGGACCGACACGACCCCCCGTTTAACGCCGCGACCAACGGTCGCGCCACGCCCGACGGCGACGCCGGCCCCAACGGAGCCCCGACCATGATCCCCACCGCCGACCACGCGAACGGCCGGCCGGCCGCCAGCCCCGAACTCGTCAACCGCGTCCGGCAGCTCCGCCTGGGGGCCCCGTCGGCGGCCCCCGCCCGCGGCGGGTCGTGGCTGCCGTGGGTGCTGTGCGGGCTCCTGGCCGCCGCCTGGGCCGGGGTCGGCATCAAGTACAGCAAGACCCGCGGCACCGACGACGCACCGCCCGCCGCCGCGACCGCCGCTTCCGGCACGGGCTCGCCCGGCAAGCCGGCCGCCGCCGCCGGCCCGGCCGCCGGCCCGGGCGACATCCTCCTTCAACTCAAGGGCAACCTCGTCGCCACGCTGCAAATCGCCGTCAGCCCCATCGACGTGTCGGGCCGCGTCACGGAGATCAACTTCAAGGAGACCGACCCGGTGAAGAAGGGGTTCGTCCTCGCCAAGCTCGACGCCACCAGCTACCAGCAGGACTACGAGGAGGCCGCGGCCACCCTGGCGGCCACCGAGCAGCGGCTCCGGGGGCAGATGCCGGCGTCGGTCCGCCCCATCGAGAAGCAGCAGGCCGAGGCCGAGCTGGAGGACGCCCAGGCCAACCTCGTCCGGGCCGCCCAGGACCTGGCCCGGCTCGAAGCCCAGCGGTCGAACGGGGCGGTGGCCCAGCAGGAACTCGACAAGGCGGCGGCCGACGTGCGGTCCGGCAAGGCCCGCGTCATCAAGGCCGAGCGGGCCCTGTCGCTGCTCCTCGAAGGCCCCCGCAAGGAGATGCTGGCCGCGATGGACGGCGACGTGCGGGCCGCCCGGGCCCGCCGTGACCGGGCCAAGTGGCGGCTCGACAACTGCGAGCTGAAGGCCCCCATCGACGGCACCGTGCTGAGCAAGAAGGCCGACGTGGGGAGCCTGGTGAACCCGCTCGCGTTCGCCTCCTCGACGGGCGGGTCGTCGGCCAGCGTGTGCGAGGTGGCCGACCTGAGCCGGATGGAGGTCGAGATCGACGTGCAGGAGCGGGAGATCGACAAGGTCCGCCCCGGCCTCGCCTGCCAGATCGCCGCCGACCGCAACCCGGCCCGCGTCTACACCGGCCGCGTGGACCGCGTCATGCCGATCGCCGACGACAGCAAGAACATCATCAAGGTGCGGGTGACGGTCGACCTCCCGAAGGCCGAGAAGCCGGGGGAGTTCCTTTACCCCAAGATGAGCGTGGTCGTGACGATCCTGAATCGTGATGCGAAGTGAAGCACCAGAAATTAACCACAGAGTCACAGAGAACACCGAGGGAAGAAACACACGAGAAGAGAATAGCATGTCTTAAAGACTGTCCCATAAGGGGTGTTATGCCGCCACCCGATAGTGAAACTCGGCATCCAGGCCTTTCGGTTCCAATCGGTTGAGCATCAGGTGGATCATGGCCAGCTTGACGAACGCCTCCGACGACCGCACCGTCTTCT
>JANPKP010000300.1:0-5122 GCA_031426095.1 Gemmataceae bacterium
TCCAAGGGGCCAACACCGAGCACCTATTCCCCCGGCCCAAGGGGCCGGCCGGGCGGGGGCAGACGTACGGCCCCAAGGCATCGCCGACGCCGTCTTCTACCTAACCCCGACGGGGCCGCCAAGCGGATGCGGCCGCACGACTTCCCGCCGTGGAAGACCGCGGCGCACGACTTTCACACGTGGCGGGACGCCAGGGCGTCTGAGAGCGGTTCCACGACGCCCTCCGGCGGGACGTCCGCACGCTCCTCGGGCGGGAGGAGACGCCGAGTCCCGTGGTCGTGACCAGCCAGAGCGTGAAGGCCACGGAGGCGGGCGGCCCGAAGGGGGACGACGGGAGAAAAAAAGGTGGCCGGCCGCAAGCGGCACCTGCTCGTTGACCCCTTCGGGCCGATCCGGGGGCTTGCCGTCCTGCCGGCGTCCCCGACCGACTGGGACGGGGCCGTCGAGGTGCTCAGGCGGGTCGGCAAATCCCTGCCCCGGCTGGCCAAGGTGTGGGCCGACTCGGCGTACCGGGCGGAGGCGTTGGCCGCCTGGGTCGCAGCGAACGCGCGGTGGGTAGTCGAGGTCGTGACCCGGCGGGACGGGGCGGCCGGGTTCGAGATCCGGCCGTGGCGGTGGGTGGCCGAGCGGACGCTCGGGCGGTACCGGCGGCGGAGCAAGGACGACGAGCACAGCCCGAGGAGCAGCGAGGCGTGGATCTACATCAGCGTTATCCACCGCAGGTCCCGGTTCGCCCTACCCGAGCGGAACCGGGACGAACCCCGGCTCAAGTGGCCCCGGACGAAGCGAAAACCTAAATGCTAAACGTCCTACTACCCCTGAGCGCTCCTCGGGTGTCAATCGGCCGAATGTTTGTCTGGATCGTGGAGGAGCCCAAACACCCCCTCGAAAACCCGGAGTCGAAGAGTTGAACTGTTATGCGACCCAGAGCCCGGAAGAGTTAATCTTGCCTGTGACGCGGCACACTGGTATATAACTTTTGTAGATTGGGGAATGGTGTAACGGTAGCACGACTGACTCTGACTCAGTTAGTCTAGGTTCGAATCCTAGTTCCCCAACTCACTTAACCCCTTGCAAACCAGATGTTTGCGAGGGGTTTTTCGTTTGTTTCGGCATGCGAGCCCCGAACACCCCACCATTTCCCCACCATCTCCAAAAACTGACCCGCACCTCCGGCCGTGCTTCCCGGGTTTCACCATTGCCGACGCCCCCTGCGGAAGCCGGAGGCTTGAACGGCCGTGAAACGGTGGGCCGTCACCCCGGCCGGGTCCAGGTCGTCGGCCAGCTCGTCGCCCACCTCTTCCGCCGCCTTCCGCTGATCGACCGCTGTGTAGTACCAGAGCATCGTCTCGGCCGTCACCCCGAACCCGAGGCCACCCTCTTCGGGTGCAGGTCCTTCTCGGCCGTGCGGGTGAACGCCGCCTTGCGGAAGTCGTGCGAGCTGAAGACCTTGCCGGTCTGCTTCTGGTAGGTCCGCATCGTCCGGACCACCCACAGGTCGAGCCGCCGGGGCGAGAACTCCGGATTCGTCCGGTTTACCGGGAAGCCGAGCCGGACGGTCGCCGCCCGCAGCAGGCCGGGTAGCACTCCCACAGCCACTTCGGCCCCCTGTACCGCTCCAACTCGGCGGCCACGTCGGCGGGGAGCTAGGCGTAGCGGTCCTTCCGGTGCTAGTCCACCCCGGCCGGGAACACCAGCCTGCCGTCCCGCAGGGCGGACGACGGGAGCGAGCGCAGGTCGTCGAGGCGGCAGGCCGTCAGGGCATTGACCCTGAAAGAAGAGCTTCGGCATACCCCAGGCCTCGTGGCAGGCGCCGAGCCAGGCGAACACGCTCCCCTCGTCGGCGCGGGTCACGTACTTCACGTCCAGGTCGAGCTTCGGCGGCGTCACCCCGGCGAACGGGTTGGACCCCACCAGCGGGGGCGACATCGTCAGGAAGTGATTGGACATTGCTCTGCGCGTGCGGAGGCGGGTGTCCAGCGACTTGCCCTTGCGGGCGTAGGCGGGGTGGCCGCCCCCGCCTTGGGTGTCAGCCTGCGGGTGAACGTCCCGGCGGCGTACGCCTGCTTGAAGTCCTCGGCCATGCGGACCGTCACGTCGCCCGGCCAGCGGGCCAGTGGGAACTGGGCCTTCAGCTTCGCGAGCGTCTCCAGGTAGCCGGAGAGCGTCTTGGGCCGCAGACCGGAGGCCGCGAGCATGGAGCTGCCCCTGGGCGGCCTCCCAGGGCACCGTCCCGGCGGACGGGGCGACCTGCCGGTACTCCTCCAGGATTAGGCGGTGGACCGCCGCGACCGCGTCCGGCTTCCGTGCAGCCCCGGTCCACTTCTCCCGCCTCCGCCCGTCGGCGACTTGAAGCAGACGAAGTACACGCCCGAGTCGGAACGGATCACGAATCCGTAGCGGACCCTTTCGCCGGAACGGCGACGCGACCGGCGGCGGACCGCCGGCCGGGATCAGGTGCCAAGCCAGCTCGTAACGGGCGAACGGGAAGCCGATCCGCCCGAGCGTCTCGGCGACGGGCTCGACCCAACCCGCCGCCTCCGCCAGGGAGAGCGCCGGGGCGAACCCGTCGTACATCGCGTCCGGCGGGGCAGGCGGGCCGGCGAACCGCGGTGCGGCGAAGACCTCGGGCCGGGCGGTCCGGCCCCCGCCGCCGACGGACAGGACGCGGACCGCCGGGCACGCGTGGACCGTCAGCACCGCGTCGGGTGGTAGCCGACCTACCCCCCGACGCGGTCGAACCGGCGAGTTATCGGAACGGCCTCGACCCCCGCCCAACGCCCCACTCGTCGAACGCCTGGCACACGCCAAGTCATCCGGCCCTTCGTCCCGCCGACGGTCGGCCGCCCTGGCCGAGGCCGTGGTACGCCTCAGAAGCCCCGACCGGGGCTAGGACGACCACGGGGTCGAGACGGAGGAAACCGTCACCGTCTTGACGGCGGCTGGGGAAGAACTGGGGCGGCCCCTGTTCGCCGACCCGGACCCGTGGGCGGGGGTGCTGGCGGCGGCCGGCGACGGGGGCGACAATCCGTTCGCAGTGAACTGGACGGCCGGGCTGATCCGGCGGGTGGTGGGACGGGCGGCAGCGGCCGCCGGCCGGAACCCGGACGCAATTATCAAGGCGGTCGCTGACCGTCTGGCCGATTTGGCGAGGGAACTCGAACTCAGGGCGGGGGAATGCGACCGTCAGGTGTAAGCCCTGTGGGCCCGGCTGACCGAGGCCCGGGCCCGGGTGGCGGCCGGGCGGTTGCTGGCCGACGACGCAGCCACCGAGCGGATGGCCCGTTCCGAAGCCCACCTGAGCCGCGAACTCGACCGCACCGTGTCGATGCTCGAAAGACTCCGACCGGCCCGGCCGCCGAGGGTGATCGAGGGGGGCATCCTGGGGGACGAAGCCGGGCGGCCGATCGGCGTCCTGGCGGGGTAGCGATCGAATGGCCCGAAGGGAACGCACGGGTCGTGCGCACCAAGGACGTCGCCCGCGGCCTCGTAGGGCCGCCTGCGGGTGGGTTCGTTTGCGGGATCGGCCTATGGGAACGGCATTATGGGTGATGGGCCAGATGGGTGATGGGCCGGTCACGAAACCCGCCTGAGTTTTGCGAAGTTGAAAGTGTGAACTCTGGCGACCGCCCCATAAGGCCGTCGGCAGAACCCTGCCCTACGCCTACGCCGCCGGTCGCTCGACTCGCGGTTGGCGGCCGCACCCGGGGGCCCCTTAACGCCACGACTCACGCCCGGCGTGACTCGTCCCTACGGTGTGATGTCGCTACGCCGAGTCTTCCGGCTCGCCCGCTTCCGACCCGGCGACCGGCAACGGTCCCATTTTCTGATTCGTCCCCCCGACGTGGGTCCGCCGGCCGGCCGCCCTGGGATACGACGCCCGAGGGGTAGGGGTCCCCCGGCCCGGCCCGAAATCGACCGCCGGCGAGTGGCCGACGCCGCCCGCGATTCTGACGTCATGGGGCCACGGGACCCTTGCAGGCAGGTGGGGGCGGTGTCCGTGACGTTGCCGTGCGGACTTGGCGGGCAAAGGAAGGTCGAGAGCGCGGGCCCGTCGCACGCGGCCCCGTTATTGACGTCGATGGTATCGACGCCGGAGCGCTCCTGGTTGCCGCCGGGGACGCCCGAGAAGGCCACCTCGTCGAACACGCTTTCGGCACAGGGGGGCCACGGAGAATTCAGACCGACGTTTAGGTTAAGCGCCGGCGGGAAGCGGCCGTACCGCCCCTCGTGGCGGCGGGCGGCCGGCCCGACCTGTTTGATGTTGTTCGCGCACCGACTCCGGGCCGCCGCCCCGCGTACCGTGTGCGCGGCCGGGAGCGGCAGGCTGGTCGGGCTCGCGATGCCCGCGCTCACCGCCACAGGTCCGATCAGCGTGGAGGGGTGGCGGCGGCCCCTGTGATTGATCCGTCCGACCCGCGTCGGGTACCGAGAGTGTGTGCGTCGCGTGCCAACAACTCGATCGACAATTCCGGCGGGCCGCGGTGACGACCGACTCGGCGGGGGCGTGGACCGGTCGAAGTGCGGTCCATCCGGGTGCGTTTGCGAGTAGCACGGCGGGCCGTGTCCGCGACTCTCGGGAACCCCACCCGCGGGTCCGGGGAGGAGGCCTACGCGTGCCTCCGAACCCGACGGACCCAACCCGCAAGGCTCAGCCCGGCCGCGGCGAGGCCGAGGACCGTCGCAGGCTCGGGGACCGGCGTGAGGTTCAGGTACACGTTGCCGGGACCGACGTTGTCGCCCGTGACTGAGTATGTGAATGCGGCACCGCCCGTCAGCCCCGAGGCGTCGAACTGGGTCGAACTGGTGATGCTCAAGAGGGACTGGTCGCCGGTGCCGGTGGCAATTCGGTATGAGTAGCTGGTGGCAGTGTCGAGGGCCGGCGTGGGCGTCCCGCTGATGACGAACTTCGTCCCCGGGTCGATCGTGCCGGCTCCCCCTGTGAGGTTGAGGAAGGAATGCGAGTTGGGGGTCGTCGATCCCACGGCCAACGCGTACTAATCGCCTTGTAAAGTCAGGACTTCATCGAGGAACTGTGTGTTCATGAGGCATCGGATCATCTTGCCTCGGATGCTGTCCTTGATGGGATGACGCTTCAGCAGGGTGACGGCGAACCGCCGGA
>JANPKP010000301.1:0-7822 GCA_031426095.1 Gemmataceae bacterium
GGTGCCGGTGTGCCGGGCCTCGGCCGCCAGCCCGGCGAGCGCGATGAGGATTTCGCGTTCGAGCCAGTCCTGCGACGGCCGGTGGACCCCCTTGGCGAACTCGCACTGCCCGAGCCGTTCGCGGTTGGGCAGCACGCTCACCCGGTGGACGGGCCTGTCGAGGGCGAGCGCGACGACCGCGTGCCCGGCCTCGTGGAAGGCGGTCGCCGGGTCGTAGGGTTCGGCCGGGGGCGGGTCCATTCCGGCATTCTACGACCCACCGGACCTCGACACCGGGCCGGCGGCGGGCGAATAATCGGTCCATGAACCTCCCCGATCTTTCCCACTTCTACGGCGTCGATTTCAGCGGGGCGAAGCGGGCGGGTGAGAACACCTGGGTCGCCCGCCTCGAACTCACGGGGGGGAAGCGCGGCCCGGCCTTCGCCCTGGCGGCCCTCGACCGCCTCGAAGCGCTCGCCGGCACCGCCGCCCGCGGGCCGGCACTGGCCCACCTCGTCGGCATGGTGCTGGAGTCCGACGCCGCCCTGTGGGGCTTCGACTTCCCGTTCGGCTTCCCGGTCGAGCTGGTGCCGTCGTGGCCCGAGCAGTTCCTCTTCCTCTCCGAGTGGGGCGAGGAGGCTTACGCCTGCGGGCTCGAATGCGTCCGCCGGTCGCTCGCCCACCACGGCAAGCTGCACCTCCGCCGCACCACCGACGGCGAGGCGAAAGCCCCGTTCGACACCTTCCACTACCGCATGAGCTACTAGACCGAAAAATCCCATAAAAAACGGCATTCCACCCGCCTCGCACGATTCGATCCGCACTTTTCAGCGTATGATCCACCGGTCGCCCGCATCGACCGGAGGATCCCATGCCCCGCCAAGCAGGCATCTGGCTCCGCAAGGGGACGCCCTGGTACTACACGACGCTCCGGGGCGAGCAGATCCGGCTCTCCCAGGACAAGGCCGAAGCCGAGAGGCTCTTCCACGAACTGATGGCCAAGAAACCCGACGAGCAGCCCGAGCCCCCCGCCGTCTTCGGGATCACGTTCCGGAAACTCGCCGACGAGTACCTGAAGGCCACGCAGGGGGACAAAGTCGAGCGGGCGTTCGAGCAGCAGGTGTCCTGCTTGAAGCTGTTCTGCGACTTCCTGAAGAAGAAAATCCCGGCCGCGGACCTCAAGCCGCACATGGTCTCGGCCTGGCTTCGGACGAAGACGACGTGGGGCCAATCCACCCAGGCCGTGAAGCGGAAGACCATCAAGGCGGTGCTCAACTGGGGGGTGCGGGAAGGCCACCTCGAGGAGAACCCGCTCAAGAAAATGGCGGGCGGCGAAAGCCTCCGGCGGGACCGCGTGCTGACCGACGACGAGAAGAAGAAGATCTCCGAATTCGTCTCCCCCGACTTCGCCGATTTTCTCCACGCGATCGAACTCACGGGTGCTCGGCCCTTCAGCGAGATGGCCCAGGTGACCGCCGCCGAGGTGGATTTCGACGCGGGCACCATCACGCTCCAGCGGCACAAGAACCGGAAGAAGACGGGCAAGCCGCGCGTG
Organism: Gemmataceae bacterium; assembly: GCA_031426095.1. GTDB lineage: Bacteria > Planctomycetota > Planctomycetia > Gemmatales > Gemmataceae > JANPKP01. The sequence goes on from JANPKP010000301.1 coordinate 1,535, forward strand.
ATTTTCCTCGTGCCCGAGCTGGCGAAGCTGCTGAGGCAGCGAGCCGGGCGGTATCCGGGAGGCTTCCTGTTCCGGAGCCGGCGCGGGAAGCCGTGGTACAACGGCAGCTCGATGAAGTGGTTCAAGGAGGTCGAAACGAATCTCGGCATCAAGGCCCACGCCTACGCCTACCGGCACACGTACATCACGGCGGCACTGATTCGGGGGGTGCCGGTCGAAGTGCTGGCCGAACTCGTCGGGAACACGCCGCAGGTGCTGCACCGGCATTACGCGCACGTGGCGAAGGACAAAACCGCCCTCAAGGCGGCTGCCCTGAAGGCGGTCACTTGAGGAACGTGAGGTCGCTCTCGTCGCCCTCTTGTGGAGCGGTGGCTTCGACGCGAAACGAAGCCATCCACAGGTCGAGGTCCTCGACCAGGACGAGGATTTTGCCGCGACCGTTCACGCCGGGCCGGTAGTGCTTGAGCTTTCGCTGGCGGCACGCCTCGTAAATCAACGACTCCGACACGCACGCCCGAAGCGCCGCCTGAGAAGCCGTGAGGTAGGCCGGGGTGTCCATCGCGGTCTCTGAAGTTGGGTGCCCTTCGGATGAAAAACAACCTCGCTCGTCGTCGCCTACCCGGGCGAAGGGGTTACTTCGACCGCGCCGGGTTGCTGAACCAACGCACCGATGGAGTGGACGAGGATGCCCAGGTACTCGGCCGGGATGTTGTGAACGAAGTTCTTGAGGAAGCTTTGCAGCGCCGCGTCGACCCGCTTTCGCCCGTGGTCGGTCAGATGCACGGGCGAAAGGGCGCACGTCTCCCGGCGGCGGCCCGCGACGAAGCGTTCGAGCCCCTTCCGTACCCGCTCGTAGACCATCGGGTAGGCTTCCATCAGTTCGTCGTCCCGCAGGTTGAAGAGTTCGAGCACGGCCGCGGTCGTCGTCCGAGCCGCGTCGTGGACGGGTGACATTTCTCCCATCGCGAAGCTTCCTCCAGAGTCGGGGCCTCCGTGCCCCTGGTGAGTGACCGGGTCGATTACCGTTTGTTGGGGAACAGCAGGTTGTGGAGCGCTTTGCCGTCGGTCACGTCGTCCCACTCCCGCAGCCAGAGGTCGTCCGGATGGCGGTGCCGGACCGGCGGGATCTTAGGGAGCGCGTTCAGGCCGTGGACGAACCGGTCGTACCGCTCCTCGCAGTAGAGCGGCCCGGGGAGGTGGTTCGCGGTCAGGTACCCGCGGACGGTCAGGGTGCCGTTCGACGGCGGCAACAGACCCTGAATCTCACCGGCAAGCACGTTCGTCCGGATCTCGGTCCGGTACGCCTCGGTCTTCGAGGAGTGCTGCCCCTCGGTGAACGAGACGTCCCGCCGCTTCACCTCGGCCGACATGCAGTTCTTGGACGCGAGTTCGGCCGACTCCGCCCCGCACCCCTGCCAGAGCCGGACGGCGGCGTTGTCGATGATGCCCTTCACCCGCGTCTCGCCGTGGGCCTCGCACACGGCCGGGAACGACTGCCAGGCGCATAGGACCGAGACGCGGGCCGCCCGCGCCCGGCCGAAGAGCGGCTCGATCACCTCGACGCACTGCTGCAGGTCGGCGAACTCGTCGAGGACGAGCGTGGTGCGGGACTCCGGGTCGACGCCGGTGTCGGTGAGGAGCCGGTCCTTGACCACCCGCAGGACGAGTCGGACGATAGGCGACAGGCTCTCCTTCTGGTCCTCGGGCGCGGTAAGGACAATGATCCCCCGGCCCCGGAGGGCGTCCTCGATGCGGAAGACGGGGCTCTTGTCCCAACAGGCGAAGGCCGCCTCGAACGGGTCGAGCCAGCCCTGGATGGTGGCCACGACGCCGGCGAACATCTTCTTCACGATCGTCCCGGCCTTCGCCGCGCCCATCGGCGAGTTCCGGAGCACCCGCTCGAGCCGCTCGTAGCTGGTCGCGATGAGGTACAGGTCGCGCCAGCTCCACCGCCCGGGAATGGTGGTCTGGAGGATCTTCACCAGGTCCACCAGGTGCGACCGGGCGTACGAGTCGAAGAAGTCGTCCGACCGGGCGTCCCTGCGGCGGAACGTGAGGGCGTGGACGAGTCGGGTGATGCTCGTGGGTTCGCGGGCGAACTCGGTCGGGTCGATCCCCCACCCCAGGCGGTCGAACGGGTTGACGAGGTAGAGCGGGGCTTCGGGGCAAATGGCCCGGCGGAGGGCGAGTATGGACGAGGTGAGGTCGCCCTTGGCGTCCACCACGACGAGCTTTTCGCGGCTCTGCCGGCCGTTCATCTCGTAGAGCCGCGGGATGAGCATCTTGAGGATCGTGAGCGTCTTCCCGCTCCCCTGAGCGCCCTGGATGACGACTCCCCGCTCGACGAGTTTCTCCGGGACGGGCGCGCCGAGGATGCGCAGGACGGGGGCGGCGAACTTCCGCGTCTGCGCCTCGGCTGCCGCGGGTGAGATTTGGTCCGACCCCCGCCGGACGGTATGCCCGTCGCCGGATTCGTTTAGCAACCAATCGGACATAACTGACTCCTCGTGTGTGGTGTTAGCGTTCGGGGCCTTGGGACTTCTCCTGGCTCGGGCCGCGGTCACGCTGGGTGACGACCGGCTCGGGGGAGATGAGGACGACGGTCGCCTTCGCCTTGCGGGCCGCGGTCAGCGCGGCTTTGGTGACGTGGTGGCCGGCGCTGCGGACGTCGATGACCAGCACGTCGCGCGTGGTCAGTTCGAGCTTCGGCCGGCGGGCCTTCGCCATCAGCTCCAAGCCGTGGCCGACGGACTTCCACCGGTGCCGCCGCACCTCGAGGAAGACTTCCCAGGCCCCGGTCTTGCCGACGCGGGCGGCGAATGCGTCCGGGTGCTGCACGCCCGTGCCGGTGAGTGCGCGGACCTCCCGGGCCGAGAGGTCGCCGGCCACCGCGTGGACCCGGCGGCCGGACGCGCGGTAGGCCGCGATCGCTTCCCGCGCCGCGGCGGACGGGCGGTCGATCCGGACGGCCCGCTTCTCGGTCAGCTTGCGGCCCGCCTCGATGTCCTCTAGCCGCGGCCTATCCCCTTCGACCCGCGTCCGGGCGAACGCCTTCTCCGACGGCGGCGACGGCCGCTTCTTCTCGAGCCGGGTGAACTCCCTGCCCCATCCGCCACGCGCGGCCTCGACCGCGGGCGTCGAGAGCAGGCCGGACTCGAGCCGAACGAGCCCGGCCCGCTCGGGCTTTGCGAGAACTTTGGTGATGAACGCTTCTGCGTAGTCCGTGTTCACGTTGAGTGTGCGCGCCTCGTGGAGGGCGTTGACGCGAAAGACCGTGTCGGACACCGGGATTCCCGTCCCCTCGATGAGTGCCACGGCGGCTGCCACCGCCTTCCCGGCCCGCTTTTCCTGGGCGTACTCGGAGCCCCATTCGCGCACCTTCTCGAAAATGGCCCCGAGGTTTACCCCTCGGCCCTCGTACCAGGCGCGGGTCTTCTGGGCGGCCTCTTCGGTCGTCGTCTTCTCGTCCCCGGTGCGGTCCCGGTGGGTATTTTGCGCGGCCCAGTGGAGCGTCTTCGGCGTCCGGGGGAGCCCCTTTCGCTCAAGCTCTTGATCGATCTTCTCCTGCCGCTCGGTCTTCACGCCGCGGACATCGACGCCCAGAACCTCAAGACGACCCTCTGGCGTTACGCGGAGCGGGACGTTGAGCTGCCGGTGGAAGGCCTCGATGAGCTTGTCGTGAAAGACTGTCGTGTACGCCGTCTGGTGACCGAACGCCTCGTGATTGTCCACAGCCCGGAGCTTGCCGCTCGGGTCACGGCCGATGTTGTGCCGTTCAACGTGGGCGTGGAGGTGGTACTTTCCGTCCGAGGACAGTGTGTGTTTGAAGACCACTCCTAGCGTTTCGACCGGGACGCGGTCCTTCCCTGCGTGCCCGGTCCGGCCGTACGCCTCCTTCAGCACGGTCTCTTTCACGGTTTCTGCCGCACACTCCATGAACACCTTCTCGGCCTGCTTCCGCTTTTCGGGCTCCTTGAGCCCGCAGAGCCAGGCGTCGAGCGACTGCGAGGCGTGAAGGCTTCCGCCGTGCACCGGGCGGTACGTCTCGGGCTTTACGTGCGGGAGCAGCGGCTCCTTGGTCAGCGGGGACAACCCCTGGTAGAGGAGATTCCGCTGGTCGAGCGTCGCCTTCTGCCCGGCGATCTCCCACCTCTCGGCCAGGGGGCCGAGCCACGTCTGCGTCACGCCCTCGATGTACTCGTGCCCGGGGTCTGTCTCGGCGTACCTGGGATCGCGCCCCATCTTGGCTGGTCGCCACGTCACGGGAGCTCTCCTTTCACCAGGGGCAGGCCCTGGCCTTTTTGCGGAAGGAACGGGTGAGGAGGATGACGGCACCGACCGCGGCGACCGCCCCGAGGGTGAAGGCACAGGCCCGCAAGGCCCACGTGCCGGTGGCCGAGTCGAGGAGCCCGGCCAGGATGAACAGGATCGCCGTCCCGAAGCCGATCGCGCCGAGCTCGGCCACGGCCAGCAGCCCGTGGCCGAACAGCACCCAGCAGACCCAGACGGGGTACGTCACCCAGCGGTCGGGCATCGGGTCGGCCGACGGTAGGGCGGGCCCCGCCGAAGACGGCGGGCCCTCACTGGGGCCGGGAGCCCTGCCTCGGGCGTCGCCGTACACCGGATCGACGTTGCGGAAAAATTCGTGGAGGTCGACGCCCAGCGTGGACGGAAGGCCGAGCGGGTCCGGTTCGATGGCCGGGGGAACGGGGTCCGTCATGGCCGGCCCTCCTCGTCGCCCACGTACCGCCGCCGCACCACGTATGCGAACTCGCAGGCCGCGACCGCCCCGGCCCAGAGGTAAGACAGGATCGGCGGCAGCCCGAGCTGGCCGCCGACCACTTGCGCGGCGACGAATACCACCCAGCCGATGAAGGCGGAGAACGCCGCCGCCACGACCAGGTCGAGGGCGAAGAGCGGGAACGCGATGACCGCGCCGATGGCCGACCAGGCGAACCGGCACAGCCGGCCGAGGAGCAAGAGCAACGGGTCTTTGTCCGGGGGAGTGTCCACGGGGAATCCTCGTGTTTGGTGTGTGCTACTCGCCGGACTCGTCGGCATCGGGGGCGGCGGCCGCTGCTGCGTCCTTGCGCGGCCGGCCGACGGGCCGCTTGGTTTCCGCCGCCTCGGGCAGGGCCGGTCGCTCGTCGGGGAACGCGAACGGCACCTTGTGCCGGGCGAAGAGCTGGGCCACCCCCTGGCGGACGTCCTTGAGCGGGCGCTTCGCGCGGTCCTCCAGGTCGGCCACGTATCTGTGGGCGGCGAGCTGGAGCTGGACCACGATGCGCATCACGAGGAGTTCGACGGCGATCTTGTCGAGATGTCCGAACGGGTCGTTCTCGGCGTCGGTCATGACGGTCTCCGGTGGAATGGGCCGCCCCGGGACCGGCCACGAGCGGCCGACCAACCGGTGCGGTACATGAAAGGTAAGCGTGCCGGTGGAAAAGGTGGGTTGTGTCAACGCACCAACAGAACAAGCCGGCCCCCCGCGGGCGGGAGCCGGCCATCACGATGAGTCTGGTATGTTCGCGGGTGACTTGCTGGCGGAGGCTTACTTCTTGTCGCTCACCACGATCATCTTCTCGGGGTCGACGCCGAAAACCCGGGCGAATTGCTGGAACGATTCCGGGTAGTCCCGCTTCCAGTAGACGCACACGAGCCGCGCCCGACTCACCTGCACGCGCCGCTGAGCGGTCCCGCCGGGGAGTGTCGACTGGAGCGTAGCCAGGTACGCCTCCGCCTTATACCGGGCTTCGTCATCCGAGACGCCCGCACTGAGGGCAGACATCAGGTAGTGGAACCCCCGGTGCGACTCGTCGTGAAGGGCGAACCCGGCGTCAAGCTGAACGGCATCTTTCACCTCGACCCCCTCGCCGTCGATGTACAGCCTTCCGACGACGAGCTTGCCCTTCACGTTACCCCGGTCGGCGGCCCGCTTGAAGCACACGAGCGCCTGCTTTGAACTCTGCTCGTACACGACCGCCTGTCGATACCATGTGCCCTGGGTGAGGTCGGCCTCGCTGTCGCCGAGTTCGACGGCCGCCTCGAGGCGCGTCCTCGCTTCGGCGAGATCGACGGAGTGCCCCTGTCCAGCGGCGAGCAGTTTGGCCGTCTCGTGGAGCCCTCCCGCGTGCCTTTGAATGGCTGCGCGGTCGAGGAGCTCGAACGCCCGGCGGTCGTCCCGCGGAAACCCAAACCGCCGGTGCTCCCACAGGTACTCGCCAGCGAGATACATTAGGGCTTCCGGGTCGCCGAGATCCGCCCCGCGCCACAGGTACGCTTCGGACT
>JANPKP010000302.1:0-1641 GCA_031426095.1 Gemmataceae bacterium
GGGCCGTGAGGTCACTCGGGTACGGCGTCCGTGCGTTCATCCCGACAGGATAAGCCCGGCCCCGGGTGTCCCGAAAGCTTAATTTCTAGACGGCCTCTGAGAGCGCTGCCTCGGAACGCCAGCGTGGGACGCGCAGTTCCGTCGGGTGTGGCACCGCAAGCACCGGCACGTTGAGCCAATCGCGCAGATCGGCCGCCACTTCCTCGCACAGGGCGATGGCCCCGCGAAGGTGCTTCCGCGACGCGGCCCACTGGCGGTGACCTTCGATCTGTCGCAGGGCATGTTTGCGGTCGCCCGCGAGCGGACTGTCCACCCGAACCGGATGATGGAAGACGCCGACCCACGGTTCGCCGTGGGGTTGCTTCAGCGACTGGTAGGAGAAGCTGGCGTCGACGAAGTCGTCGAGCAGCATGCCCGTGCCCGTCGCCACGGCCCGCAGCGATTGCATCACGCACGGCCAGCCGCTGCGGTGGACGTGCGACCCGACCACGCCTCGTTTCAGGAGCCTCATGCCGCGACCCTCCGCGCCGTGGTGACGGAATCGAACAGGCGCAGCCAAGCGGCCGCGAGCACATCGGGGTTGGCGAACTCGCGCACCAGTTTCGCGCGGGCGGCGTGAACGATGCGCATGCGGAGTTCCTCGTCGTAGGCGAGCGACGCGGCGTGGTGGGCCAACTCCTCGTCGCCCGAGCCGAGGAACCCTGTCACGCCGTGGTCGATCATCTCGCGCCAGCCCCACTCGTTCTGGGCGACGACCGGCACGCCGGCGGCCATCGCCTCCAGCCCGGCGCGGGGCCAGTTCTCGCGGGCCCCGCCGTTGACCGGCAGCAGGCAGTGGAGCCCGGCGAGGTATTCCGGTACCGGCATCGCCATCGGCTTCAGGCACTCCGCCCACTCCGGGGGCTTCCCGAGCTTGGCGTGGGTCTTCTCGTTCATGCCGAGCACCACCGCCCGCCGCTGCCGGTACTGGATGCGCTCGTAGATTCGCCAGGTGTTCGACGACCACTTGTCCGCGTCGGGCCGGGCCATGCGGCCGACGACGAACGGCTCGCCCTTGGCGTGCGCACGGGGCTGGAAGGTCCACTCGGAGAGATCGAACGCGCCGCGGATCAGGTGCCCCGTCGCCGGGTCGTACCCGGACGAGGCCAACTGGGGTTCGAGCGACATCCGCTGGAACTCGGATTGAAAGACTTGGGCATCGAAGGGGCCGTGTTCGGCGTAGAACCGCTTCTCCCGGTCGAAGAGGAATGTCATGCAGTTGACCCAGACGACGGGGCAACCGATCTTCCGCAGGCGGTGCGCGTGAGCAAGGAACTCGGCGTTGCAGAAGCCGATCGCGGGCGACCCGGCCAGGCCGGGCACGGACTCCAGTTCGTCCGGCCGCGTCAGGTGCGTGGTGCGACCGATGGCGTCCAATTTGGCCCGCCAGCGTTCGTCGCCGCCCCAGGTGGGAACCAGGTGGACGTCGAGGCCGGCCCGCCGCCAGAGCTTGACGGTGTGCCACGGCCAACGCGTACTAATCGCCTTGTAAAGTCAGGACTTCATCGAGGAACTGTGTGTTCATGAGGCATCGGATCATCTTGCCTCGGATGCTGTCCTTGATGGGATGACGCTTCAGCAGGGTGACGGCGAACCGCCGGA
>JANPKP010000303.1:0-28934 GCA_031426095.1 Gemmataceae bacterium
GGCCGCGGCGCCCGACGGGGGCATCCTCCACCACACTCCGACCCGCAACCCCGAGGGGACTTCGATGATTCGCCACGCCGCCCGCGGCGGCCTCCTGTTCGCCCTGATCGCCGCCGCCGTCAGCACCACCGCGTACGCCCAGACCGGGGCCGGGGACCGGGTGTTCTACCGGGACAAGAAGTTCGGCCCGGTCCCGCAGACGGCCACCGGCGAGGTGAAGGAGGGGCCGGGCGGGATCAAGGTGGTGTCCGCGGGCAAGACGGTGGCCGACCTGTCGCCGGCGGACGTGATCAAGATCGTCCCCGGCAGCGACCTGCCCGGGCTGACGCAGGCGGTCATCTTCGAGCTCGACGGGATGGAGAACCGCAAGGAGTACGCCAAGGCCCGCAAGGGGTACGAGGACGCCGCCGCGGCCGCGGCCGCCAACCCGAAGACGAAGAAGTACGTCGACTTCCGACTCGCCATCCTCAAAGCGAAGATGTACGACGAGGCCGACGACAAGGTGCGGGCGGCCGAGCAGCCGGGCCTCATCCAGGCTCTCGAGGGGTTCCTCCTGTCCAACCCGAAGACGTGGGAGGCGTGGCCGGTCGGCCGCACCCTGGCCCGCCTCCAGTTCGAGAAGGGGGACTTCGACAAGGCCCGCCGGACGTGGGGCCAGCTGGCCAAGAACGCCGACCTCCCGAAGGACCTCCAGACCGAGGCCGGGCTCAACGAGGTCGACAACCTGATCCGGGCCGGCGACTTCGCGGGGGCCGCCGCCCGGGCGGCCGACGTGGCCAAGGCCGCCCCCCCCGCCGGGGCCGTCCGCGACCGGCTGGCGATCTACGCCAAGGCGGCCGAGGCCGGGGCGGGCAACCCGGCCACCGGGGCGGCCGAGATCGAGAAGCTGATCGCCGCGTCGAAGGACCCGGCGGTGCGGGGGACGGGGTACGCGATGATCGGCGAGCTGGCCCTGGCGGCCGGCAAGCCGCGGGACGCCATGTGGGCCTTCCTGTGGGTGGAGGTGGTGTTCAACGCCGACCGCGAGGAGGTCGGGCGGGCGATGACGCGGCTGACGAAGGTGTTCGAGACCCTCGGCGAGGCGGACAAGGCCGAGCTGTACCGCGAACGACTCCGGAAGTTCCGGGCGGCGGCCTGACGGCGGCCCCGGCCCCGCCCGCGGAATCTCCCCTTGCCGCCGACGGCAGTGGGGTCCTAAGATGGCCTCACACGGGGCGGTAGCTCAGCTGGGAGAGCGCTGCAATCGCACTGCAGAGGTCGCGAGTTCGATCCTCGCTCGCTCCACTCGGAAAAGCCTCGGCGGATGCCGGGGCTTTTTCCGTTTCTCACGCTCCGCACCCGGGGTTGGGCCGTCACACACGGCCGACCGGGGGATGAATAGCGGTCAGAGAACCTGGGCGAAATTTTCAATTCGGCAAGTCGGGCGATTGAATCACACATCAGGGTGGGTTAATCTACACCGGCTCATGGACCCCAACCGCACGCCCGGGGCCGCCCGATCCATCCGTCACCCGCGGGTTGATCGGAGGTAACTCGCTACTCGAAGCCGGCATCAAGGAACTCTCCATGCCCCTCTCCCGCCTCTCCCGCCCAGGGTTCTGGGTCGATTGCCTCGTAGTCGCCGCCAACCGCCTGACCCGCCGCCGCGGCCACACCGCCGGCCGCGTCGCCCGCCCGTTCGTGAAGACCGCCGCCGTGGCCGTCGCCCTGGGGTTGGTCGCCGGCGAGGCCCGGGCCGCCAACTTCTTCTGGGACACGCTGGCCGCCGGTGTGGATAACGGCACCGTCGACGGCGGGACCGGGGCCTGGGACACGACGACCACCAACTGGACCCTCGACGGCGGGGCCACGAACGTCGTCTACGCCAACACCACGGCCGACACGGCCACTTTCGGCGGGACGGCCGGCACCGTCACCCTCTCAAGCACGATCAACAACGGCGGGTTGACGTTCAACACCACCGGGTACATCGTCACCGGCGGCACGATCGCCTTCGCGGCCGTCACCCCCACGATCACCACCGCGGCCGGCGTGACGGCGACCGTGAACTCGACCCTGACCGGGACGGCCGGGTTCACAACCGCCGGCACCGGCACCCTCATCCTGGGCGGGACTAACACCTCGCTCACCGGGGCCATCACCGTCGGGGCGGGCACCCTCCAGATCGCCAACGTCGCGGCGATCAACGGGGGCATTACTACCTCCGCCGTCAACCTCGGCACTTCGTCCTCGGTCGCCACACTCAACTACACCGGGGCCACCGCCACCCTCGCCCGGGCGATCAACCTCGGCAGCCTGACCGGGTCCGCCACCGGGAACACCATTCAGATCGCGGCCGGCACCAACCTGACGCTGTCGGCCGCTTTTACCGGCGGGGCGGCGGCCGCCAACACGTCGCTGACGCTCAAGGGCGGGAACGCCACCACCAGCGTCTTCGGCCTCCCGGCCCTGGCCAGCACGGCCACCGGGAACGTCGTCATCGACACCGCCACGGTCACCTTCACCGGTCAGGGGAACGCCGACCCGACCTTCCTCGGGTCCGGGGTCCGGTCGTTCACCTTGACTAACGGCGGCCGGCTGTCGAACGCGGCGAGCAATGCCGACTTCACCGGGGGAACCAAAAGCGTCGTCATCGGGGCGGGCGGGGGCACCCTTGACGCCGCGAGCGGGGTCACCTTCACCCTCAACGACGCCGGCCAGCTCAGCGGGACCGGCGACCTGACCAAGACCGGCACCGGAACCTTGGTGATCGGCCAGCAGACGACCGGCTTCACGTACACCGGGGCGAACGTCAACGTCGTCGCCGGTACGCTCCAGCTCGCGAACGCGACGTCCCTAGGGGTCACGACCGGGAAGACCATCAACCTCCAGGGCGGCAACCTGAACCTCCGCAACGACGCGGCCACCACGTTCGGGTACACCTTCGCCGTCACGTCGGCCGCCACGATCGACGTGAACCGGAACACGTCCACGACCGCCAACGGGCTCGCCCACACGGTCGGCCCGCTGAACGTCAGGGGCGTGACCGTGACCGTGACCGGCGGGAACAGTTTCACCCTGAGGACCGGGGCCGTCACCCTCTCGTCGACGACGGCCGCGACCACGACCTTCGCCCCGAACACGAACACCTCCCCGGTCACCCTCGCGTCCGTGACCGGGAACGCCACGGCCGGGATCGCCAACACCCTGGCCCTCGCCGGCACGAGTACCGGGGCCAACACCGTCACCGGTGCCGTCAGCAACGGGGCCGGGAGCGTGACGGCCGTCAGCAAGAGCGGGGCCAGCACCTGGACCCTGGCCGGCACGAACACCTTCACCGGCGGGCTGACGGCCACGGCCGGCACCCTGAACATCACCGGCGCGAGCAACACCTTCGGCGGCGGGCTGACGGTGAACGGGGCGACGGTGTCGGTGACCGGGGCGACCCAGGCCTACACCGGGGGCGTTAACCTCACCACCGGCACCCTCCGGCTCGGCAGCGCGACCGCCCTCGGGGCCGCCGCCAACACCTTCACCGTCGCCGGCGGCACACTCGACACCAGCAGCGCGACGGCCGTCGCCCACACGAACAACAACCCGATTACGGTCAACGGCGGGTTCACCTACGCCGGCACCGGGTCCCTCAACCTCGGGACCGGGGCCGTCTCACTCGGGACCGCGACCGGCACCTCCCGGACGATCACGGCCGCCGGCGGCCCGGCCAGCACCCTGGCCCTCGGCGGGGCGATCTCGGACGGGACGACGGCCACCGCCCTCGTCAAGGCCGGCCCGGGGACGGTCACCCTCTCCGGGGTGAGCACCTACTCCGGCGGGACCACGGTCTCGGCCGGGGCACTGGTGGTCGGGAACACCACGACCTCTCTGGGTGCCGGGGCGGTCGTGGTCGGCAGCGGGGCCACCCTCGGGCTGAGCGTCGGCGGGTCGGGGGAGTACGCGAACGGGACCGGGTCCGGCACCGTCGACGGCGTCCTCGCCGGCACCCTGGCCTCGGGCACGCCGGTCACGTTCAACGCCGGGGCCCTGCTCGGCCTCGACACCACCAACGCCGGCGGCACCTTCACGTCCACCAGCACCATCGCCGACACCAACGCCGGAGCCAACGCCCTCGGGGTGAACAAGCTCGGCACCGGCACCCTCATCCTCGACCCGAGCAACACCTTCACCGGCCCGGCCACCGTGTCGGTCGGGACCCTCGCCGTCAGCGCCTTCGCCAACATCGGTACGCCCAGCCAGATCGGGGCCGGGAACGCCACCAGCGCGGCCACCAACACCGCGTCGCTGGTCCTCAACGGCGGCACCCTGAGCTACACCGGGGCGACGGCCGCCACCGACCGCGGGTTCACCGCCGCCGCCGGGACGACCAGCACGGTCAACGTCGGGGCCGGCGTCAACCTCACCTTCACCGGGGTCACGGCCGGGGCCGGCACACTGGTCAAAACCGGGGTCGGCACCCTCACCCTGGGGGCCAACAGCACCGCCGCCGGCGCGCTCACCCTCAACGGCGGGGCGGTCGCCTTCACCGCCGACCAGACGACCGGCCGGCCGCTCGTCTTCGGCTCGACGGCCGGGAGTACCACCCTCTCGGCCCTCGACCTGACGAACGGCAGTGCCACCTACACGTCGGCCCTCGTGCAGACCAACTCGGCGACGGCCAACACGGTCATCGTCGGGGCCGGTAGGACGTTCGCCCTGACCGGCGGGCTGACGCTCGGGTACGACGTCGGCACCGGCACCGTCACCACCCGATCGAACCTCACCGTGAGCGGGGCGGGGGCGTTCGCCATCACCGGCACGACCATTACCATCAGCGCCAACCAGGCCGCGCAGAACGCCGCCTACTTCAGCACCGGCACCCTCGACCTGAGCGGCCTCGGGTCGGGCACATCCGGCTTCTCCGCCAACGTCACGGACTTCAACATCGGGGTCGGGACGACCACCACGGGCGTCGGCGACGTCCTCCTTTCGAACGTGGCGAACACCATCATCGCCACGACGCTCCAGGTCGGCAACACCGGGGCCAACAACGGCAACGGCACGAGCACCCTCACCCTGGGCGCGGGCACCAACGTCCTCCGGGCGGACACGATCAACATCGGCCGCGGTAAGGGTTCGACGCCCGGCGTGGTCAAGTTCCTCTCCCAGACCGCCGGCAGCCCCGGCACGGTGACGATCGCCAACAAGGCCGGGACCGGCGCGGCCAACATCGACATCGGCAACATCAACGGCACCGGGACCGGCGGTGGCGCCATCGGCACCCTCGACCTCCGAGGCCACCTCTCGACCGTGGCGGCGGGGACGGTGACGCTCGGCAACCTCAACTCGACCTCCCTCGGGGGAGGCACGTCGGGGACGCTCAACTTCGACACCGGGACGTTCAACGCCGTCACCCTGAACGTGGGACCCAAGTCCGGGACCGGGACGACCGACACCAGCACCGGGACGGCGGTGGGGACGGTGAACGTCGGCGGCGGGGCGTTCGCCGTGAGCGGGACCGCCACCCTCGGGTCGAACAGTTCGGTGGTGACCACGGCCGGGAGCGGCGGGACCGGCCAGGGGACGGTGAACGTGACCGCCGGCACGTTCACCGTGACCGGGGCGACGACGCTCGCGACCAGCTCGGCGGCGCTCATCAACAACGCGACCGTGGCGACCGGGGCGATCAACGTGAGCGGGACCGGGGCGGTCACCCTCGGGGCCGTCAACGCGGCCGTCAAGACCGGCACCGCGACCGGGGCCTCGACGGCCAACATCGCCGTCAGCGGCGGGTCGCTGACGGTCAACGGGGCCACCTTCGTCCTGGCCTCCCAGACGGGCAGCGGGACGGCGGCCGGCACCCTGACGATCACCGGCGGGCTGGTCACCTCGAACGCCAACATCACCGACGGCGGCGGGTCGGCCACCACCACCATCGTCCTCAACGGCGGCACCCTCGACCTCACCGGCAAGAACATCGGCTCGGGCGCCGTCGCGGTCGACGTGCTCACCCTCTCGGCCGGGACGCTCCGCAACGCCAACGCCATCAACAACGCCAACAACGCCGGCGCGCTCGTCAAGGCGACGGCCGGCACGCTGATCCTGGAAGGGACCAACGCCTTCACCAACGCCCTGAACGTCACGGCCGGCGTCGTCACCGCCCGCAGCGACACCGCCCTCGGCTCGACGGCCGGCGGGACGGCGGTCTCGTCCCTGGCGGCCCTCCAGCTCCAGGGCGGGATCGCCGTCGGGAACGAGGCCCTGACCCTCAGCGGGTCGGGGGTGTCGGCCGGCGGGGCCCTGCGGAACGTCTCCGGCGACAACACCTACGGCGGGCCGATCACCCTGGCGGCGGACGCCCGGATCAACTCGGACGCCGGCACCCTGACCCTGGGCAACGCCGCGTCGGTCGCCGGGGCCTTCAACCTGACCGTCGGCGGGGCCGGCAACACGGCGGTCGCCGGGAGCATCGACGGCACCGTGGCGAGCCTGACCAAGGACGGGGTCGGCACCCTGCTCCTGAACGGGGCCGGCGCCTACACCGGGCCGACGGCGGTCAACGCCGGCACCCTGGGCGGGGCCGGGAGCGTGACCTCGAACGTCACCGTCGCGTCGGGGGCGGCGGTCCGCGGCGGGGCGGCCGGCGGGGCGACCCCGGCCGCGGCCACCCTGACGGTGAACGCCAACGTGACCGTCAACGGCGGGGCTTCTCTCCGGACCGAGGTGGCCGGCGACGGGGGCACCGGGGCGACGGCCAGCCTCCTGAGCCTGCCCACGACCGGCACGACCCTCAACCTGGGGGCCGGCGGGACGTTCTTCATCGACCTGCTGAACAACGCCGCCGCCCCCCTCTTCGCGGACGCGGCCACCCCATACACGATCATCCTGGCGACCGCCCCGACCATCGCGGTGAACGGCTCGACCGTCAACGCGGGCGACCCGCCGATCTCCACCGCGGCGTACACCCTCACGTCGAGCGACGGGTCGTTCGCCGGGTTCGCCGACAACGGCACCCTGTCGGTCGTCCCGGGCGGGCTCGGCGGGAACCAACTCCAACTCACCTTCACCCCCACTCCGGAGCCGACGACGGTCCTCGGGCTGGCGGCCGGCGGCCTCGGGCTGGTCGGCTTCGTCCGCCGCCGGCGGGCCGGCAAGGCGGGCGTCTGACCCGCGGGTCGAATGAGACGTGACGCGAACGCCCCGGTTAAAGCCGGGGCGTTTTCGTTGACGGGACGCGGGAAGTCAAACGGGGGCGGCCGGAATCGGCCGACGCTCCCGCGTTACCGGTAAATGTGGGAGCGGTTTCCCGATCCCGTTGGCGGGGCGGCGGATCGGGCGAGCCCAATCGCATTTTTGCGGTAGAATCGGGTAACGCCCGGCCGGTCAGCCGGCATCTTTCCCGCGGATCGTGGCCCCGAGGACGTGCCGCAGGCGGCCCTCGACGGCGAGGTGGGCCTTGTCGATCTCTTTCTCCCCGAGCGTCCGGTCGGCCGCCTGGTACGTCAGCGCGAAGGCCAGGCTCTTACTCCCGGCCGGGACGCTCTCGCCGCGGTACACGTCGAACAGCGTCGCGTCGGCGAGTAGCGCCCCGCCGGCGGCCCGCAACTCGGCCAGGACGCGGTCGGCCGGGAGGGCGTCGGGCACCACCACGGCCACGTCCCGCTTGGCCGGCGGGAAGGTCGAGAACGGCCGGTACGCGGCCCGGGCCGGGACCGCCGCGAAGACGGCGTCGAGGTCGAGTTCGGCCGCCAGCACGGCCCGCTCGGCGAGCCGTACGGCGGCCGCGACCGTGGGGTGCAGCTCGCCGAGGGTGCCGACGACCGTGCCGTTCACGACCAGTTCCGCCCCGCGCCCCGGGTGCAGGTGCTCGGCTTTGGTGGGCCGGACGGTTACGGCGGGAAGGTGCAGGTCGGCGAGCAGGGTTTCGACGACGCCCTTCAAGTCGTAGAAGTCGAAGTCGGCCGGCTTGGCCCCGAGCGGGTCGTCCCACGCGGCGGGCGACCGCCGGCCGCACAGCACGACCGCGAGCCGCCGGGGCTCGGCCGGCAGCGTCTCCCCCGGCCGCGGCAGGAAGACCGCCCCGACCTCGTACACGGTGACGGCCGCGTCCGACTGGAGGGCGTTGGCGGCCACGTCGAGGACACCCGGCAGGAGGGACCGCCGCAGCACGGAGCGCTCGGGCGAGATCGGGTTGAGCAGCGCGACGAACGCCGTCGGGGCGTCCGGGCTGCCGCCCGGGGCGAGCTTCGCCTCCTGCTCCGGGGACGAGAACGAGTAGGTGACGACCTCCTGCAACCCCTGGTCGGCGAGGCGGTCGCGGACCACGTCCTCGAGTTCGAGCGACCGGTTCCCCCGCTGCTCGGGCAGTTCCGCCGCCAGCCGCGTTTCGGGGAGTCGGTCGTACCCGGAAACGCGGGCCAACTCTTCGATCAGGTCGGCGGCCCCGGCCTGAATGTCGAGCCGCGTCGGCGGCACCGCCACGGACCAGCCGCCGGCGGCGGGCGTCACGGTGAACTGGAGGGCCGTGAGGACTCGCTCGACCTCGCCCGCCGGCACGTCGACGCCGAGGAGCCGCTTGATTTCGCCCGATTGCAGGTCGATGACGCGCGATGGGACGGGGGCGGGGTAGTTGTCGATCACGCCGGCCAGCACCTCGCCGCCGGCGTGATCCTGGAACAACTGAGCCGCCCGCAGTGCCGCGGGGGCGGCGAGTTCCGGCGGCACCCCCTTGCTGAAGCGGGTGCTGGCCTCGCTGAAGAGGTTGAACTGCCGGGCCGTCCGCCGGACGCTCACGAAGTCGAACGCGGCCGACTCCAGGAGGATCGTCTTGGTCGCGGCCGTAACCTCCGTGTCGAGCCCGCCCATGACGCCGGCGAGGGCGATCGGCCCGGCGGCGTCGGCGATCACGAGGTTGTCGGGCGACAGGTCGCGGTCCTGCCCGTCGAGCGTCTTGAGCTTCTCCCCCGCCTTCGCCGGGCGGACGGTAATGGCGGGCGGTGCGCCGCCGGCCCGCGTCGCCAGCACGTCGTAATCGAAGGCGTGCAGCGGCTGGCCGTATTCGAGCATCACGTAGTTGGTGATGTCCACGGCGTTCGTGATGGGCCGCATCCCGGCGTAGTGCAGGCGGGTCCGCATCCACCGCGGGGCCGGGCCGACCGTCACGTTGCGGATGATAGTAGCGGTGTAGCGGGCGCACAGCTTCGGGTCGGCGATCTCGACCGTCACCTTGCCGGCCACCGCCTCGGCCGACGCGTTGACTTCGGGCGTGGGCACGCGGGTTTCGGCCCCGGTGAGGGCGGCCACCTCGCGGGCCACGCCGACCACGGAGAGGCAGCGGGCCATGTTCGGCAGCACGTCGAGTTCGACCACGATGTCGCCCAGCACGTCGGCCAGCGGGGTGCCGGGGGCGGGGTCGGTATCATCCAGAATGATGATGCCGTCGCTGTCGTCGGAGATGCCGAGTTCGAAGTCGGACATGCACATGGCGTCGTTGTCGTGGCCCATGAGCTTGCGGGGTTCGAGCGTCACCACCGCCTTCGGCTCCGTCTCCTTCTTCTGGAAGAAGTAGCGGCAGCCGCGGAGGCCGACGACCACCTTCATGCCGCTCTGCCCGGGGGCGATGTTGGGGGCCCCGGTGATGACCGTTTTGGGCGTGCCGGTGCCGATGTCGAGCGTCACGAACTTGAGCTTGTCGGCCCCCGGCACCTTCGTGATTTCGAGGACGCGGGCGACCACCACCGTGTCGCGGCCCCAGACGGGCGTCTGGTCGTCCGCTTTAACGCGGAGGCCGTCGGGCGCGGGCAGGCCGAGGACGCGGACGCCGGGCGATTCGAGGCCGGCGAGCGTGAGCCGTTCGACGAGGGCGGCGGGGGCGGCCGGGAGGGGGACGAAGTCGCGGAGCCAGGAGAGCGGGACGAGCATCGCGGACCCTTGCGGGGGAGCGGACCGGGGATGGGGAGAGGATACGGGCGGCGGCCCGGGTCGTTGAGGGGGCGCGAACCCGGGGGCGGCTGGGGTGTCCGTCCGGTGCGAGTTTTTTGGCGGCGGCCCTCTTGAAACGGGGGGCCGGACGCCGACAATACTTGTGTCGGGCACGCCTCGTTAGCTCAATTGGCAGAGCAGCTGACTCTTAATCAGCGGGTTTCAGGTTCAAGTACTGAACGAGGCACTAGACTCACGGCGATTCGGAATCGGCGACCTACCAAAAACCTACCACGAGCCCACGGCACACCCGCCGGGGGCTCGTGGTTTTTGCATTGATTCACTCCTCCCACCCGACCACGCGCCGTCCGCCCTTGGAAGTCCGGGGCCAGGATGACTGTTAGCGTGTGCCCGAGAACCGCGCCGGGCCGTCCGAGTTGGCGGAGTTACGTCGATACGGCGTACTCGGACCGGGGTCCGAGTTTTTTACCGCATTCTCCCAGCGCGGGGCGATCGAAAACGCCGCAACCACACGGCCGGCAAGGGCTTGGGGAAACCGCCCCGCAAGCATGCGGTAAAGTTGGCCCTGCTTTCGAACGTAACGCTTTCCCGTGAAGCCACATCGGGCGTTAACGGGTGGGTTCGTGCGTAAGGGGTTACGTCGATCCGCCCGGCGGCGCTTCGGGCCGCGGATTTCGACGCAAGTCCCGCCGCGGGGTGAGCGCCGCCCGTGGCAACCCCGGGATCGGCTTTCAGACACACGCCGAGACGCCGCCAACGGTCGGAGGGATCATACCCCGCCGAGGTGCCAGTCGTAGTCCGGTTCGGTCACGCACTAACGCGCGGCCGGGTGCCACCAGGAATGACAGGTCGTGGCGGGACCCATTGAGTCGCACGCCTCACCAGTAGATGGCGGTTCGGAGTCCGAAGAGGTGGGCGACGGCCGGACCGAACCCGACCTTCTCCGGCACGCCGGCGGTGTAGTTGAACATGAGTCGGGTGTAACTGTTCAGGTACCAGTTGGCACCCACCGTCATTTCGTACAGTCGCGTGCCCGCCGGCATGCCGTTCGAATCGGGCGGCAAGTTCGAGGAGCTGAAGTCCACGTACGAGAAGCGCGCGGCCAGCTCGACGGCCCCGCACCCGCCGCGCGGGTCGTCACGGGACCGGATCAGGGGGCGGAGCACCCGAACCTGGTCGAACGATCCGCGGGTGCGGTTGTACCCGCGGTGCTCGCCGGTCAGGAAGTAGCTCCCGTAAACGTAGACCCCGTGGACGAACGGGCCCGCGCCGGTCCGCCGGACGGCCGCTGCCGTCCACTCGCCCTGGAGCGACCACGGGCCGAGAACGCCGGCGGCCTGGAGGTTGCCGAGTTGGTAGCCGTCCGCCGGAATGTCGAGGGTGGGGAGGAAGGGCGACCCGGGGTTGTCGTCCACCGTGAGGAGGTTCGACCCGGCCCGGGGGGTGAAGTTGATGGTCCCGTTCGGCGGCACCCGCTGCGAGAACGCCCCGCCCACGTGTACGAGTCGGAAGACCTCCCCGTCCGGTTCGTAGACCGGCAGGCCGGTGAGCCGGGTGGTGTACGCCCAGTTGTCCCCGTCGCCAATGCTCTGTCCGTCGCTCGGGGTGCCGTCCCGGAAGGCGCCGAGGGAGAACAGGACCCGCTCATCGTCCGGCCACCAGAAGCCGCAGACGCCCCAGTTCCGGGCCGGGCTGAGCACGTTGATCGGTGACCGCTCCATGAAGGTGATGAAGTTGGAACTCGTCATCCCCTCAAGGCTGAACGGCTCGCGGAAGTGCCCGACGCGGATCTGGCGAACCCCCGGGATCGCGTCCAGGCCCGCGAACACGTCGCGCAGCCGGACGTTGCCGCCCGCCAGCTCGACCTCGGACACCCAACTGGCGGAGTCGCCGATGGTGCCCTGGGCCCCCAGCCGGACCCGGCGGAACCCGTAGCCGTTCAGAAGGTCACCGATCTCCGCCTTGCTCGCCCGGGACTGCGAGGCCAGGACCGCCTCGGCCTCGATCCGCCCCCGGATTTGGACCGCGGGCTTGAGGTCGAGCCGTTCTTTGAGTGGGTTGGGAGGCGACGCGGCGGCCGAGTCCTTCTTCTCCGGCTCCGCTCCCCCCTTCGTCACGTCGTCCGCCTTCGGGTCTTCCGACTTCGACCGAGCGGCCGGGTCGCCGGGCGGGGAACCCGCGGTCGGGTCGGCCTGCGGGGAGGGGACGAAAGCGGCCGGCGGGGGAGGGGGCGACGGCTGTGGTTGCGCGGGAGCCGTGCCGGCCCCGCCCACGCAGACGACGATACAGAGGAGCGCTCGAATCATGGCCCAACCGTTGAGGCCGGCGGTCGCGGTCCACTCCCCGCCGTGGCCACGACGCCCGGATACTCGCATCCCCGCTTGAGGTCAATACGGCGGCGGTGGCGCGGGTAGCCGCCGCGGCGACGCCCGGTCGAATCGGGGGAGGCTCAACTCGAAGGCAAGCC
The DNA here is from genome assembly GCA_031426095.1 of Gemmataceae bacterium. Taxonomy (GTDB): domain Bacteria; phylum Planctomycetota; class Planctomycetia; order Gemmatales; family Gemmataceae; genus JANPKP01. Next base: position 12,383 of record JANPKP010000303.1, read on the forward strand.
CTGCCCTGGTGGCGTGAGAGGACCGACCGAAACGCCCGGCGTCGTCTCCGAGGGGCGCTGCCACGGACGACGCAGAGCGTCCCGGCAAATGAACCCGCGGACAATTGCTCGAACCGACCCTGCCAGCTGGAGAACATCGCCCGGGCGTTGCCGGTTCTGGACGCCGCCTCGCGGCCGTGACGGTTGGTTCAAGCCGCACAGTTCCTACAACCGATATTCCGAATGCAATGCCACCATTATCGAAGGCGAGTGCCATGAAACCCGCAGGCCGGCTCGGACTCTGGAGCGTGTGTCTGCTCGCCGCCTGTTCGACCCCGGCGGCCGCCCAGCCGGGCGTGTACCTGCCCGGTGCCGGGGCCGTGAACGGCGGGATGGCCGGGGTCTCCACGGCCGCGCCGATCGACGCCCTCGGGGCCCTCTACTGGAACCCGGCCGCGATCGGCCGGCTGGGCCACAACGAGGTGTCGATCGGCGGTGCCTTCGTGTACCCCGACATCTCGGTCACGTCCAGCCTCCGGCAACTCGACGGCACCGTCGCCACGGGGCGGACGCGGAGTGACAACGGGTTCCCGCTCGTGCCGAGCCTCGGCGTGGTGTCGAAGCTGGACCCGGAGAGCCCGGTCACGTTCGGGGTGGGCCTCCTCGCTCTGGGCGGCGGCGGGGTCAACTACCCCGGCGACCCGAACAACCCGGTCCTGGCCCCGACCGGCCAGGCCGGTCGGTTCGTCCTCGGCCCGACCTTCGCGAACATGCAGTTGTTACAGCTGACCCCCACCGTCTCTTACGAGGTGTCCGACCGGCTCGTCGTGGGCCTCGGGCCGACCATCGATTACACGCTGGTGTCGTTCGACCCGGCGTACTTCGCCCCGCCCGACCGGACCCCCGGCCAGCCGAACACGTTCCTCCCGGCGACGAACGCGAGGCCGTACTGGGGCGGCGGGGTCCGGGCGGGCCTGGTCTACTCCCTGACGGACGCGCTCGACGTCGGGTTCGGCTACACCAGCCCGCAGTGGCTCGAGACGTGGCGGTTCAACTCCCGCGACAACCTCGGCAACCCGGTGCGGCTCTCCCTCAAGGCCACGCTGCCCGCGATCTACTCGTGGGGCGTCGCGTGGCGGGGGATCGACCGGCTCACCCTCGGGGTGGACCTGCGGTACTTCGACTACGAGAACACCGACCTGTTCGGCACGGCGGTGCGGGACGGCGGGCTCGGCTGGGATAGCGCGTTCGCCGCGGCCGTCGGCGGGAACTACCAGCTGACCGACCGGGTCGCCGTCCGGGCCGGCTACCAGTACAACACGGACCCGCTCAGCACCACCCGCACCCTCTTCAACATCCAGTCGCCGGCGATCATCCAGAACACGATCTCCGTCGGGACGACCTTGAACCTCACCGACGCCCTGTCCATGTCCCTCGGCTACGCCTACGGGTTCCGGAACACGAAGACCGGGACGGTCACCCAGCTCCCGGGCGCAAGCGTCTCGTTCGACGCGTCGAGCCACTCCCTGCTGTTCAACCTCCAGGCCAAGTTCGGCGGCGGGTGGGGGCCCAAGGAATAAGCGCCAGGAATACGGCGTCCTTATGATGTCCGTACCGGACGCGTACCGGAAACGTCCGCATCTGTCAGCAATCCGCCGCCACTCCACGCACTCGGCCGCCTACGGTGACCCGCACGATACTTACCCAAGCGAACAACTCGAGGTCGCCGGGAGACGGTTCGGGGTTGTACCTCGTAATCAGCGGGTTCAGGTTCAAGTCCTGAACGAGGCACTTTCACTTCGGGAGACACTTCAAACGTACCCGCCAGCTGGCGAAAACCGCCGAGAGGTTCCCCTCTCGGCGGTTTGCATTCAACGCCTTTCCGCGAAGAGGTTCCGCACTTCTCGACTTCGGCCCCACTCTCCCCACTCCCACCGAGACGAACCAGCAAACGGAGGGACCAGCCCGCCTCATCCCGATTGCCGAGATTCCGGCCCCAAGACTCTCGGTCCCTCTGGCTACGATGTCCCTCGGCATTGAGACTCCGATTCGTCTCGGATCCCGTGGATACGTTATTTTCTTGCTCGCCTGATGATGCTCCTTCCCCGAAAATCCCGCTAATGGCTTCAAGGAGCATTGCCATGACCGAAGAAGGCCTGTTCGCCCTCGTTCTGGGCGTCCCCGACGGCCAGCGGCGGGCGGTCCTCGACCGCGAGTGCGGCGGGGACGACGCCCTCCGTGCCCGGGTGGAGGCCCTGCTCGCGGCCGACGCCAACCCCGACCTGACGATCGACCACGCGGCTCGCCCCGGCGAATCCGCCGCCGCCGCCGCCGCCGCCGTCGGCACGGCGGGCAGCGTGATCGCCGGGAAGTACAAGCTCACCGAGGCGATCGGCGAGGGCGGCATGGGGAGCGTCTGGCTGGCCCACCAGACGGCCCCCGTCAGGCGGCGGGTGGCCGTCAAGCTCATCAAGGCGGGGATGGACTCCAAGGCCGTCCTCGCCCGGTTCGAGGCCGAGCGGCAGGCCCTGGCCATGATGGACCACCCGAACATCGCCAAGGTGCTCGACGGCGGCCTGCACGACGGCCGACCCTACTTCGTCATGGAACTCGTCAAGGGCGACCCGATCACCGACTACTGCGACGCCCGCAGGCTGACGCCCAGGGAGCGGCTGGAGCTCTTCGTGCCGGTCTGCCAGGCCATCCAGCACGCCCACCAGAAGGGGGTCATCCACCGCGACATCAAGCCGTCGAACGTGCTGGTGGGGCTCTACGACGACCGGCCGGTTCCCAAGGTGATCGACTTCGGGCTGGCCAAGGCCACGGGCGCGAGCCTGACCGACCTCTCGATGAACACCGCGTTCGGCGGGGTCGTGGGCACGCCGCAGTACATGAGCCCGGAACAGGCCAGCCTGAATAACCTCGACATCGACACCCGCTCGGACGTTTACTCCCTCGGAATACTGCTTTACGAGTTGCTCGCGGGCAATCCGCCGTTCAAGAAGCAGGAGTTGGAAAAGGCCGGGATGCTGGAGATCCTGCGGATGGTCCGCGAGGACGAGCCCCCGAAGCCGAGCACCAAGCTCAGCAGTTCGGACGCCCTGCCGAGCCTCTCCGCCAACCGCGGCACCGAGCCGAGGAAGCTGACGGCGATGCTGCGGAGCGAACTGGATTGGATCGTGCTGAAGGCCCTGGAGAAGGACCGGACCCGGCGGTACGAGAGCGCCAACGGCTTCGCCGCGGACGTGCAGCGTTACCTCAACGGCGAGGCGGTGCAGGCCCACCCGCCGAGCGCGGGATACCGCGCGAAGAAGTTCCTGAAGCGTTACCGCCGGGGTGTGGTCGTCGGCGGGATCCTGCTGTTGGCCATGATCGCCGGAATCGCGGGAACGTCGTGGGGCTTGGTGCGTGCGAGCGCCGAACGGGACAAAGCACGACAAGCTGAGATCGAAGCCCAGACCCAAGCCAGCATTGCTTCTGTTGAGCGAGATAAGGCCCGGCAGGCCGAGAGTGAAGCCCAGACCCAAGCCAGCATTGCTTCTTTGGAACGCGACAAGGCGACTTCGGAACGCGATGAGAAGGAAAAAGCAAGGTCGCTGGAAGGCGAGGCCCGCCGCATTGCCCAAGGGCAAGTGGTTCGACTGCGCCTGCGCACGGCAAGCGATGCCGCGGAGAAAGGCGATGTATTCACCTCGCTGCATTGGTACGGAGCGGCCTGGGGTATCGATGAACAAACGGCGGCGCGGGAATCGATCCACCGGCAGCGTGTGGGTGCCGCATTGCGATTGGTTCCCGAACTCCAAGCCGTCCGGTTCGAATCGGGTGAGCCGAAGATCGTCCTGCTTTCGCCCGATGCGAAGACGGTGATGAGTCTCATGGCGTCTTCGCCGATCTTGCACCTCTGGGATCCCGAATCCGGTCGCCTCAAGGTGCCGCCGCTGGTGCATCCGCAGAAAATCATGACGGCCGAATGGACACCCGATGGTCGATTTCTCTGGACGCGGGCCGCAGACAATTCGGTGCGACTGTGGAACCCGCAGACGGGCCTGATCGTAGGAAAAGTGTTTGCCCCGGCGAATCGGACCGGGCGTGTCGCGGCTTGTGTTGCCCCCGATGGAAAGACGGTACTCCTCGCGGTACCGGGAACCCGGACAATCGAACAATTCGACGTCGAAACTGGAAAGAGTTCGCGGACCTGGCCGATCACCGAGGATGCCATCTCGATCCGTTTCAGCCCGACCGGAAACCGATTCGCGTATGCGACCCAAGATCAAGCGGTCCTCTGCGACCCCGCACAAGATAAACCGGTGGCGAGTTTTCCGCACCGCGCGGAAGCTTACAATCTTGGCGGTAGATTAGTTGCGAATCCCAATGTGGATCGCATGCCGCTCTTCAGCCGCGACGGTCGCCTGCTGGTGACTTTCGTTCTAGGGGCAAAAGGGTTTGCCGTTTGGGACAGCATTACGGGCGATAAAATCTCGGAGCATACTAAACTTGGCCTCGTGCATGGAGCCACGCTCAGTCCGTCGGGACGACTGATTTTGTGTTACGGCGAAGGTTCGAACCTCGACTACTGCACCGTCTGCGAGACTCAGACGGGGCGACACATCGCCACGATTCGAGTCAGCCGGAACATCAGCAATGGGTGCTTTCTGCCGGATGAAAAGAGCGTGCTTTTGCGTACGGCCGGTTCCAGCGTCGAACAGGTCAATATCGCGACCGGAAAGCCGGTGGGTCCAGCACTCCGGCGGTGCGGCAAAGATTACATCGTACCTCAAGTGAGTCCAGATGGGCAGACGATTCTGCTGAGCGACTATGATGGCATCACTCGCGTCTGGCGGCTCCGAGCAACAGAACCCTACTCCGAGTACGCGCTCGCAAGCGGCGGCCCGGCCGATGGGCGAGTGGCCACACGGGATGGTTCCGTTCGATTCGAACAGGCAGACGGCCAACTTCGGGTCGTTACCAAAGGAGCAGCGGGAGTCGCATTGGCGGAAGCACCGGCCAACAGCAAGCAGTGGCTGAGCCCGGATGGCAAGCGGGCGGTCGTTGCCGACGCGGAACGGGGTTATCGCGTCTGGGACGCGGGCACGGGTCAGCCCCTGACCGATTGGTTTTGCCCGGCCGGCGACTACCTCTGGGGAGCGTTCACCCCGGATTGCGGCTGGCTTTACACGTTCTCGAAAAAGAGCGAATTCGAATGCCGGAGTTGCAAAACTTGGCAACTCGAGCCCGGCCGCACGATTCGCCACTCATTCACCCTCATACACGCAGCCCGACTCAGCCCCAACGGTCGAATTCTGGCAACGGCTGGTTCTCCGCAGAGTCATGCCAGCATTTTCTCCACGGATAATCCGACGAAACCCCCGCGAATCTTGCGCCATAGTGGCATAGTCGAGTGTGTCGATTTCTCAACCGACGGCAAGCGCATCGTGACCGCCAGCGGCGACCTGACGGCGCGAGTCTGGGATCTGGCCACCGGCCAACCGCTCAGCCCCATACTCCGATCCACGCGCCCCTATCGGAAGGTTGCCTTTTCACCCGATGGTGAAATGGTCCTCACCGTGGACGACAGGAATATGCCGCTCATTTGGGATTGGCGTTCCGCGGAGATCGTCGCAAGACTGCCATTCATCAATGAAAAAGCATTGGGAGCCTTCTGGTTCTCAACTGATGGACGTTACTTCGCCTTCCAGAAAACTCATGCCGCGACCAAGCCTTTCGGCTTTCGTCTGGATGGCACGCCCTTCTCCTATGCCGACTTTGCGAAGTATCTCGAACTATTGACCTCGGAACGGATCGACGAAACGGAAGCGATCGTCTCACTTTCCTCAGGCGAAAGCCGCAAAGAGATCGCACATTACAAAGCCGTATGGTTCAAACTGCACCCGGAACTGGCCGTACCCGATCCGCTGGAACCCGCACCAAAGGAACCCGCACCAAAGGAACCCGCACCGAAGGAACCCACACCGAAGGACAAGCCCACCCCAACCAATACCACAGACCTGCCCAAGGATTTGCTCACGCCGGAGCAAGCGTCGAAGAAGGTGGGGGAAAGCGTCGCGGTCAAGATGACCGTTCGCAGCACCGGCCAAAGCCGGGATGGGAAGTTGCTCTTCCTCAACTCCAAAGCCAACCACCGGGATGCCGACAACTTCACGGCCACCGTTCAGAACGCCACGCCCGAGCGCATCAAGGAACTCGGCTTGCCCGCGAACCATAAACAGTTGGTCGATGAGACGGTTGTCGTCCTGGGCAAGGTCGGTCTCTTTCAGGAGAAGCCGCAAATCAACGTTTCCGAGTCCGGCAAGATCTGGGTCCTTCCCTCTGAGCCCCCCAAGAAGGACTGATGCCAACCCCAGCCGATTTGCTTCCGCCGCTCTACGACGAACTCCGCAAGCTCGCGGCGGCGAAAATGGCGGCCGAGAAGCCTGGGCAGACGCTCGACGCCACGGCCCTCGTCCACGAAGCCTGGTTGAAGCTGGCGAACGCCTCCGTCGATTGGCGGGATCGCACGCACTTCCTGCGAACCGCCGCGACGGCGATGCGGCGGATCCTCGTCGATCGGGCGCGGGCCAAACTCGCCACCAAACGCGACGGCCAAGTCGTCCCGGCGGAACTCTCCGAAATCGCCGCACCACTGCCCGACCCGGAACTTCTTGCGTTGGACGAAGCCCTGAAGCGCCTTGCCGAGAAGAAGCCCGATCACGCGAAGCTGCTCGAACTGCGATACTTCGCCGGTCTCACCGGCGACGAGGCCGCCGCGGTTCTTGGCCTCTCCCCGGCCACTGCCGATCGCATGACTCGCTACGCCAAAGCATGGCTGGCGGTGGAACTGACTGACAAGCAGTGACGACCCTTTTCCTCTCGATCCCCGGCGGCACGTCGAATCGACCCGAAATCAATGCATCGGAGATGATGCCCGATGAACGTCGCCGCGAAGTCGCGGCCATCCTCGCGACTCGCCTACGCACTCGGGGCCTCCGGTTCGATGCCGAAGGCCCCTTCCATTTCCAGGCCGTCACCCGGTCATCTGCCCCGCGATGTCCAGGCCGACGAGGGCGTTCCACGCGGCCTGGAGTCGGAGGTATACCGGCCCCGGCCACGGCAACTCGCGGCCGTCGATCCGCCGCACGCCGGCCACGCCGAAGCCCGTGCCCGTCACCATCGCCTCGCTCATTTCCGGCACCCGACTCAGCGGCAGTGGCTCGTGCCGCACGGGCACGTCGGCCAGCTCGCACGTCACCCGCAGGCTGATGCCGTCGAGCACCTTGTCGGCCGGCGGCAGGACGAGGGCCCCGCCGATCACGCACGCGAAGTTGGCGACCGACGTTTCCGTGATCGTGCCGCCGGGGCCGTCGGTGAGCAGGGCCACGGCCCCGGGCGGGTGGGGCGGCCGGCGGGCGAGGTGGTCGGCCCGCCACCACGCCATCCGGCTGCGGTGCTTCACCCCCGGCGGCAGCACCGCCCCCCCGTCGGCCGGCTGGTGCCCCACGGTCACGAGCGTGACCCCCTCCGCGAAGAACCGCCGATACCGCCCGACCGGCACCGGGTACGTGACCATGCCGAGCGTCGGCGGCCCGTCGCCGCCGCCCGTGTAGAACCCGAGCGGCCCCGGCGTGGCGAACGTGACGAGGTGCAGGTCGCCCCCGGCCGGCAGGAGTTTGGCGTTGTGGGCGACGAGTTCCGCCGCCGCCGCCGTGAGTTCGTCGTCCGTGGTGAGAAGCGGGACGAAGCACGCCTCGCAGTCGCGGCGGAAGCGGCCGAGGTGGTCGGCCCAGCGAAAGAGTTGGTGGCGAAACGTGCGGGCGTTATCGACGACGCACGCCCCGGCCGCGAACCCGGCGTCGTGGAGGGAAAGCCCGGCGTCCGCGAACGGGACGAGGCGGCCGTCGAGGAACGCGAGGGGAGTTGGCATGGGCATTCCGGGCAAGCCGCCCGTGTCAACGGGCGGGTGGCGTCGAACCGAGCGCGGCTTCGGCCGCAAGGATGGGGGCGACGACGCGGGCTTCGAGGTCCGCGGAACCCGTCAACTCGCAGAGGGGAATGACAAGGGCGACGGCTTCCCGCGCACCTGGGAAAAGCTGGGCAGATTGCGCCCCCGTCAAGCGAACCGCATGCGGCTTGTCGCGTGCCGCCCGTAGGGCCACTTCGCTGTGATCCCAGTTCCATGACTTCCACACGCTTGCCGCGTTCACTGACTCCTCGAACCGAGCTGCGACGATCAGCAACATTGATGACGGGTACTCCTCGGGATCGTCCGGGCCGAAGATGACCTGGACGCCGACGTACTGCTCTGACCCGCCGCCGGTGGTGCCGACCGGGGCGAACAACCGCCACAGTGACCACGCGAGCCAGACCTTGTACGCGATCAGGTCTTCGTGGTCCCGAACGACTCGATCCCGGTCGGACTGCGGCAACTCCCGCACCCACCCACGCGCATCGAACGCCTTCTCCAAGGAGCCGAGCAATTCCCATACTTGGCGGTGAATCCGCCATAAGAAATGCGTAGCCTCGGCGACGGACCGACTGAGTTCTTGTCCGGGCATTGTGACCCCCTCGGCGGTTTCCCAGAATTGCCACGGCTTCGACGGCGGAAACCACGCATCGACGTGGAACCCGTCGAACGTCTTGAACCCCTTTAGCGCCAAGAGGTCAGCCAAGTCGGCGGCCGGTCGGAACGGGCGGCCGTTGTTTCGCACGGCGTTCATCGCCGCCCACACATCCCACCACGACAACCAGCCGAGCCAGGTGCCCGGCTGCCTAGCGAGCGACTCCGTGAGGTCCGCGAGCGGGGGGATTGCATGGGCCGTCAGGTAGACGACGCCGAGTGCCGGCCCGCCAGTCTTGTCCAAGTCCTTTTGCAACCCCCGCCAGTACTTGCTCAATTGATCGGGGTCGGCTTCGTCCTCGTCAGGTCCATCGTCCCCGATGGCGTCACTCATCGTCTGGCTCTTGCCCGAGTCCAATTTCACCTCGAAAAGGATTCGGCCGACCGACTGACCCTTGGATGTGAAGGTCACGACGAGTTCGGGTTGGCCGAATCCTATCCTCCAGTTCGGCCAAAAGGTGTATTCGAAGTCGTCGGCCGTATCGACGAGGGCCCAAGCCGGCGGCGTCACTTCGGCTACCGCATTTCCGTCCAGCAAGCGTACCGAACGCACTCGCTTCAAGACAGCGAGTAGCCCCTCGGTGGGCGGTAGGTACCAGAGTAGCTGAAACGCCGAGGACGTGAGCAAGTCTTCGCCCCGGTGGGCAAGAGCGGAGTCGCGGACGAGTTTGTGATGGCGTTCGGCATGAATCAAAGGCGGCCTCCGGCGTAGGGTGGTGCTGAGTCTGCCAGGCCCACCATCTTATCGACGCTCGCCGATGGTGGGCCTCGAAGACACGGCACCACCCTACGACAGGCCGTTCCGCGTCAGCCGAACGGCACGATCACCTCGCCGCGGCGGAGCGGGAGGTAGTGCGTCAGGCCGTGCTTCTGGACGTGCAGGATCAGGTCGGGGTCGCTCAGCCGGCCGTGGCCGGGGGCGGCGTCCGGGGAGCGGGCTTCGATCAGGTCGCGGGCGAAGTCGGGCGGGTAGCCGCAGGCGATGAGGTAGAGCCAGACCACCGTCGGGGCCCGCCGCTGGCCGGCGACGCAGTGGACGTAGACGTGGGCGTCCGGCTCGGCCGCCAGGCGGTGGAGCGTGTCGAGGACGCGGTCGGCCAGCCCCTCGGACACGCGGCGGAGGTCGCGGACCGGCACCCACGCCACCTCCCGGAACGAGTCCGGCCCGGCCGCGACCTCGCTCGGGAAGTCGGAGACGTTGAGGACGTGCGTGACCCCGCCGGCCCGCAGTTCCGCCGCCTTCTCGGGCGTGGCGAACCGGCCGACGGACAGGGCTTGCGTGATGCGGTACATGGGGGAATGCTAACACGACGGCCGGGGCGGGTCACCAGTCGGGCCGTACTTTGCCCGCTGAAATCCTCCGACATGGCACACGCTCTGTGTGGCACCGGCCTCACGCCGCCCGCGAAACGGCCCCGGCCCCGATCACCGCGTCGAGCACGTCGAGCGTCCGGCGGGTCGCCCCCTGCTGGCGGCGGACGAGGTCGCGGGCGGCGGTGCCCATCGCCTCCCGCTTCCCGGCGTCGGACACGAGGGCGGCGAGTTCGCGTTCCAGGCCGGCCTCGTCGTCCACCATGATCGCCCCCCCCACCTCGATGAGCCGGCGGGCGGCCGCTTTGAAGTTCCAGACGTGCGGGCCGAACACGCACGGCACCCCGTACCCGGCCGGCTCGATCATACTTTGCCCGCCGCGGACGCCGTCGAGGCTGCCGCCGGTGAACCCCACGTCGGCCAGCCCCCACGCCGCCCCGAGTTCGCCCACCGTGTCGAGCAGCACCACCGCCGGCATCCCGGTCAGCGCTTCCGTCACGCGGCTGCGGCGGACGGTCGGCAGCCCGCTCCCGGCGACCAGTGCCGCGACTTCCTCGAAGCGGTCCGGGTGCCGCGGGACGAGGACCAGGCACAAGTGGGGGAAGCGCTCGCGGAGGCTGGCGAACACGCGGAGAACGATCGCCTCTTCGGGGGCGTGTGTGCTGCCGGCGAGCCAGACGAGAGGAGTCAGGGGACAAGGGACAGGGGGCAGTTGCGGAGTCGTACTTTCTGGCTCCTGTTCCCTGCCTCCTGTCCCCTGAGCCGTCCCCGAGCAACCGAGCAGCCGGCGGAGCGTCTGCGTGCGAGTGGCGTCGCGGTCGCCGGCCGCCCCGTCGTACTTCACCGACCCCGTCACCGTTACCTTCGACGGCGGCACGCCGAGCGCCACCAGCCGGTCGGCGTACTCTTGCTCCTGCATGGCGAAGTGCGTGACGTTCCCGAACAGGAGCCGCCGGGCCGCCCCCGCGAACCGGGCCAGCCGGCGGTAGCTCCGCGGGCTCATCCGGCCGTTCACCACCACCACGGGGACGCCCCGCCGCCTCGCCGCCGCCAGCACGTTCGGCCACAGCTCGCTCTCGGCGAGGACGAGGACGGCCGGTCGGACGCGGTCGAGCGCCGCCCCGACGGCCCACGAGAAGTCGAACGGCCAGGGGATGACGGCAAGGTCGGGGAATCGCGACCGGGCCTCGGCCAGCCCGGTGTCGGTGGTGGCCGAGACGACGACGCGCCAGCCGGGGTGGCGGGCGCGGAAGGCGGGGACGAGGACGCCGAGGAGTTGGACTTCGCCGAGGCTGACGCCGTGGAACCACGCCGCCGGCCGCCCCCCGCCGGCCGGCACGCGGACCGCCCCGGCGAGCTTGGCGGCCAGGTCGCGGCGGTAGCGACCCGTGCGGACGGCCCGCCACGCCAGCCACGGTGACAGGGCGAGCAGCGCGACGAGGTACACGAGATCGAGTACGACGGGCATGAGGGGGAATCCATTCCCGGGTCGTGTCAGACAGGATCCGCAGGCGGGGGCGGGGCATCGGGTTCGGGCGGCGGGAGCGGGCGTTCGTCGCGGACCGGCCGGCCGCGGCGGGTGCGGGCTTGGTCCTCGGGGCGCAGTTCCAACGCCGGGCTGACGAACGACTGCACGGGGGTGGCGTTCTCCATAAAAGCGTCGGTCGAGTGGTGCGGGTAGTCCGGGGTCACGACGGCCCTCCGATGTCAGTGCAGGTGGATCGTGGTGTCACACACCCAGGCATCGTGGCAGAACAGATCGATGACGTACAGCCCGGGTTCGGGTAGGCGAAGCCGTTCAATCGTCATGGCGATCTGCACGACGGCCGTCCGGTTCGGGAAGCGGACGCGGTTCACCGTCGTCCTCGATAGCGCTTCGTCCCGTCCCCAGTGCCGGACTTCGAAGTAGAACGGCACGTCGCCGACCCCGCCGGTCAATTGGGCAAACACGACCACCTGCGGGCGGACGTGCGGGTAGATCGCCGGGCGGAGGGCGTTGAAGATGCCGTACAGATCGACCCGGCCGTCTTGATAACCGACGTGGAAATCGCACGCGATCAGCGACCGCGACACGGGAATCACGTGCGAACTCATTGAAACTTCTCCTGACGCCCCCGACGCCCGTCACTTCTTCCCCGCCTCCATCTTCATGTGGCAGTTCTTGTACTTCTTGCCGCTGCCGCACGAGCACGGGTCGTTGCGGCCGACCTTCGCACCCAGGTTGCGGATCGGGTCGACCTTCTTCACCTCGCCGCCGGCCGCGTTCGTCTGCTGGCCCTGGGCGTCGGCCTCCGCGGCGCGGGCTTGGGTCGCGCTCGCGGCCGCCGCGTGCGTCGCCCGCGCCCCGGCCCAGAGGGCCGCCTGGGCCTCCTCCTCGCCGAGGTCCTCCATGCGGAAGACGGCCTCCGTGACGCGGTCGTGGACGCCCTCCCACATGGCGTCGAACTCCTTCATGCCCTCCCGCTTGTAGACGATCTTCGGGTCTTCCTGCCCGTAACTCCGCAGGCCCACGCCGCTCTTGAGGTGGTCCATCGCCAGCAGGTGCGTCTTCCACGCGCTGTCGAGCTGTTCGAGCAGCAGGCCGCGCTCGACCGAGTGCATCTCGGGGCGGTACTTCTCGTCGTAGGCGTTGAGCACCGTCTGGAAGGCCCCGTCCCGGCTCGCGCCCGTGAGCTTGCCGGCGTCGAGGGCCAGGCCCAACTCGGTGCGGCACCACTCGGCGAGTTCCTTGGCGTCGGCGGCCTCGGCGGCGGTGGCACCGCTGAAGACGTCGTCGAGCTTGGCGGCGATCTCGTCGAGCCCGGCCGGCGGGAGCATCTTCGGGGCGACGGCCATCAGCACTTCCTTGAGCCGGCTCCGCGGCTCGGTGCGGAACAGCTCCTCCGTCAGCCCCTCGGCCTCCAACGCCTTGAAGGACGCGGCGAAGAACCCGGCCTCGTCGGCGACGGCCAGGGGGCCGTTCTGCCGCTGGGCCAGGACCGGGCCGAGCCGCTGGGCCGCCCACCGGATCAGCCCGTCGCGGTCGATCCGCCCGCCGCCCTGGGCCTTGTCGGCCATGAAGTTCGACAGGGCCACCCGGACCGGGAACTCCACGTCCTTCGCCCGGTACGCCTCCCGCACCTTCCGCACGAAGTACGCCGGGAGCGAGGTCTGCGGCTTGTCCGCGATCTCGTCGAGCGGCACGTTCACCTGGAACTTCTGCCGCACCCAGTCGGCCAGCGACTCGGCCGGGTACGTCTTCACGAGGAAGCGTCCGCCTTCCGAAAGGTCGATCGCCCGCACGGCCTCGCGGGCCAGGGCCACGAGGTGCTCGGCCAGCTCCTCGCGGGGGACCTTCTTGAGGTCGCGGTCGGTCTCCTTGAGGCCGTACTTGGCGCTCAGGGCCCGGATCATCTCGTTCCACTTCCAGTCCTTCGGGTCCTCGTCCGGGTTGAGGTTCTCCTCCATCAGTTCCTGGACGATGGTCGGCACCGCGGCCAGGGCCTTCTCGGTGGCGGCCGTGCTCGCGGCGTTGAAGTCGGCCCCGCGGAACTCGGCCGTCTCGAACTCGCCCCCGAGCCGGCCGGCGGCGAACTCGGCGAAGCTCGCCGGGGCGTAGTCGTCGTCCAGGTACTTCTCGACGGCCGCCGCGATCTGGTCGTCGATCATGCCGAGGATCATCGCCCGCGGGTTGCGGCCCTCCAGGATTTCCTGCCGCGTGCCGTACACCTTCTTCCGCTGGAAGTCCATCACCTCGTCGTATTCGAGCAGGTTCTTCCGCTGCTCGAAGTGGTACTCCTCGACCTTCTTCTGGGCCTTCTCGATGCGGCGGGTGACCATCCCGCTCTCGATGGCCTCGCCCTCCTGCATGCCGAGCCGGCTGAGGACGGCCCCGACCCACTCGCCGGGGACCATCCGCATCAGGTCGTCTTGCTGGGAGAGGAAGAAGCGGCTGCTCCCGGGGTCGCCCTGGCGGCCGGCCCGCCCGCGGAGCTGGTTGTCCACCCGCCGGGCCTCGTGCCGCTCGGTGCCGACGATGTGCAGGCCGCCCATCTCGGCGACCTTGCGGCCCTCCTCCTTCATCCGCTCCTTGCCCTCGATCTCCGTGACGGTGGTGTGCCACACGTCGTTGGGCACCTCGAGCCGCGTCGGGTAAAGGAGCCGGCCGTCGGAATCCTTGGCGTTCTTGAGCCGCGCCCAGGCCATCGTCTCGGGGTTGCCGCCGAGGATGATGTCGGTCCCGCGGCCGGCCATGTTCGTGCTGATGGTGACGGCCGACACGCGGCCGGCCTGGGCCACGATCTCGGCCTCGCGGGCCACGTTCTCCGGCTTGGCGTTCAGGAGTTCGTGCTTGATCCCCCGCTTCTTGAGCATGACCGCCAGCTTCTCGCTCTTGGCCACGTCGGTGGTGCCGATGAGGATCGGCCGGCCGGTCTTGTGGACCTCGTCGATCTCCCCGACGACCGCCTCCCACTTCTCCTTCTCGGTCCGGTACACGAGGTCGCGGGCGTTGATCCGGAGCATCGGCTTGTTCGTCGGCACGGCCACCACGTCGAGCGTGTAGATCTTCCAGAACTCGTTGGCCTCCGTCATGGCGGTGCCGGTCATGCCGGCGAGCTTCTTGTAGAGCTTGAAGAAGTTCTGGAGGGTGATGGTGGCGAGCGTCTGCGTCTCCTGCTTGATGGTGACGCCCTCCCGCTGGTGCTTGGCCTCGACCGCCTGGTGCAGCCCGTCGCTCCACTGCCGGCCGAACATGGCCCGGCCGGTGTTGGTGTCGATGATGATGATGCCCCGCTGGTTGTTCTCCCGCGGGTCGGGGGCGATCATGTAGTCGCGGTCGAGCTTGTACAGGTGGTGCGCCTTCAGCGCGTTGTCCATGATGTGCGGCCATTCCATGTTGCCGGCCGTGTAGAAGCTCTCCACGCCCGCGAGGCGTTCCGCCTCCCGCACCCCGGCGTCGGTCAGGTGGCAGCTCCGCTCCTTCTCCTTGATCTCGAAGTAGACGCCCTTGGGCAGCGGGTTCTGCGGGTCCACCTTGCCGTCCGGCGGGCTCAGGAGCGGCATCCCGTCGCCCTCGACGCCGGTGATGACCACCGTGCCGCCCTCGGCCAGCTCCTTGCGGCCCTTCCGCTCCATCTCCGTGAGCGCCCGGGCGATGCGGTCGCCCTCCACGAACCGCTTGGCGTCCGAGAACGCCGGCCCGCTGATGATGAGCGGGGTGCGGGCCTCGTCGATGAGGATGTTGTCCACCTCGTCGATGATGGCGAAGGCGAGCGGCGTCCGCTGGCACTGGCGGTAGTACGGGTGGAAGGCGGCGTCGTCGTGGCGGGCCAGCTTCATGTTGTCGCGGAGGTAGTCGAACCCGAACTCGCTGTTGGTGCCGTACGTGATGTCGCAGTCGTAGGCGTGGCGGCGGGCGTCCGGGTCCATGTCGCTCTGGATGTACGCCGCACTCACGCCGAGGGCGTTGTAGACGGGGAGCATCCACTCGCAGTCGCGGCGGGCGAGGTAGTCGTTGACGGTGATGACGTGGACGCCGTTGCCGGCGAGCGCGTTGAGGTACGCCGGCAGGGTGGCGACGAGCGTCTTGCCCTCGCCCGTCACCATCTCGGCGATGTTCCCGCGGTGGAGGATGACGCCGCCGACCATCTGCGTGTCGTAGTGCCGCATCCCCTTCGTGCGCTTCCCCGCCTCGCGGCAGGCGGCGAACGCCTCGGGGAGGATGTCGTCGAGCGTCTCCCCCGCCGCGAGCCGCTCACGGAACTTGACGCTGAGCCCCTTCAGCTCGTCGTCGGAGAGCTTCCCCATCTGGGTTTCGAGGTCGTTGATCTTGCCGAGGATGGACCCGGCGGCGACGGTGTGGGCGTCGGCCCCTTTGGGACGGATGTAGCCGATGCCGCGGACCTGGCGGTCGTTGGCCGACCCGAACAGGCGGCCGAGGAACCCGACGCACCCCTCGGTAAAGGTGGTGAACGAGTCCCCGAGCTTTTCCAGAAAGCCCGGCTCCATCTTGGTTTCGGTCGCCATCGAGGGCATCGCCTCCGTGTCGGGTGGCCCCAGCAAGCCGGGTGCCGTCGGTGCGCGGTCAGCCATTCACTCTAAGAAGCGGGCAAAACCGGGTCAATACGGACCGCCGTCGCAGCCGGTGCAACCGCTACGACCGGCCCGGCCTCCCCACGGGTGATAGGACGCCCGGCGGCGGAGAAATCGCCGCCGGGCGGCAAGACGCGGGACGTGGGACGCGGGACGGGGAACCGATCAATGAGAAGATGGGACGCGGATGGAGAGGATCGATCTCCCTCCGATCCTCTCCATCCGCGACCCGATCCGCGTCATCCGCGTGCCATTGCCGGAATCCACACGATGCACCACCACGTCCGCTCGCTCGTCCTGTTCATCGCCGTGGTCGGGCTTACGGTCGGGGCCGCCCTCGCCGCCGAAGCGAGGCCGGGGGAGGGGTCGTGGTTCCGGTCTGCGTTCCCCCGCCTCCGGGCCGGCATGACGCCGGCCGAGGTGACGGCCGAGATGGGCCGGCCGGCGGGCGACTACCGCACCGCCGGCGGCGGCCCCGCCCCCGCCGACAACCAGGCGAAGTGGGCGGACGACCAGGTGATCGTGGTGGTGACGTTCGGCCCCGACGGCACCGGGCTGACGAACAAATCCCTCGTCGAT
>JANPKP010000304.1:0-3935 GCA_031426095.1 Gemmataceae bacterium
TGTAGGGGGGTGCCTAGTCTTCGAGGCCCACCGCGTTACACCTTCGCACCCGGGTGGTGGGCCTCGCGAACTCGGCACCACCCTACGAAAACGAACGGGGCGTGTATGCACTCACACCAACGGGCGTATCGGTGCAAGGTCTGTCGCTGGCAGGGGGTGGCCGAGCCGCTCGACGCCGGGGACGCGGCCCCGTGCCCGAACTGCGGCAGTTACCTCTACCCGCAGCCGTTCGGGGGGACGTGGGGCGTCGTCGTCCTGCTCCTGGCGGCGACGTTCGGGGCGATCTTCGCGGCGGTGTACTGGCTGTGACGGGGCGGTTAACTCGACAAAAGCGCCGCCCGCCCCCGGTTTACCGGGGCCCCTGGGAGCGGGAACGGGCAACCGCCGTGTGGGCCAACATTTGGGTCCGAACCCGCCGTTTAAAAGCGGGAGAATGCGGGGACGCTTTTCGCTTCCCGCCGCGTTAACCCCCCCCGTGAGTGCCCCGAATGCGTCGGCTCCTGGCCCCGCCCCTGATCGGCCTCGCGGCGGCCCTTGTGGCCGTGCCGGTGGCCGCGGGGCCGGCCGGGCTGGGCACCGCCGGCGTTCTCGCCGCCCACTACCTCGCGGAGCCGGCCGACGACCCGTTTCCCATTCGCCGTGTCCGCCTCGCCGACGGTCAGGCTCCCCCCGCCGAAGCCGGGCCGCTCGTGCGGCTGTCGCGGGACGACTTCGAAGCCCGCGTGCGGCGGGCGGCCGAGGCCGTGCGCGACGCGAAGGAGCCGGTGCGGCTGGCGGAGGCGACGTACACGGGCACGCTCGCGGGGGCCGACCTGAGCGGGGCGGCGGTGTGGGGGTTGCACAACCCGGCGGGCCGGCCGGCGGCGTTCCCGCTGGAGCCGTTCCGGCTGGCCGTGCGGGACGCGAAGTGGGCCGGCGGGGGCGACGCCGTGATGGGCGTCCTCGGCCCCGGCTTCCCCGCCGGGCCGGCCGTGTGGGTGGAGGGGAGCGGGCGGCGCGAGCTGAGGTTCAACTGGTCCCTCGGCGGCACCGACGAGCCGGGCGAACGCCGCTTCGAGCTGCGGGTGCCCCCGTGCCCCGCGGCCGCGTTCGACCTCGATTTGCCGGCCGACCGCACCCCGGTGGCCGTCCCGCCGGACGTGCTGCTCACCGGTCCGCTCCCGGCGGCGGACCCGGCCCGGCGGACGTGGCGGTTCCGCTTCGGCGGGCCGAAGCTGGAGTTCGGCGTGCGGGCGGCCGGCGGCGAACCGGTGGCGGCGGGAGCCGTGCGGGCGTCGCTGGCCAGCCGCTACGAACTGGAGCCGGGGCAGACGGCCTGCACGTTCGAGTTCGACCTGCAAGCCGCCCGCGGGGCCGCCGGCGAGTGGGTGTTCGGCGCCGACCCGGCGTTACGCATCACCGACGTGGTGGCGAACAACCGGGCCGCGTGGCAGGCCGAGCCGACGCCCGGCGGGCCGACGGTGGTGCGGGTGAAGCTGCGGCAGCCGGCCCCGGGCGGGAAGGTGCTGATCGCGGCCGTGGCCCCGCCGCCGGCCGGGCCGCCCGAGGCGTCGCCGCTGCCGGGCGTGCGGCCGCGGAACGGGCTCGTCGGCGACGAGCGGGTGGACGTACGGGTCGCCCGCGATTTGAAGCTCACGGGGTGGGCGGCCGGCGACTTCCGCCTGCTCGACGCGGCCACGGCGGCCGACCGCGTGCAGACACTCGCCTTCACGGGAACGCTGCTCCCCCCGGGGGCGGACCGGGCGGCCCGGCACCTCCCCGGCGTGGCCGTGACCGGGGCGGGGCCGGACTTCACCACGAAGGAGGCGGTCGAGTGGCGGGTGCAGGCGGGCCGGCCGGTGGCGGCGGTGAGGCTCGCCGTGCGCGTCCGCCGGGGGCCGCTGTTCGCCCTGCCGGTGCAGGTGCCGGCGGGGTACGCCCCCGGCCGGTTCACCTCGACGCCGGACGACGGGGCTTACGCCGGCCCGGTCGCGGGGTCGCCGCCGACGCTGGCCGTCGAGTTCCCCCGCCCGCTGGCGTCCGGGCAGGAGGTGGAGCTGCGGTTCGACCTCCGCGGCCCGCCGCTGCCGGCCGCGAACGCCGTCCGCCCCGACGCCCCGCTGCGGCTGCCGGTGCCGAAGGTAGTGCCCGTCGGGGCCGCCGAGCGGGACGGCACCTTCGCCGTGGGGGCGACCCCGGGGTGGGTCGTGACGCCGGCCCTCGCCGGGGTGCCCGACCCGACGCCGGCGTCAGGTGGGAGCGGGAACGCGGCCGCGTTCGCCTACCAGGGGCGGGAGCCGGACGGCGTGCTGCTCCTCGCCCCGAAGGCCGCCGACTGGGGCGCCGAGAGCGACACGGCTGTGGCCCGCGTGGACGGCCGGCTGCGGGCGACGACGCGGCTGACGCTGCGGATCGCCGGCGGGTCGGTGCCGGGGCTCACGGTGCTGATTCCCGAGGCCGACGGCCGGGGGCGGACGTGGCGGGCGGCGACGGCGGACAACGCCGTGACGGCGGCGACGGCCGTGCCGCTGGGCGAACTCCCGGGCCTGTTGCCGCTGCTGGGCGGGCCGTTCGGCTTCACGGGGTTCGACGCCGGCCCGCTGACCGCGTGGCGGCTGACGCTCGCCCGGCCGGCGGGTGTCGGCGTGCTAGTGCTAGAAACGACGGTGCCGCTGACGGACGCGGCCTCGATTCTTGTGGCCCGGGCTACCAGGCCCGGGGTCGTGGATCAGCCCGGGCCTGGAAGCCCGGGCCACAAGAAAGATGAACCTCCCCCGCTGCCCATTTTCGTCCCCCTCCCCACGGTCGTCGGCTGCCCGTCGCAGACCGCCGCCGTCCCGCCCGCCCGGGCCTGGGTGCTGCGTGCCGTTTCGCCCGGCCGCGAGGACACCCGCCGGCCCGGCCGCGTGGACACCCGCCGGCCCGGCCGCGTCGCCCTCCGCCCCGCCGTGCCGACGGCCGACGCCCCCGCCGGGGCCGGGTGGCGGTACGACGGGCTTCACCTCACCACGGCCGTCGGGGGGGCGGGCGAACTCACGGCCGCGTTCGGCGGCACGGTCGCGGCGGCCGGCGGCGACATGCTCCCCGTCGGGCTGCCGGCGGGGGCCGTGCCCGTCGCGGCGGTCGTGGCCGGGAGGTGGCTCTCGCCGCAAGCCGACGCGGTCGCGGAAGGGGACGGCGGGGTCACGGTCCGCTTGCCGGTCCCGGTCGGCGGGGCGGTGCCGTTCGAGGTGCGTTACCGGCTGCCGGCCGCGTCCCGTTTCGGCGTGTCGCGGCCCACCAGCCCGCGGCCCGAGTTGCCGGGGGAAGTGGCCGGCTGCCGCCGCGTGTGGCTGTTCGGAGCCGGGGCCGAGCCGCTCTGGACGCCGGCGTGGGCGCGGCCGCTCACGGGGGCGGGCGACACCCCGCTCACCGGCCCGCTCGGGGACGGGGCGAACCCCGTCCGGTGGGCCGTGAAGGGCGACGCCGACGGGGACGCGGTCACGGTCGCCCGCACGCCGGTGGCGGCGGCCGTCCGCGTCGGGCTGGCCGGGGTGGTGCTGGCGGCCGGGTGGTGGGCGGCGGCCCGCGGCGGCCGGCGCTCCGGGCGGGCGACGGCGTGGGCCGCTGTGCTGCTCGGCCTCGCGGGGGCGGCCGGCACCCTCGCCGGCGGGCCGTTCGCCCGCCTGCCGCTGGCCGCGGGGCTGGTCGCCGTCGCGCTATTGGTCGCGTCCCGGGCGTGGCCCCGTGCCCGCGTTCGCACGCCGCCGGCGGCGAGGGAGGGCGGCTCCACCCGCGTCGTCGTCGGCTCGGGGGTGCTGCTGGCCGTCCTGCCGCTCCACCCGCTGCTCGCCCAGCCGCCGGAGCCCGCCACCGTGTACGTCGAGGGGGACGCCGTCCTCGCCCCGCGAACGCTCCTCGACCGGCTCGACGCCCTCGCCAAGCCGCCGACGCCGTCCGCCGTCGTCACCGCCGCC